>JBBSKN010000001.1:0-114216 GCA_038256265.1 Phormidesmidales cyanobacterium
CGCTGACCTCTGCCGCCAAAACGGTGCCCGCACCCTCACCGTGGCCACCGACCCCGACGAGCGGCTGCGCCTGTGGAAGGGCCGCAAGGCCGCCTTTGCCGCCATGGGCAAGCTCAGCCCCGACTACTACGTGCAGGATGGGGTGATTCCGCGCACGCAGCTGCCCTACGTGCTGGAAGAGATCGAGGCCCTGGGCGACAAGCACGGCTATCGGGTGGCCAATGTGTTTCACGCGGGCGACGGCAACCTGCATCCGCTGATTCTCTACAACAACGCTATCCCCGGCCAGCTCGAACAGGTGGAAGCCCTGGGCGGCGACATTCTCAAGCTGTGCGTGCAGGTGGGGGGCAGCATCTCGGGCGAGCACGGCATTGGGGCCGACAAGCGCTGCTATATGCCCGATATGTTTTCGCCCGCTGACTTAGAGACTATGGGCTGGGTGCGCCAGGCCCTTGACCCAGACCGGCTGGCGAACCCGACCAAGCTGCTGCCTAGTCCCCGCACCTGTGGGGAAGCGGCCCGCAGCCCAGCGGCGGCGGTGTTTCCCGACGTGGAGCGGTATTAAGCAGGCGGTATGAGACGGGTGGTGAAGCGCGATCTCCTCTCCGGCTCTCTAGAACAGCGGGGAAATATCTTAAATATCTCTATAGAGAAAAGGCCCCGACATCGACTCGCCATAGGTTAAATTGTCCCCAATGCGGGCTGTTTCTCGCGGCCTGGTTAAAGGCATTTACCTGGGCTGGATGACTGGGTTGCCGTTAGACCGATGTTGATCGCCCGATGTCGGCCGGTAATGCGATCGCCCCGCTTGGCCCATCGCCGCTACGTCTTCTTTCCTATCTGTCTGTTTACACGCTCATCTCGGTAGTGACCCTCTATGACCATCGCCGCCCCCCAAGAGAACCCTGTAGTAACCTCCGCCGAGTCTGCCTCCACAGGGGTAACGGTTGGCATTCCTAAGGAAACCTTTGCGGGGGAGCGGCGGGTCGCCGCCACCCCCGACACCGCTAAAAAACTGCAAAAGCTAGGATTTGAGGTGCTGGTCGAAACCCAGGCTGGGGCCCGGGCTAGCTTTACCGACAGCGCCTACGAGGCCGCCGGCTGCCGCATTGTGCCCGACGCCCTCAGCCTGTGGGGTGCTGCCGATGTGGTGCTGAAGGTGCGATCGCCCCAGCACCACGCCGAGATTGACCGTCACGAAGCTACCCTGCTGAAGCCTGAGCAAACCCTAGTCAGCTTCATCTGGCCCGCTCAAAACCCAGAGCTGCTGGCCCAGCTGGCCGAGCAGGGCGGCACCGTGCTGGCGATGGATTCGGTGCCCCGAATCTCCCGTGCCCAAAAGCTCGATGCCCTCAGCTCCATGGCCAACATTGGCGGCTACCGAGCGGTGATCGAGGCCGCCAGCAACTTTGGCCGCTGCTTTACCGGGCAGATTACCGCCGCTGGCAAAATGCCCCCCGCCAAGGTGATGGTGATCGGGGTGGGTGTAGCTGGGCTGGCGGCGATCGGGGCGGCCAAAAGCCTGGGGGCGATCGTCAAAGCCTTTGACACCCGTCTGGTGGTCAAAGAGCAAGTGCAGAGCCTCGGGGCAGAATTTCTAGAGCTGCACTTTGAAGAGGACGGCAGCGGCGAAGGCGGCTACGCCAAGGTGATGAGCCCGGCCTTTATCGCCGCCGAGATGGCCCTGTTTGCCCAGCAGGCTAAGGATGTTGACATCATTATCACCACGGCGTTGATCCCCGGCAAGCCCGCGCCGCTGCTGATCACCCAGGAGATGGTTGAGAGCATGAAGCCCGGCTCGGTAATTGTGGATATGGCCGCCGAACAGGGGGGCAACTGCGAAGCCACCCAGCCCGGCGAGGTGATCATCCACCACGGCGTCACCATCATTGGCCTCACCGATTTGCCCAGCCGCATGGCCTCCCAGGCCAGCCAGCTCTACGGCAACAACCTGGTGCATCTGCTCAGCGACCTGGGCGGGGCCGAGAATTTTTTGATCGATATGGAAGACCAGGTGATTCGCGCCACTACGGTGATTCACAACGGTCAAGTCACCTGGCCGCCCCCCAAGGTCGAAGCCCCCACCCCCAGCGCTTCCCCTACCTCCCCCACCTCCGAGGAAACCCCCGAGGAAACCCCCGCTACCAAATCCTGGTACAGCCAACTCCTCTGGCCCCTGCTCCTCGGCAGCGTGGTCGTCGCCATCGGCCTCTGGGCACCGGCTTCGTTCATCACTCACCTGACCGTCTTCGTCCTCGCCAGCTTCCTCGGCTGGAAGGTGATCTGGGATGTGTCGCCCAGCCTGCACACACCCCTGATGAGCGTCACCAACGCCATCAGCGGCATCATCATCATCGGCGGCATGCTCCAGATTTCGGGCGATATCACCTCACCGATGACGATCTTGGGGGCGATCGCCCTCTTCCTCGGCACCGTCAATATCGCCGGCGGCTTTATGGTGTCGCAGCGGATGTTGAACATGTTTCACAAGTAAGTTTTGAATTTTGAATTTTGAGTGTCGAATTCAAAACTCAAAACTTAAACCTCAAAACTCAAAACTCATTTCCCCCCAACCCTTCACTCATCCAAATATGGAAAACAACCTCGTAACCACCGCCTACATCGCCGCCAGCGCCCTGTTTATTCTCAGCCTGGCGGGGCTGTCGCAGCCGGAGAGCGCCAAGCGGGGCAACCTGCTGGGCATGGTCGGCATGGCCGTGGCTTTTACCGCCACCGCCGCCATTAGCCAGGGCTACCCGATTCAGCTCGGCTCCATTGGCCTGGGGGTAATGGTGGGGGCGCTGGCCGCCTCCCGCGTGGCCATGACCGACATGCCCGAGATGGTGGCGCTGCTCAACAGCTTTGTGGGCCTGGCCGCCGTGCTGGTGGGCTTTGCCGAATACCTTCAGCCCAGCGCCGCTCTGGTGGGGGCCGATGTAATCATCCACCGGGTCGAAATTTTTGTCGGCGTGTTCATCGGCATTGTTACCTTTACTGGGTCGATGATCGCGGTGGCAAAGCTGCGGGGCTGGGTGCCCAGCCGAGCGGTGCTGCTGCCTGCCCGCCATGTGATCACCCTGGGCATGCTGGGGGCGATCGCCGCCCTGGGCTTCCCCTTTCTCACCGCCACGGGTAGCACACCGCTGATTGCCCTGGGGGCAATGACGGTGATCGCGGCCATCTTTGGCATTGTGATCGTGCTGGCGATCGGCGGGGCCGACATGGCCGTGGTGATCTCGCTGCTCAACAGCTACTCGGGGCTGGCCTCGGCGGCAGCGGGCTTTATGCTCAACAACGATCTGCTAATTATCACCGGGGCGCTGGTGGGCAGCAGCGGGGCCATTCTTAGCTACATCATGTGCAAGGGCATGAACCGCTCCTTCATCAATGTGGTGCTGGGGGGCTTTGGCGAAACCACCAGCACTGGCAAAGCTGCCGCCCTTGAGGGCAGCGCCACCAGCACCACCACGGGCGAAGTCGTTGACCTGCTGGCCAATGCCCAGAGTGTGGTGATCGTGCCCGGCTACGGCATGGCTGTGGCCCAAGCCCAGCACGCCGTCGCCGAGATTACCCGCCTGCTCCGCGCCCAGGGTAAGCAGGTGCGCTTCGGCATTCACCCCGTGGCGGGCCGCATGCCCGGCCACATGAACGTGCTGCTGGCCGAGGCCAACGTGCCCTACGACATCGTGCTCGAAATGGACGAAATCAACGACGACCTGACGAAAACCGATGTGGTGCTGGTGGTGGGTGCCAACGACACGGTCAACCCCAGCGCCAAAAATGACCCCACTAGCCCAATCGCCGGTATGCCCGTAATGGAAGTGTGGGAGGCGAACACCGTGGTGGTGCTCAAACGCGGCATGTCGTCGGGGTATGCCGGGGTCGAGAATCCACTGTTCTTTAACGACAACACGCTGATGCTGTTTGGCGACGCCAAAACCAACGTCAACGGCATTTTGGCCCAGCTCTCAACCGCCGAGACGGCTGTCGCTCTCTCAGCTGCCTAGGCCTCATACTGAATTCGCCTTGGCTAGCCCCGGTTGGGCCGGGCAAACAACCGTTTTCCCCTACGGTTCGGTCTTTGGGGAATCAGGGTTACGTGACTCGGATTTGGTATTAGGGGATCATCCGTGCTGCCCTTGCCCGGCAAGGGCGCGGCCAGCCAAACGGCCTGAATGTGATTAAAAAGGCCAAGACCCATAGAGTTGGGTCTTGGCCTTTATTACAGGAATGCCCCTGGGGACGTTGCCTGAGGAAAGTATTGCCCTAGCAGCATTGGCCGGGCAGGAATTCTAAAACCCTTGGCGGGAGACGAGCTTCTCGATGTCGGCCTGGGTTTGGTGCAGCAGGTTGTGGCGGCTATCGCCAGTGTGACCGAGAGAAGGCACCAAGTTACGGGCCTGGAGCGCCATGTGCAGCTGCAGATGGGCGACGTACTCGGAGAAGTCTTCGCGGGTTTCGGTCAGGGCGGGAGCAATCTTTTCTGACAGGGCCACGGGTAAAACCTCGTTAGTGTTCAACATCGTTGAGCTATGCAACGATATTGAAGTTAACACAGGCTCTGTAGTGCTTACGGGCTGTGCAAAGAACCTTAACGGTGCGTAACATCTGACACAACTAGAAGCAGCCATGCTCTACGCCAGCGATTGTCTCCGCTGGCTGGCCGAAACTGCCAATCTGCTCCGCAGGGCGGTTTGACCAAATTGATGGACTCAACCGCTATGCTTGATATAGCTCCATCTGGCGAGGTGTCTCGTGTCGCTTCAAGATCTCAAGCATCAGGTGACCCAACTGCCTACCAGCGATCGTCTGGAGCTAATCACCGCTATTATCCAATCTCTGCAAAGCCCACCCGCTGTTGAGAGCTGGCAGTATTTAGTCCATCGCCCTCACTCCTGGCGTCAGCAAATGTCGATCAAAGGACGCAAGCTCTTGGCTGCTACTGTTTGGCGAGATATGCTGGCCAATCAAATGACCTTAGAACAAGCGGCGGAAAATTGGGATCTGCCCCTCGCGGCTGTTCAAGAAGTCATACATTACTGTGAAACTCATCAGGCTCTAATTCAGCTCGAAGCCGAAGAGGAGCGTTTCCGGTTGCAAGAAAAAGGAGTCTTCCTTGAGCCTGGCTCTGCTGCTTGATGAGGATAGTCAGGCAAAATATTTGGTCAATCTACTACAAGCCGTAGGGCATGACGTGGTTACTGTTAGTGAAGTGGGTCTAGAAGGATATTCTGAACATTGAAATACATGCCCCCGCACCTCCTATGTGCTGTGCAACAATGCTGAACGCTAGCCTCTAACGCCTTCCATGTCTGGTTCCTCCCCATCTACCGACAGTCAGCCCCCGATCCCCGAGCGCTTGGCCAAGCACACCGTGCGCTACGCCGACCACCACTCGGTCAACTGGGACGACCTAACGCCGATGATGCGCCACTACGTGGCGATGAAGGAGCAGTATCCCCACGCCCTGGTGCTGTACCGGGTGGGGGATTTCTTTGAGACCTTTTTTCAGGATGCGATCGCCATCGCCCGCGAACTCGAACTCGTCCTCACCAGTAAAGATGCCGGCAAGGCGATCGGTCGAGTGCCCCTGGCGGGCATTCCCCACCACGCGCTGGATCGCTACTGCACCCTGCTGGTGGAAAAGGGGTTTGCGATCGCCATCTGCGACCAGGTAGAAGACCCCGCCGTCGCCCAGGGCCTAGTCAAGCGCGAAGTCACCCGCGTGATCACCCCGGGCACGGTGATCGAGGAGGGCATGCTCAGCGCCAGCCAGAACAACTTTTTGGCCTCGGCGGTGGTGGCGGGGCATCACTGGGGGCTGGCCTACGCCGACGTTTCCACCGGGGAATTTCTCACCACCCAGGGCGAAGACCTCGACCAGCTCGCTCAAGAACTGCTGCGGCTCCAGCCCGCCGAGGTGCTATTCCCGGTGGATGCGCCGAATCTGGGAGCGATGCTGAGGCCGGGGGATACCTCTGACCAACTGCCCGGCTGCTTGCCCCGCCAGTTTTGCTACACCCTGCGGCCCCAAGGCCCCTACAGCCAGAGCGAGGCTCGCCAGCGCCTGCTCCAGCGGTTCCGGCTGCGGTCGCTAGAAGGCCTCGGCTGCGACCACCTGCCCCTGGCGGTGCGGGCGGCGGGCGGCCTGCTGCACTACGTCGAAGAGACCCAGAAAACCGTGCAGGCCCCGCTCCAGCCCCTCTGCACCTACACCCTGGCCGCCTACCTGGTGATCGACCACCAGACCCGCCGTAATCTAGAGATCACCCAGACTGCGCGCGACGGCACCTACAACGGCTCCCTGCTGTGGGCGCTGGATCGCACCGTCACCGCCATGGGCGGGCGCAGCCTGCGCCGCTGGCTGCTGCAACCGCTGCTGGATGTAGCGGGCATTCAGTCGCGCCAGTCCACCATTCAAGAGCTTTTGCAGGACGGCAACCTGCGGCAGATGCTGCAGCACAAGCTCAAGCAGATCTACGACCTAGAACGGCTGGCGGGGCGGGCCGGTTCCGGCACCGCCAACGCGCGGGATCTGGTGGCTCTGGCCGATTCGTTCTTACGACTGCCGGATCTCGCGGCGCTGGCAGAAAAAGCCAAGTCCCCCTACCTGCAAGCGCTCCAGTACGTGCCGCCGGAGCTGGAGCAGCTGGAGCAGACACTGCGATCGCACCTAGTTGAAACCCCGCCCCTCTACCTCACCGAGGGCCACCTGATCCGCGATGGGGTCAACGCCCAGCTCGACGACCTGCGCCAGCAGGCGGTGGATGACCAAAAATGGATCGCCGAGCTAGAACCCGCCGAGCGCCAGCGCACCGGCATTTCCACCCTCAAAGTCGGCTTCAACAAAGCCTTTGGCTACTACATCAGCATCTCCCGCGCCCGCGCCGACCAGGCCCCCGACGACTACATCCGCAAGCAGACCCTGACCAACGAAGAGCGCTACATCACCCCCGAACTCAAGGAGCGCGAAACGCGGGTCTTTAATATAGAGTCTGAGATTAACGCCCTGGAGTACGAGATCTTCAACCAGCTGCGCGACAAAGTGGGCGAACAGGTAGAGCTGATCCGCAAAGTGGCATCGGCGGTGGCGGCAGCGGATGTGCTCTGCGGCTTGGCCGAAGTCGCTATCTTCCAGGGTTACTGCTGCCCTGAGATGGATGAGTCGCGGGCGATCGCCGTCACCGAAGGCCGCCACCCCGTGGTCGAGCAGCTGCTCCCCGCCGGGTTCTTTGTGCCCAACTCCAACTACATGGGGACGGTTCCAGGCGATCGCGACGCCCACCACGCCCAAGACCTAATCATTCTCACCGGCCCCAACGCCAGCGGCAAGAGCTGCTACCTACGCCAGGTGGGGTTGATTCAGCTGATGGCCCAGATGGGCAGCTTTGTGCCCGCCAAGGAGGCGCGGCTGGGGGTGTGCGATCGCATCTTCACCCGTGTCGGTGCCGTCGACGACCTGGCCACGGGCCAATCCACCTTCATGGTGGAGATGAACGAGACCGCGAATATCTTGAACCACGCCACGCCGCGATCGCTGGTGCTGCTCGACGAAATCGGCCGGGGCACCGCCACCTTCGACGGCCTCTCCATCGCCTGGGCCGTGGCCGAGCACCTGGCGGTCGAGATCGAGGCCCGCACCATCTTCGCTACCCACTACCACGAGCTAAATGAACTGGCGGCGCTGATTCCCAACGTCGCCAACTACCAGGTCACGGTCAAAGAACTGCCCGACCAGATCATCTTTCTCCACCAGGTGCAGCCCGGCGGAGCCGACAAATCCTACGGCATCGAGGCCGGACGGCTGGCGGGGCTGCCGCCCTCGGTGATCCAGCGGGCAAGGGACGTGATGCGCGAGATCGAGCGCAACAGCACCATCGCCGTGGGCCTGCGGGGGGAAGTGCCAAAATCCACTAAACCCCGCCGCCTGGCCAGGGAAGCCGCTACCCCCTACGATCCCTCTGAACAGCTTGACCTGTTTGGCAAGGTCTAATTTGCCGGAGACCTAGGCCACCGTAGACCAAAACATAAAAAGCTCGCCCCACGGGGCGAGCTTTTTATGTTTTGGTGAGCTAATCCCTACAGCTGAGGCACGTACTGCTGCTTGTCGGGCACCAGGGTGTACTCAGACACAATCTGGCGCAGCTCATCACCATCGATGGTTTCGCGCTCCACCAGCAGGTCGACTAGGCGGTCGATCAGCGCTCGGTTGTCGCGCATCAGGCGTTTGGCATCGTCGTAGCATTTGTCGACGATTAGCTTCACCTGACCGTCAATGCCAGCCGACACTTCCTCGGAGTACTCCGAGCGAGACAGCCAGTCGCGCCCTAAGAAAACCTCCCCCTGGGAGCTTTCGAGCGAGAGTGGGCCAAGATCAGACATGCCAAAGCGAGTCACCATCTGGCGGGCCATGCCGCTGACCTGCTGCAGGTCGTTGCCTGCCCCGGTTGTCACCTCGGCGTCGCCAAAGATGATGTCTTCAGCGGCGCGGCCCCCCAGGGCTCCAGTGATGCGGGCCAGCAGCTGGGCGCGCGAGATCAGCATCTGCTCTTCGCTGGGGGTAAACCAGGTCAAGCCCTGGGCCTGACCACGGGGAATCAGGGTAACTTTTTGCACCGGGTCGTGGTCTTTGACCAGGGTGCCGACAATGGCGTGGCCAATCTCGTGGTAAGCAATCAGTCGCTTGCTCTTGCTGTCGACTAGCGGTGTGCCCTCCATACCGGCAATCACGCGGTCTACGGCGTCGTCAATTTCGCCCATGGTGATGGCGTCTTTGCGGCGGCGGGCGGTGAGAATGGCCGCCTCGTTGAGCAGGTTGGCCAGGTCAGCCCCGGTAAAGCCGGGGGTGCGACGGGCGATCGCCTCCAGCGAGATATCGTCAGCCAGCTTCTTGTTGCGAGCGTGGACGCCGAGGATTTCGACCCGGCCTTTGATATCGGGCGGGTCAACCATCACCTGCCGGTCAAAGCGACCGGGCCGCAGCAGGGCCGAGTCGAGCACATCGGCTCGGTTGGTGGCGGCGATGATGATGATGCCGGTGTTGCCCTCAAAGCCGTCCATCTCGGTCAGCAGCTGGTTGAGGGTTTGCTCGCGCTCGTCATTGCCGCCGCCGATGCCCGCGCCCCGCTGACGACCCACCGCGTCAATCTCGTCGATGAAGATGATGCAGGGAGCATTCTCTTTAGCTTTTTTAAACAGGTCACGGACGCGGGACGCGCCCACACCCACAAACATTTCTACAAATTCAGAGCCAGAGATGCTGAAGAAGGGCACACCGGCTTCACCGGCGATCGCTTTAGCCAGCAACGTTTTACCGGTACCAGGGGGGCCAATCAGCAGCACGCCCTTGGGAATGCGTGCGCCGATGGCGGTAAAGCGCTCGGGCTTCTTCAGGAAAGTAACCACTTCTTCCAGCTCTTCCTTGGCTTCATCAATCCCGGCGACATCGTCAAACATCATGCCGGTTTTGGCTTCCATCATGAAGCGCGCCTTAGACTTGCCAAAGTTCATCGCCTGGCCCGGGCCACCCATCGACCCATTGGAGCGGCGGAACAAAAAGAACAGACCGCCAATCAACAGAATGGGGAAAAGCAGATTACCCAAGGCCCCGACCAGAGCGCCGTCGCTGCGGGGGGGATGAGAGTCGAGGCTGATGTTGGCACCGCGCAGACGACTCACCAGCTCGGGGGAGCTACCCGGCAAATCTACCCGCCAGCGCATCACCCGGTTGTCTAGGTCAGGGTCAACCGCTTCTACAATGGCAGTTCTACCGCCGTCGTAGAGGTCAACCGCCGTCACCCGACCGGCATCGAGATAGTCGAGAAAGCGACCATAGGTAAGGCGGGTGTTGGCCGCATTTCGACCCATGTCAGCAGGGGCCGACGAAAACGCCCCTTGCCACAAAAAGAACCCTACTACCAGCAGTGGTAGGGTCCACAGTAAGGCTACTCGCCAAGAAAACTTCATACCAATGGCCTCTTCTGACTAACGTGCACAGTGTTAACGGGTGTTCAATTAACGGGAGTTGACTAGGGATAACCCTAGGTTCATCATGCCTAAAACCTGAATTTGCCAGGCTTGGCAGAGCGGCGTCCCCACTTGAAAAAGAAATTATGAGACAAATCTTTACTTAATGTAACGTAAGCAACCTGACCAGATCAAACCCGAGCCGAAAATGTCGCCCATTCAAGGGCCGATTCAAGCAAGAACAGGCCAACTGAGTAAGCACAGTCTATCGCTTCCTGAGATTGCGCGGCGGTGGGGATGGCTACGCTCAGCAACCACCCACCGCTGATTGCCAGGGCTAGGATGTTCTTACTCTAGGTTTCCGTAGACCTAGACCAGGGCGATCGCTTCTTTGAGTCGAGCAATGTCGAAGCCGCGCTGGCGCAAAATCAGCCATGACTCCATCAGGTCGGGGCCTTGAAGCGCCCCCATCAGCGCTGCCCGCAGCGATTTCATCACCAGCCCTTTCTTCACGCCCTGGGCCTTGGTCACTTCGTTTACCAGAGCCTTGAGGTCGTCGAGGGTGGCAGGGTTTTGCTCGGTGAACCGATCCCCCGCCAGCCCGCTCAGGATGCCCTGCAAAACAGCAGGCACGCCGTCGAGCTGCACCTGAGCCTTGGCGTCGTCTTCAAAGGGCACGGTTTCGGTAAAAAAGAAGCGACTTTGCTCCACCACATCGCTCAGGCGGGTAAGGCTGGGGCCTAGCAGGGTAATCAGGGGCAGCAGCCAGAGCTGGTCGGCATCGCTGAGGGCATGCCCCGCCTCATCTAGGAAGGGCTGGGCCAACGCCAGTAGCTCAGCGGGATCCATTGCATGCAGATATTGGCTGTTGAGCCAGTCGAGCTTGTCCCAGTCAAACTTGGCCCCGGCTTTGTTGACCCGCTCAAAGCTGAACTGCTTAGCGGCTTCGTCGAGGGTAAACTGCTCGGCGGCGTCGGGGGCCGACCAACCCAGCAAGGTCATGTAGTTGACCAGGGCCGGGGCCACAAAGCCCATCTTCTGAAAGTCAGAAATGGAGGTAACGCCGTCGCGCTTTGAGAGTTTCTGACCGCTCTGGTTGAGAATCAGCGGCGTGTGGGAGAAAGCGGGCACCGCCGCACCTAGAGCTTCGTAGAGCAAAATCTGCTTGGCGGTGTTGGCGATGTGGTCTTCGCCGCGAATGACGTGGGTAATGGCCATGTCGATGTCATCGACCACCACCGCCAGGTTGTAGAGGGGCTGACCCATGGTGCTAGCCGAGGAGGCGCGGGCGACTACCATGTCGCCACCTAGGTCGCTGGCCTGCCAGGTGACGGGGCCACGCACCAGGTCATGCCAGGTGATGGTGCGGCTGTCGTCAATCTTGAAGCGAATAACCGCAGGGCGGCCCTCGGCCTCGTAGGCCGCCTGTTGATCAGGCGTTAAATCTCGGTGGCGGTTGTCGTAGCGGGGGGCCTGGTTATTGGCCTTTTGAGCCTCGCGCATGGCGTCGAGCTCGGCGGGGGTGTCGTAGGCGCGGTAGGCCAGGCCCGCATCCAGCAGGGTTTGGATGGCCTGGCGGTAGAGATCGAGCCGCTGCGACTGAAAGAAGGGGCCTTCGTCCCATGCCATGCCGAGCCACTTGAGGCCTGCGAGAATGTTGTCGGTGAATTCGGGCTTGGAGCGCTCTTCGTCGGTGTCTTCAATGCGGAGAATGAACTGGCCACCCTCGTGGCGGGCAAATAGCCAGTTGAAGACGGCGGTGCGGGCGGTACCGATGTGCAGACTTCCGGTGGGGCTGGGGGCAATGCGAACGCGAACGGTCATGGGAATTTCCTGCACTCTCGACAATTTTTCATTCTAGGGTGTGGGGCGATGGCTCTCAAGGCCGGTCTTTGACCATCGCCTGGACGGCAGTACAGGAATCTGTTTTATCCTGAGCTGGTGGTGCATTTGAAACTACAGGTTCGGGCGTGAGTGCCTGTCTTTGGGGCCATCTCCCCATCTCCCTATTCCCCCGCCGCCTGCTGTACCCACAGCTCTACGCCCTCCGCCAGGGTCTCGGCCAGTCGCGCCTGTTCCTGGGGGTCGACAATCCACTCAAATTCGTCTGGGTTGATCATAAAGCCCAGCTCTAGCAGCACCGAGGGGGCGACGTGGGGGCGGGTGAGGGCGAGGTTGTTCCAGAAGACCCCATAGGAGGGGCGATCGCGCTCAGCCACCAGATAGTCGTGAAGAAACTGGGCCAGGCTGTGGGCCTGGGTGTGAAACCAGAAGGCACCGATGCCAGCGGTATTCTCGGCATCGCCAGCGTCGGGCAGGGCATTGTAGTGAATGCTGAGGGCAAGGGTGGGCTCGACCTGATTGATCTGAGCGGGGCGATCATTGACGCCGATGAAGCTATCGTCAGTGCGGGTCATGATCACGCGGGCACCCCGGGCCTCCAGAGCCGCTTGCAGCAGCAGGGAGACATCGAGATTGGGGGTTTTCTCCGGGGTGCCGTCGGGGCCAAGGGCACCCAGCTCGTCGCCACCGTGGCCGGGGTCAATGAGAATGGTGGTGCCGGAGAGGGGGCGATCGCGCTGAACTGTGGGCGGCTGCCGCAGGGAGAGCACCAGAGTGGTGCCCTCATAGCGCAGCTTGTAGCCCCACTGATAATTAGTCTTGAGGTTGATCCGGTATTCCACCTGATCGGGCAGCACGGGGTTCCAGTCGAAGCGCTCAATCAGCCCGTCGTTGGTGACGAAAATGGTGTCGGTCTGGGGCACGGTGTTGTGCAGGGTGAGGATGAAGCTGTTGGTGTCTTGTCGCACGCTCACGGGCACGGGTATTTCTAGGGGAAAGAGAATTTCTGTCCAGCCCGGCACTTGGCGAGAGGTGATGCCTCGGATCTGCGATCGCACCCGCCCCGCCCCAGCTACTGCCTGGGTCTCACTGGCCCGAATCCAGCCGCCGTAGTCGAGGCGCAGCCAGTCGCCTGCTCGGCCCGTCACCCTGGCGCGGGTGCCCTGGGGCAAGGGGGTCAGGCGCGAGTGATCGGTACTGGGGCCGGTACGGGCGACGCCCGCGGGCACGGTGACTTCTACCACCTCAACCGTACTGGGGTTTAGCACACTGAGAGATCCTGCGGCCTGGGCCGTCACCCTCTCACCAGCCTGGGTGAGGCGATAGGTGGGTTTCCCCAAATCGCCCGGTGACTCCGCTATAAAGCAGCTTTCGTAGGTTGTGGGGCTGATGGCAGCAGGGCTGGCCTGATCGATCAGTACCGCCGAGTTGGGGGGTAGGGTCTGGCCAGCTTGGGGCAGCAGGGTATAAGTCTGCCCCGCGAGGGCTGCCGTCACGGTAGCGTTGGCCGCAGCCACAGCCCTTAGACACACCCAGTCACCGGGAGCGTAGGCCACGTTCACCACTGGCACCAGGGAACCTTCGGCAAAGCCTAGGGTATTGGGCAGCTGTGGCCCTGGGGCCACGCGAGTGACGGTGATGGAGAGGGTATGATCCCCCTGGGTGAGCGTAAAGATATTTTGGCCTATCGCCAGCGGCAGAGAGGGGGCAAAGTGCCCTGCCTCGCTGCGCCCTTCAATAGGTTGACCGTTGAGCAGAACCGGCTGGTCAGCCGTCCCAGTGCCAATCAAAAAAATCTGCGCCGCCGTGGTCTGGTGCCCGTCGGGGGGGTAAACCACCTGGAGCGCTGACTCTGCCCTAGCCATCGTGGCCATGCTCACCGTTGCTGCCCCTGCCAGGGCTGCGCCCCATACCCACTGCGCCATAGCTTGCTAAACCTAGTGCGATCGCCCACCCAGCCAGTCTACGCCCGTGGGGTGCTGTTCCAAATTTTTCTATTGTTGCTCTTCAGTTGTCGCTCTATGGCTCTGTTGCCCTAGAGCGACTCCCCTAGACCCTGATTCCAGTCTTCGCCCAGCTGAATGGTGATGTCTGAGTTTAAAGCTCCGGTGCTCTCCACCCGCACTTCGCCGATGCCCAGGTATCGGTGCACAGTTTCGGCGGTGGCCCCGTCGCCCCGCTGGGCCACAATCCGGCTAATCGGCAGAGGCTCATTCAGAGTTCTGTCGACTACCACATTAGAGTAGCCGCTGTCTCGCAGGGCTTGGGTGAGCGCCTGTACTGCCACCGGGTTATTGGTGCTGTCTTGAATCGCTATGCGCACCCGACTGGGGCTGCGGTTGACCGCCACCTGTTGGGTACCGTAGCCAAAGTACTGGTCTACCATGCCGTCAATGTCGCCGTAGTTGGGCAACCAGTAGCTAAGGGAAAAGTCTTGGGGGCGACTGAAGGTGCCGGGCAGCATCAGCATCTGTACGTTAGAGCGGTTGATCTGTGCCCCGTAACCCACCAATGCCAACAGTTCTTCCACCGATAGGTTGGTGTCCACGTTGGACTGAACCACCGACAAAATTTTGGGCAGTCGGGTAATGGTCGCTGGGTTGAGCGTCTGCTCAGTCAGCGCCCGCATAAACATCTGCTGGCGCTGAATCCGGCCGATATCGCCTTGGGCATCGTAACGAAAGCGCAGAAATTGAAGCGCCTGGTTGCCATTGAGGGCTTGTTCGCCCGCCTTGAGGTTGATGTAGAGGTGCTGGCTATCGTCCTGATATTTCATGTCTTCGGGCACGTTGACCGTTACCCCGCCGAGGGCATCAATCAGCTTTTCGACCCCCTGCACATTGATGCGCACGTAGCGGTCGATCGCCACCCCACCCAGCAGGTCGCTGACCGACTCCGCCGTGAGGGCCGGGCCGCCATCGCGGTTGGCCTCGTTGAGCTTAGTCAGGCGACCTCGCACGTAGGTACGGGTGTCGCGGGGCAGCGACAGCACCACCAGCTGCTCGGTCTGGGGGTTAAACCGCAGCAGCAGCATCGAGTCTGAGAGGCCGTCAAAGGAGTTGACCAACGCGTGGTAGCCCAGCCCCTCTAGCTCGGGCGGCACCTCCTCTACATCAGTGGTGAGCACCTTAACGCCCAACACTAAAATATTCACCGGACGGGTGAGGCGCGGCAGGCGCAGGTTTCCCCCTGTCAAAATGGCTGTTTCTTGGTTAAAGATCTCGGCATCTTCGGCGCTGAGCTGCTGCTGCTGTAGCGGTGCCGCCGACAGAGACACTGCCATTAGCGCCCCGGCCACCCCCGATAAACCCGCCACTGCTGCCAGGGCAATACCAATGCCTAGCACACGGGGAATGCGCCGCTGTTTTTGCGCTGGCTTTTGAAGAGGCCGCCCCTGGGGTGAATGAAATCGAACATGTTGGGGGTTACGTTGAGACACCAGAAACCTCAAGGGCAATAAAAATGGGCGGGATGATTTGCAGAATCGTAGACAGGAGAGTCTGCAAAATTTTTAGCTGCATGTTAGCAGCAATTTAGTCGGGCAACCCACGTAAATATAGGCCAGGTCTAAGAATTTAGGTTAATTTCGGTGGGGGTGGGCGATCGCCCTAGGGCAGCCGCTTGCTCAGCTGGCTAAACCCCGGCAAACTCACAGACTTGCCCTGGAGCAACCGCACCATCAGCACCAGGTTGGTGAGGGTGTAGCCCGTGGTGACCAGGGTATTGGTAATCAGCAGCCGCAGCGATAGCCCCGGCGACAGGTGGCTACCGGTGCTGAGCAATCCGTAGGCTACTACCCAGGTCACCGCCAGGGTAACCACCAGCCGGCTCACCGCTAATTCTTGGCGGCTGCCCTGCTTGTGCCATAGGCTGTAAGCGGCAGGCACCACCCCAAAGATGGGCACCAGGTAGAGGGTGAGCTTGAGGCGCTCAAGGGTTTCGCCTGAGGCAGGACTAGCCTTTTTCATAGAGATAATTTGTTGGAGATAAGTCCTAAAGCAGAAGGGCCTGAGGTAGAGGGGGAGCCCAACCCTTGCAGGATATGTCCAGATTATGCCCCACGCCAACGGCATAAGTAGTGCAAGTGGCGTATTCATTGGCCACAAAGCTCAAGGGAACACCCTGCCGCTGCCCCGTGAAAAAAACTAAAAGCGCTAATTTAGGGTTGGTTTAACGGGGCGTCATCGCTGAACTGAACGCTACCGAAGTTTTAATTTGGGAGAGAACCTGTGGAAAACTTGACGCAGTGGATCGCCACAGCCCAGGATCTGGTGACCCGGCTGGGTTTCAACATCGTTGCGGCCCTGAGTATATTTTGGTTAGGGCAGTGGGTTGCCAAGCAGGTGGGTCGCGCCACTCGACGACTGATGGTAAAGCGGGGCGTTGACCCCACCCTGGTAAACTTTACTGTCAGCCTGGTCTACTACGCTGCCCTGGCCTTTGTGGCGATCGCGGCTCTCAATCAGTTGGGCATTCAAACCGCGTCGCTGATTGCGGTGCTGGGGGCAGCGGGTCTGGCGATTGGTCTAGCCCTCCAGGGGTCGCTCTCTAACTTTGCCG
Organism: Phormidesmidales cyanobacterium; assembly: GCA_038256265.1. Classification (GTDB taxonomy): domain Bacteria; phylum Cyanobacteriota; class Cyanobacteriia; order Phormidesmidales; family Phormidesmidaceae; genus Nodosilinea. Next base: position 16,369 of record JBBSKN010000001.1, read on the forward strand.
CCGGGGTGCTCATGCTGATCTTTCGCCCCTTTAAGGTGGGTGACTTTATTGAGGGTGGTGACACCCTGGGCAGCGTCGACAGCATTCAGCTGTTTACTACCACCATCATTACGCCCGGAAACGCGGTGGTAATCGTGCCCAACGCCAAGCTGGGGGGCGACAATATCACCAACTTCACCGCTCGCCCCACCCGCCGCATAGAAACCTTTGTGGGCATTAGCTACAGCGACAACATCGACCATGCCCGCCGGGCCATTTTGAATGAAATCGCCCAGGATGGCCGGATTTTGAGCGAGCCACCGCCGATGGTGAACGTGGCGGAGCTGGCCGACAGCAGCATTAATCTACAAGTGTGGGCCTGGGTGCAAACCCCAGACTTTCTCGCCGTTACGCTGGCCCTACCAGAGCGGATTAAAACTCGACTGGATGCTGAAGGGATCTCGATTCCCTTTCCCCAGCAGGATATACATGTGTTTCATCAGAATTAAGCGTCTGCCAAGCTAACGGTGGTAGATTCGTGGGGGTAGTTCGTAGGGGTATAAGGTGCAGGGTATTCGGTTTACGGTTTCCCTGAAACCGGCCGCCCTGCACCCCTCAGTCATCTATCTAGTTAGCGCTTGACCTGGGGGGTGACGCCTTTGCTTTCAACGCAGGCCAGGTAGGCGACTTCGCTTTCGTCAAGTTTGTAGTCGTCGTAGTTGTCTTTGACGTCAAAAACTTTTTCCAAAAAGTCATTCTTTGACTCTTGCAGGGCGCGGTCAAATTTGCCCTGACTAAGTTCTTTAGGCAAACACTGCACCATGGCGGTTAAGTCGGTGCCATCGGCGGCAATGTATCGCTTGGCGGCGTACGAGTCGGCGGCGTAGGCGGGAGCCGCAAACAGGCTAGAGCTGAGCCAGAGTAGACCAGCAAATAGAGCTAGGGCCAGACGCTGGGCAACGCCACGGGTAAAAAGTTGAGCAGTTGACATGGGGATTGAACCAGTGAGGTGCGTTGAGATTTTATTGTAAACAAATAAAAATTAATTAGCCAAGTTGCCCGATTAAGCGGTAACAATCTAGAATTCTACGCTGGCCAATGCATCCCAAATTTGATGGGCCATTTCGAGCTTGGTGCAGGGGGGGATCGTTAACTTGTCGCCCGCTTTGGTGAGCAAAATCGCCCGATTGGTGTCGCCTCCAAAGCCGCTGCCCGCCACATCAATCGGGTTCGCCACGATCGCATCCAATCCCTTCCTCTTCAGCTTGTCCAGCGCGGGCGGCACAATATCGCCAGTCTGGGCCGCAAAGCCGATCAGTCGCTGGTGGGGCTGCCGCTTCTGGGCCAGATCCGCCACAATGTCGGTCACCGGGGCCAGGGGTAAGGATGCTGGCAGGTCGGCCTTGGCGAGTTTTGTGGATGCTTGCGTTGCAGGTTTGACGTCGGCCACTGCCGCCGCCATCACCACCCAGTCGGCCTGGGGCAGGTGGGTGAGCATGGCCCGGTGCATCTCTTTGGCGGTAGTAACGCCCACGGTTTGAATGCCGCCCAGGCGGGCTTTGAGGGATTCTGCCATCGGCCCGTGAACCAGGGTGACGGTAGCGCCGCGATGAATTGCCGCCTGGGCCAGGGCGATGCCCATTTTGCCGCTGGCGGGGTTGCCGATGAACCGGACGGGATCGAGAAACTCGCGGGTGCTGCCGGTGCTGATCAGCAGGTGTTTCCCGGCCAGGTCGCGCTGTCCCTGGGTATGCAGCAGCGAGTAAATGTGGGTGAGCATGTCGTCGGGTTCGGCCATGCGCCCGGTGCCGATGCGATCGCAGGCCAGCACCCCACTGCCAGGGTTGATGCCGTGATAGCGAGCATCCTCCAGCACCTGGTGCCAGTTGCGCTGCACCGCCCGCTGCTGCCACATGTCGGTATTCATCGCCGGGGCCAGCAGCACCGGGCAGGTGGAGGCCAGCACGGTGTTGGTTAACAGGTTGTCGGCCAGGCCGTGGGCCAGCTTGCCCAGGGTATTGGCACTCAGGGGCGCAATGACGAATAGCTCGGCCCATTCGCCCAGCTCAATGTGCAGCGGTCGCCCCTGGGTAGCCTGCCAAAAGCTCTCGTCGGTGTAGGCCGGGTGACGCGACAGCGTCGCCACCGTCAGCGGCGGCATGAAGGCCTGCCCCTGCTGGGTCAACACAACTTTCACCGCCACGCCTGCCTTGGCCAGCGATGAAATCACCGAGCACGTCTTGTAAGCGGCAATGCCGCCGCTGATGCCCAGCAGCACCCGACGGGGAGCTTCCTTATCTGTAGAATGACCTGCCATACCAAACCCCAATGCCTACCTGAATGCGAGAGCATTGCTTCAACGATAGCCCTCTCAGGGCAAACACCGTTAGCCCCTACGGATGTGGGGGCTAACGGCGGGGGGTGGTATGGCCTCGAACGGTCTACGACTCGTCGTAGGCTTCTAGGTCGAGCAAATAGACGTAAGACTCAACCAGCTCAGGCCGCTGAAAGGCGATCGCCCGCAGCAGGTGCCAGTCTTGCAGCCCTTCAAACGCGTTTTCGTAGGAATCGGTCTCTAGACGGGTCGCCAGCTCAGCCACCGTATCCGGCGTCATTGCTGAAACAGTCTTCTGCGAAACATGTACGCTCAGCATAATCTTTTCCCCCTTTGTGACAGTTACCCCAGCGCTGCGCATAGCCCCGAGGGGCCGATCCTTGACCATCACAGCCCAGAGTCAGTTCACTCTTCTTTTATCCTAAGGGGTCAGTCAGAACATTCCCCTAGGGCTGCCTCAAATCTTCGCAAAAGCCGCTAATTAGCCCGATTACCTGAGGCGGAATTTCATGACCCATGGCGATTTCGTGCCAGGTCACCGCTTGACCTTGGTTAGCGAGAGCCGTCTTAGCCCGCTGGGCTAGAGCTAGCGGCACCACCGGGTCAGAGGAGCCGTGCACCATCATTACCGGGCGGGGCGTCACCGCAGCCTGGGCCTCACTGTGGAGATAGCCGCTGAGGACAATCTGCCCCGCCACAGGCACCTGCGACCCCACATCTAGCGTCATCGCGCCCCCCTGTGAAAACCCGGCCAAAATAGTGCGCTCTAGGGGAATCTGGGTGGTTTGCGGCAGGGTCAGCAGCCAGGTCTTGAGGCGATCGCGGCTGGTTTGTAGATCGGCCTGGGCGGCAAAGTTGTGGGCACTGCGAAAGTCATAGCCCGCCGGAAAGCTGTACCACATCCGCCCCCCCGGCACCTGGGGGTGGGGCCAGGGGGCATCGGGGAACACCATCGCCACGCCCTTGAGGTTGAGGTAAGGAGCCAGCCCCACCAGATCGGCGGCGTTGGCCCCCCAGCCGTGGAGGGCAACCAGGCACCAGTCGGCCACGCCGGGGTCGGGGCCGTAGGTTAGCGCTTGCAGGGGCGTTTCAGCTAAGGTCATAGTCACGGCAGCGGGAAATTATCGCCCTTAGCTTAGGGCATTTACAGGTTAAAAGGCTCACGGTGGCGCTGGCGTGCCTCTAGCCGCGATCGCTTTTCGGCAGTCAGCGTCCCGTAACAATGGGGGCAGCTGATGCCTGCTTCGTACTCGGGAGATGCTTTTTCGGCGGGGCTGAGGGGATGGCCGCAGCCCAGGCACAGCTCGTGGTCGGTAGGGGCGAGGTGGTGGTCAACGGCGACGCGTTCATCAAATACAAAGCAGTCGCCCTGCCATAGGCTCTCGGCCTCGGGCACTGTTTTGAGGTAGTTGAGAATGCCGCCCTGGAGGTGGTAGACCTGTTCAAAGCCCTGGTCTAGCAAATAGGCCGTCGCCTTTTCGCAGCGAATGCCGCCCGTGCAAAACATCGCCACTTTTTGGTGCTGAGCCGGGTCGAGCTGGCTAGCCACGTAGGCGGGCAGTTCTCTAAAAGAATGGGTTTGGGGGTTCACCGCGCCCTTAAAGCTGCCCAGCTCCACCTCAAAGTCGTTGCGGGCGTCGATCACTACCACCTCAGGGTCAGCAATCAGCTGGTTCCACTCCTGTGGTTCGACGTAGGTGCCGACCGCTTGCTGGGCAGGGTTGACCTCCGGTCGCCCCAGGGTGACGATTTCCGACTTCAGCTTCACCTTCATGCGCTCGAAGGGCGCGTCAGCGGTGGTGGATTCTTGGTGGGAAAAGGGGCCGATTTCGGGATGGAAGTGGAGCCAGGCCAAGAGGGCGTCAAGGCTGGGGCGATCGCCCGCCACCGTCGCATTTAGCCCCTCGCTGGCCAGCAAAATCGTGCCACGCAGCCCCCAGCCCAGGCAGCGCTCCAACAGCTCAACCCTCAATGCCCCTGGCTCGCTCAGCGGCACAAATTTGTAGAAGGTGGCAACGACCCAAGTCATCTGTTATTGAGAGCCAGAAACGGCAGACTTAATTCAAAGACAGTTTTCATTCTAGGAGACGCTGTGATTCTGTGGGCGTGGGAGGCCCCGGGCCAAGACATCGCTACAAGTATCCTTACAAGCCCAGAGCGTAGTAGACATAATCCTCAGTTTTGGTAAACCCCCGCCTCTGGTAAAGCGCTTGGGCGGTTAGGTTAGAGGTTTGGGTGGCCAACGTTATTCTCACTGCTCCAGTGCCTCTCGCAAATGCCTCGGCTGTTTCCATAAGGGCTTGGGCTACGCCCTGATTGCGGTAGTCTGCTTCCACAAATAGGTCGTTTAAAATCCAGACCCGCTGCATAGCCACCGAAGAGAAACTTGGAAATAGTTGAGTAAACCCGACGACATGATCCTCTTGCTGGGCCAGAAAAATGACTGAGTCTTGGTTGTGAAATCGTTCTCGAAGAAACGTTTTAGCGGTTTCGATATCGGAAGCTTGCTGATAGAAACTTCGATAGTGATCAAAGAGTCGTGAGGCGTCTTCTAAGTGGTCTAAGGTAGCCATTATGATATCCATTGCTGTAGTCCGATCCTTAGTTGCTTAAATGTGGTCGCTAGCCTAACTCAAGGTTTGGTAAAACTAGCCTGACATAGCGGTTTTTTTGCCTCGGTTAGAGGTTAGAGCCGATGGGCCGAGTACACCTCGGCGGCGGCGCGGTGCAGTAGCGAGTGGCGAAAGATCAGGTCATCCATTGATTTGCCGTAGCCGCCGCCGATGACACAGGCGACGGGGTAGCCCGCCTTGACGCAGGTGTCGAGCACATAGCGATCGCGCCTAAAAATCCCCGTATTCGTCAGCGCCAGCTTGCCCAGCAAGTCGTCGCGGTGGGGGTCGGCCCCGGCGTCGTAGAGCACCAGAGCGGGCCGCACCTGGGCCAGCAGATCGGGCAGGTACTGGGCTAAACAACCTAGATAATCCTGATCTTCCATGCCCAAAGCCAGGGGCACATCCAGGTCGCTGGCCTGCTTGCGGGCCGGGAAGTTCTCCTGGCAGTGCATGGAGAAGGTAAACACATTGGGATCGTCGCGAAAGATCCAGGCGGTGCCGTCGCCCTGGTGTACGTCGAGGTCGAGAATTAGCACGCGATTTACCCGGCCCTGCTTTTGCAAGACACGGGTGGCGATCGCCAGATCGTTAAAAATGCAGAACCCCGACCCGTAGTCGGGGAATGCGTGGTGGGTGCCCCCGGCGGTGTTGCAGGCCACCCCCCGCTCCAGGGCCAGCTTGGCGGTGAGAATGGTGCCCCCCACCGCCGTACAGGTGCGCTTCACCAGGGCGGCGCTCCAGGGCAACCCGATGCGGCGCTGGGCCTTGGCGTCGAGGGTGCCCTGGCGGTAGGCATTCACATAGTCGCGGTGGTGGACATACTCTAGCCAGGTCTGGGGCGGTTCGCCGGGCTGATAGATCTGCTCAGGGGTAATCACACCGTCGTGTAGCAGGCGATCGCGCAGCAGCCGAAACTTAGGCATCGGAAATCTGTGGCCCTCGGGCAGGGGGGCCACGTAGTCGGGGTGATAGATAACCGGCAGCTGACTCAACGCCCTTAGGTCAAACGCTGTCTTTATAGTTACATTTCTACATAAAGGATGACAGCGATCGCCGCTGCCGCACATCTAGGGCGTGGGCCACGCTGCCCTCGGGGTAGTCGAGGGAGAGGTCGGCCCCATCGGGCACCACCGCTGGAGTGCGAGCCTGGGCCTGAGAAACTGCCCTCCTGGCGGGTATCGGCTGAGACCAAGTGGGGGGCACAGCCGACGGCACCGGGGATGCAGACTTCACCGGTCGAAAGGCGGCGGGAGTTGCCGTCTGGGAAATGGCCGCGGCACCTACGGCCCTGGCCCCTGGCATCACGACGTCATCGCGCTCGGGCAAATAGGGAGTGAGGCGCTTGGGGTGGGGCGGTCGGGCCGGAGCAACAGCCTTCGCCACCGGACGCGGCTGTTTGCGCTTGGGGCGGCTGGAGGCCTTAATTTGCTGGGTTAGCACAAAGCAGCCAAAGGCGCACAGCCCGACTAGGCTCAGCAAGCCCCACAGGCTGACGGTGCCCAACTGGGACGTCTCAGCACCCGCAAGTTCTGTCTCAGCGGGTTCTCTATCACCGGCATCGTTCGCAGGCTCTAAAACTTGGGGCAGGGGCGCGGCGACGGCGATGGGCGCTTCCCGGTGGGCGATATCTGGCGCTGGCTCGTTGGACATCAGGCCGTGGTAAGCGATCGCCGACACGCACACCAGGGTAAGCCACAGCCCACCCAGCAAAAACAGCGGTCGGTAGGTCAATAGACGCACCCAAAACAAGCCCGATGTCAAAGCCGGGTCTTGGGCTTCAGAAAAAGGCTCTGGGGCGATGAGCGGTTTCGAAAAGTGCTGCGCCATAGGGTTACTTGGGGCCATTGATGAATAAAAATCAGCCTTGCCGATGCGCCTCTTGGGGCCAATTGTAGGCGGTCTTGCCTCCCGGCGCTAGATCCAGTGCGGAGCCCTGGGGCTGAGCAAGTAGGGGCATACGGCCCGCTGGGCGCGTCGGCCTATCGCAGCACCATGGCAGGCACAAAATCTTGAGGGTTTTGGGCCACCCACCCCATGGCTGAGTTGAGCCTGACTTCAAAAAATAAGAATGAATTGTCTGGGGCTGCCTGGGGTGTCCCGGTTTGGGATGCTACTGGCTGGGATGCCGTGGTTTGGGATGCCACCGGGCCAAGGTGATCGCCCTGGCGCACCGTCTGCCCAGCTCGTACCTGTAGGGCATCGAGGTTGGCATAGCGCGTTTGCAGTCCCTGGGCATGGTTGATCACCACCAGGTTGCCGTAGGTGGCATCGGTACCCGCAAAGGCCACGGTGCCTGGCCCCACCGCCAATACAGGGGTGCGGGGCGGGCTGGACAGTGCGACGCCGGTATTAAACACCAGTTTGCCCTGGGCTGAGTCAGGCTGCCAGCCGTAGTTGACAATCACCTGCGATCGCCTCGGCAGTGGATAGCCCTGCAGCGGGCTGTTGCTGGGCGCGGCGCTGGCCGTCGTCGTCCGCACCCCTTGAAACCAATTCACCCCCGGCACAAAAACACTGGTAGGTACGGTGCTGACACAGCCATTGACCTCAAACAGCACATCGGCCCGGCTGTTGTAGGCCTCCGCCACCTGCTGCCAGGTTTGCCCAGGGGTGACGCTGACTCGAATGCCGTTGAAGGGTGGAATTAGCAGCTCTTGGCCAGGGCTGACCCTGCCTCCCTGGGTGTCGGGGTTGAAGCCCATCAGGGTGGCAGACAGCAGACCATGCCGCTGGGCGATAGCGTCGAGGGTTTCGCCCTGGGCGACCCGGTGGCGGGTCAGCCGCGACAGCACCGGCTGGGGGCAGGTCGTGGTGCCGCTCTGGGCGATCGCCTGAGGCATAGCCGCAACCCCCAGGGTCAAGGCCGTAGCCAGGCCTGTCAGCACCGTCCCCAGCCTGAGACAGTTTTGAGAGCGGTGGGTCGCATCAGGCCACCGCTGGCAACTCGGCCATGCTGTCAAGAATGATGGTTTACAGGCTGCCGAGACTCGAAAGGAACGGCTTAAGAAAGAGTGAAATACCATAGGAATCTGCGTCTCAGCCCGCCTTGATTGGGGTGCATATTTAAGGTTGCATAGCTGCCCCTGTTCTCCCTCAGAGGTCTACCCCCTATAATAGGCAAGACAGACGCACTTGCTCAGGGGTTACCTCAGGTTGCTCTGGTCGATGTCAAACGTTAACGTATTATTCTCCCGAGAGATTATTCCCTAAGGTGAGGCGGCCAGGGCTAGACCTAGAGCTAAAGCCACGCGGTGTTGAGCAGCCTACAGGGGTTAGATTAGACCGGTTCCATTTGGACAGGCTACCCCGGCCGGGCTAGCGCAGGCAAAGTAGCAGAGGGCGTAGGGAATGAACTCGTTGCTAAAGAAGTTTCCTCCACCAGTTATGTGGGTAGCGGCAGCCTTAATGGTAGGGGGCGGCGCGGGTTGGGCAGGCCATCACTACATGTCTCAAGCGAACCTGCTGTCGGCAGAGGCTGAAACCGCTCCGGAGACAGTCGCAGATGCATCTTCCGTGCTCAAAACTTCGCTCAACCAGGTCGCTGAGCCACCCCTGCAGGCCCTAGCACCAAGCCAGATCGAGGGGGGCAACCAAAACTTTATTGCCCTAGCCGTAGAGCGAGTGGGGCCAGCGGTGGTGCGCATTGATGCCGAGCGGTCAGTGCCAGACCTCGGCCCTGATGCCCTCAACAATCCTTTTTTTCGCCGCTTTTTTGAAGAAGAGCTACCCCCCTCTGACCTGCCTGATCGCCTAGAGCAGGGCACCGGGTCGGGGTTTATTCTCACCGCCAGCGGCCAGATTCTCACCAATGCCCACGTGGTTGAGGGGGCCAAAACTGTCGAAGTCACCCTTCGTGACGGGCGCACGTTTGAAGGCAAGGTGGTGGGGGTTGACTCCGTTACCGACGTAGCTGTCGTCAAAATCGAGGCCGATGATCTGCCCGCTGTGCGGCTTGGCACCACCCAAAACCTAGCGCCGGGGCAGTGGGCGATCGCCATTGGCAACCCCCTCGGCCTCGACAACACCGTCACCGCTGGCATCATCAGCGCCCTCGGGCGCAGCAGCAACCAGGTGGGCATTCCCGATAAACGGGTGCAGTTTATTCAGACCGATGCGGCCATTAACCCCGGCAACTCTGGCGGCCCCCTGCTCAACGACCAAGGCGAAGTAATTGGCATGAACACCGCCATTCGTGCCAACGCCCAGGGGCTGGGGTTTGCCATCCCGATCGAAACCGCAAAACGCATTGCCGATGAGTTGTTTACCAACGGGGTCGTGCAGCATCCCTTCTTAGGCATTCAAATGGTGGAGCTGTCGACAGAAATGGTCGAGCGCATCAACGAAGATCAGCAGCTCAACCTCCAGATCGACGACGACGAACCGGGCGTGCTGATTGTTGGCGTTCTGCCCAACAGCCCGGCCCAGGCCGCTGGCATTCAGGTGGGGGATGTGATTCGCGCCATTGAGGGTCTGCCCGTAGACAGCCCCCCCGATGTGCAGGCTAGGGTAGAAACCACCGCCATTGGCGACACCCTAAACCTTAAAATTCACCGCGATGGCCGCGATCAAACCGTTGCAGTCAAGCCCGCCGCGATGCCCGTTGATTTGAGGTAGGTGAGTAGGAGTGAGTCAGCGACTCACTCCTACTCACCTACGCCCATCCTCTCCCCCGTGCGCAAAATCTGCCCGGCCAGCACCGCTGCCCCAAAGCCATTGTCGATGTTGACTACGCCAATGCCTGCCGCGCAGGAGTTGAGCATGGTGAGCAGGGCCGAGAGGCCGTTGAAGCTGGCCCCGTAGCCGACGCTGGTGGGCACCGCCACGATGGGGCAGTCGGCTAGGCCCGCCACCACGCTGGGCAATGCCCCTTCCATGCCCGCGACCACAATCAGCACGTCCACATCGCGAATCAGCTGACGGTGGCGCAGCAGGCGGTGCAGCCCCGCCACCCCCACATCCCACAGGCGCTTGACCGCAAAGCCAGACAGTTCGGCGGTAATGGCGGCTTCTTCGGCTACGGGCAGATCGGCGGTGCCTGCGGTTAGCAGGCCAATGGTGCCGGGGCGATGAGCGGCCCAGTTGAGGGGCACTAGGGCGCAGATACGGGCCATATCGTAGTAACGCGCCGCCGGGATGTGCTGCTGAATCTGGGCAAACACCTCTGGCTCGATGCGGGTGGCCATAACTACGGGGTTTTGCTGTTGCAGGCTGCGCATAATCTGCACAATCTGGTGCACGGTTTTGCCCGGCCCCCAGATCACTTCAGGAAACCCGGTTCTCAGGGTACGGTGGTGATCAACCTTGGCAAAGTCGTCGATGGGTTCAAAGTCGAAGTGTTTGAGCTGGTCGAGAGCCGCTTCGGGGCTGAGCTGCCCTTGGGAAACAGCGTTGAGCAAAACGCGCAGGGCATCGGGCTGGGTCACAGAAGAAGACTCGCAGAATAATTGAAAATGTCACAGGGTTGACATATCCAGGCTACCTCAGTGACATACTTGGCTTCTACATTAATAAGCAATCGTTCACTCCTCAACACCCCAAGCGCCGGAGCTAGCTCCGGCGCTTTTTTGTCGTCTTTTTTTATTGTCTTGGGGGGAACACAGTTTTTTGGCTGGGGGCATCCGGAAAGCTCAGGGGCAATTTGTATTAGTTACTAGGCCGTCTGGCCCGCCTCTGGCCGTGGGTCTGGGGAATTGTCCTAAAACTAATTTAATTACTATGAAACGGCATCTATGTGTGATCGCCCTGGCCAGTCTGGGCCTAGTTTCTATCTCACAGCCCGCCAGCGCTCGTCCCGAAATCGCCAGCGGCGACCAGCTTTTGACAACCACTGTAGAGGGCTGCCTGTCGCGAGCCGAACGGCTGATTGCCGATCTGGGTGTGCAGTCTGACCAGGGCAGCATTGATCGAACTGGCTACTTTGAAGATGGCACCTTTCGCATTCTCTGCTATGGGGCCGGAGAGGAGAGCAGCCTGGCGATCGTGTTTGCTACCCACGATCAGTCGGCAGAGGTGGCTTCTAGCTTTATTCAAATGATGTTGACCGAGCTGTCGCGCGGCGAGTCGATTTCGCAACAGCAGGCCCTTTGGCGACTAGCCGGTAATCTAACAACGAAACAGGGGATTGACCTAGGTCAATCCCCTGTTTCGTTGAAGGCAGGCGTCCCGAACTAGGTCAGCCTCCCTCAGCGGTCAAACCACCGTTTTCTCCTAATCGTAGATATTGGCGGCCTTGAGCATGTGGTAGGTGATCAGCAGCTGAGTCAGCGCTAGGGGATAGCTCTGGAGCGTTTCACCCGTGGTGCCGACCACCTTGCCGATGTCGGTGTTGCCCTCAATGCTGCAAAACTTACCTAGGTAAGGAATTTCGCCACACAGGGTGCGTTCTAGCTCCTGCACGGGCTTCTCGGTGGCGTGGCCGTCGATTTCGAGCACGTCAACGGGTTTGCCCATGTCGCGATCAAGGCCGAGGCGCACCGCATCGCTGAGGGAGCCGCCATTTTTATCGCCCAACAGGTGGGTAAAGTCGGGGTGGGGAATGGTGGGCCGCATCACCAGACGCACGTTGAGCAATAGCTCGTCTTCGGTCTTTTCGTTGTCGGGGGGGTAAAAGCTCACCACCACGTCGGCCCACTGGCGCTGGGGGCGAATAAATGCTTCAGAGTCTGATTCTCGCGCTTCGATCTGCTTGATCACCTCTTCGGGGGTGTAGCCGCGCTTGCGGGTGTCGCGCTTGATCTTCCAGTTGGCACGCAGGTCTTCGGGCGGGGCCAGGTAGACTTTGACATCGTAGGCGTCGCGGCAGGCTCGGGTTGAGTAGCCCAGCAGCCCCTCGGCAATCACAAACCGCCTAGGCTCGATGTATTCGGGGGCGTCAAACCCGCCGGTGGTGTGGTTGTAGATGGGCTTGAGGATGGGCTGCCCGGTGCGCAGTAGACCCAGGTGCTGCTGAATGATATCGACGTAGTTGCAGTCGGGGTGCAGGGCCGAAATACCCATTTCTTTGCGCTGCTGGCGATCGTAGCGGTGGTAGTCGTCCGTACAGATGGTGGTGACCTGGTCTTCACCTAAAATCTGCGCAATGCCTCGCGTCAGGGTGGTCTTACCTGCTGCGCTATCACCCACAATGCCGAGGATAATCGGACGATTCATAAATTTCTCCAAGATTTTACAATCGATAATTAATTACACCATTTATAGGAACCAGTGAGATCATCACCAAATATTTCTTACCCTGCTTACTTCTTATCCTGCTTACAATGGCTCTAGAACAATCCTGAGCGAAACCCTGAGCAAAGCATTGAACCCAGAATGCAGCCTGGAAGAGACAGTCAGGAGAGCGAAATGTCTTTTGCGGGCGCTGAAACTTATCTAATCTTTGTCAGAATAGATTGCTCCGCTGGTCGCCCTGAGGGGCACGTGTTTAGCCCTGCCCGCCTAAGCCCATGGATTTCCTCAACTCATTTGCTGCTGCTAACACCCGAGCGATCGCACCTACCCTGCCCGAGCTGCTGGCCCCGGCGGGCAACTGGGACTGCGCTAAAGCGGCGGTCGAAAACGGGGCCGACGCCATCTATTTTGGGCTAGATCGCTTTAATGCCCGCATGCGGGCCGAGAATTTTACCGAGGCTGATCTGCCCGAACTGATGGCGTTTCTCCATCGGCGGGGGGTGAAGGGCTATGTGACGCTCAACACGCTGGTGTTTCCTTCAGAACTGGCGGAGGCGGAGCAGTACCTCAAAACCATGATCGCCGCTGGGGTAGATGCGGCGATCGTGCAGGATATTGGCATTTGCCGACTGATTCGCCATCTGTCGCCCGATTTCCCCATCCACGGCTCGACCCAGATGACGGTGACCAGCACCGCCGGGGTGGTGTTTGCCCAGGCGCTGGGCTGCCAGTTAGTGGTGCTGGCGCGGGAGTGCTCGATTAAGGATATTGGTAAAATCCAGTCTCAACTTCAGGAGCAAAATATTGCCCTGCCCCTAGAGGTCTTTGTCCACGGGGCACTGTGTGTGGCCTACTCGGGCCAGTGCTTGACGAGTGAGGCGCTGGGCGGGCGATCGGCCAACCGGGGCGAGTGCGCCCAGGCCTGCCGCATGCCCTACGACCTGATCGCCGATGGAGAACGGGTAGAGCTTCAGGATCGCGCCTACCTGCTCAGCCCCCAAGATCTCTCGGGTTTAGCGGTACTGCCCGAACTCATCCAAACCGGGGTGAGCTGTCTCAAAATTGAAGGCCGCCTCAAAGCGCCGGAATACGTTGCCAACGTCACCCGCGTTTACCGCCAGGCATTGGATCGGTTGGCGGCACCCCTCCCAGTTGAGAACCCACCCCTAGCCCTCCCAGGAGGGGATTGTGCTTCCTCATCCCCCCATCTCCCCATCCCTCCATCCTCTCCCGATGATCGCTACCAGCTTGAAATGGCCTTCTCTCGCGGCCTCTACACAGGCTGGTTTGAGGGCATTGACAACCAGGCGCTGGTTCATGCCCGATTTGGTAAAAAACGTGGGGTTTTTCTCGGCGAGGTCACGCGGGTTACGGAGGATGCTGTTTTTATCAAGGCCCAGGCTCCGATTAAGGCTGGGGATGGAGTGGTGTTTGACAAGGGTCACCCGGCCCAGAATGAGCAGGGCGGGCGAATTTATCAGGTAGATAAGTTTGGCCCAGAAACTCGATTGCAGTTTGGCCGCGATGCGGTTAATTTGCGGCGGGTTCATGCAGGTGATCGCCTTTGGAAAACCAGCGACCCAGCCCTAGACAAAGAAAATCAGCAGACCTACAGCGGCGATCAGCCCAAGTTTACACGTCCTATTTCTGTGGAAATCTATGGAGAGCTAGGGCAGGAAATGGTGGCGATCGCCCGCGACAGCCAGGGCCATATCGCCCAGGCGGCTTCTACCATGGCTTTGGTAGAGGCTCACTCGAAGCCGCTGACGGGCGATCGCCTGACCCAGCAGTTTGGCCGCCTGGGCAACACCCCGTTTCATTTAGCCGCCCTCGACAACCACCTCCAGGGCGCGGTGATGATCCCCGTCAGCGAGCTGAACCGACTGCGGCGGGAGCTGGTGGCCGGGTTGATAGAGCTGCGGGAGCGTCCTCGGGTGTGGCAGTTGAACTCTGGAGCAACATTGGAGGATTTGTTGTCTGGTGGGTTAGGCCGTAGATCCTTAGGGAGTAGCCAGGATCCGACTCTGAACGGCGAAAGAATGACCCACGCTACGGCTGCCGTCCATCCACCCATCTCCCCCTCCACTCCTCACCTCACCACCCTCGTCCGCACCCGCCCCCAGCTCACCGCTGCCACCCAGGCCGGGATTGAGACGATCTACTGCGAATTTGAAAATCCAGCGATGTACAAAGACGCGGTGGATTGGTTCCGGGCCAATCGCGTTCAGGATTCTCAGACTATTTGGGTGGCGCCACCGCGCATTTCCAAGCCGCTGGAGAACTACATACTGGATCAGGTGAAGCGATCCAACGCCGATGGCTACCTGGTGCGTAACTATGACCACCTGGCTTATTTCGCTGACCAGCGCTGCATGGGCGATTTTTCGCTCAATGTGGCGAATGCGCTGACGGCGGATTATCTGCTGAGTCGTTATGGCCTAGAGCGGGTGACCGCCTCCTATGACCTCAATGCGGCTCAGCTGGTGGATCTGCTGCAATCGGCGCCGCCGGATTGGTTTGAGATTACCCTGCACCAGCACATGCCCATGTTTCACATGGAGCACTGCGTATTCTGCGCTTTTCTCTCCGAGGGCAAAGACTTTCGCGACTGTGGCCGACCCTGCGAAAGCCAGCAGGTGAAGCTGCGCGATCGCGTTGGCACCGAGCATATTCTGCTGGCCGACGCGGGCTGTCGCAACACGGTCTTTAACGGCGTGGCCCAGACCGGATCTGAGTACGCCCAGCGGCTAATGCAGACCGGGGCAAGGCACTTTCGCCTAGAGTTTTTAGATGAGAGTGCCGAGGCGGTGGAAAGGGCGATCGCTCAATACCGCCAGCTGCTAGCCGGAGATATCAGCGGCAGCCAGCTCTGGCGTGCCCTCCAGGTGCAGAGCCAGCTGGGGGTAACCCGTGGTCCCCTCGACCAGGTTCGGTAAAATGCAGGGAACACTGACCTTGACCTGCACTCTTGGTAGACGGCATGGCGATCAAACCCATTCAGTATGAAACGCTGCTCTCGGTCTGCACCGATCACGAAGGGGCGCTAGAACTGCTTAAGCATCACCGCCCTTACCTAGAGGCGGTGCCCAGCATGCGGCGACCCGAAGACAGCGTCATCACCCTGCCTCTGCCCAACATTCGCCTGCGCGATGCCGTGCACCTCAACGCCCACAGCCCCAGCATTGCCCCTGGCGCGGTGATCACCCTGCCCTGCGACGTGGCGCTGCTGATGTGCGACCCCGAGTGGAAGATTAAGACCGGCATCGAAATTTTTGTCTACATTCATCGCCCCCAAGAAGATTTTTCAGACCTGCTGCTGCGCTGGCGGCACACGCAGATTTTGACTGATCGCGGCTATGAATGGCTGCTACCGCAAAAATACGATCACCTACTCAGCGACGGCACTGACAAAAGCTATCCGCTATTTGTGGTGTTTCCCGAGACGCCGGGTCACATTCTCCAGGGGTTGCGGGGGGCGGGGTTGCCCACGGTGGTGCTGCCCCTAGAGGCCGAAGAGTTAGACCCGGTTGAGTCAGAAAGCACCCTTGAGATTGGCGACATACCAGGGCTAGACGACATTGACACCAGCGCCCTAGAACTGCCCGATGAATAAGCGCTGGGAACTGTTTGAGTCACCCGTCTGGCGCTGGGGACGGTGGTTTTTGCTGGGGTTTTTGGCCCTGCGGTTGGGGTTTTGGCTCACGGCTTTCCCTAACCCCGACGAGGCCTACTACTGGCTGTGGGGGCAGAGGTCTGGCTTTTCGTACTACGACCACCCGCCGCTGCACGCCTGGGTGCAGGGGATATTTGGGGCAGCGCTGGGGCGATCTGCGCTGGTGCTGCGGTTGCCCAACCTGCTCAGCAGTGGGCTTTTGGGGTTTACCCTTTATCACATCTGCCGCTATCTCTATGGCGATCAGGCCCGAGACCGCTTCTGGATTGTGGTGCTGCTGGTCGTCTCGTCGCCCCTGTACTTTTGGTATCTGGGCCTGGCCTGGCACGACCACTGGCTGGTGACCTTTGCGGTGGTCAGCAGCTTTTTGTTTGTGCGCTATGTGGATGGCGCTGTGGAAAATCTGGGCGGGGGCAGCGGACGCGATCTCTATGGCGCAGCGCTGTTTCTGGGGCTGGCGGGGCTGTGTAAATACAACGCGGTGTTTGTGGGGCTGGGCTTTTTGGCCATGATCTTGGTCGACAAACGCAGGCGGCAGGTGCTGGGCGATCGCCGCCTCTACCTGGCCCTGGGTCTGCTCGCGCTGGTGCTCTCGCCGATTCTGATTTGGAATGTGCAGCACGACTTTTTTTCGTTTCGGTTTTACCGCGATCGCACTGCCGGCGGCGGTCTCACGATCAACCTGCTTCAGCCCATAGTGTTTCTGGCCCTGTGTGGCCTCACCCTCGGCCCCATCCAGTCGTGGAGCATGGGCCGCTGGCTGAGGGCCGGAGGGCAGACTGCGCTGACTCGACCCTCCTGTTACCCAGCCCTGGCCCTGTCGGTATTTGGCCTCTCCACCGCTGCCTTTACCGCTCTATCTACGGTTTCAGTCGCCCTGTTCTACTGGAATATCTTGGCCTACCCGCTACTGCTGCCGCTGCTGAGCGACCAGTTCTATCGACCATCGTTGCCCCAGCCCGCGCGGGCCGGGCAGCTGGTGATCGCCCAAGGCCTGGGTCTATTTGTCGCAGCCGTCCTGGTGACCTATTACACGGTCATCCCCCTCGGCACCTTCTTTGGGGCCGTTGACCCCGACGGAGCCGCTCTCTTCGGCTGGCCCCAGATTGCCCAGGCGGTGACAGCCCAGGCAGAAGGCTTAGACAATCCGCTGCTGCTCACCACCGACTATCGCTCGGCCTCGGCCCTGGCCTATACCCTCGACGACCCAACCATACTGGCGATCTCAGGCCGCCTCGACCAGTTCGACTTTTGGTACGACGCCCCCGATCTAGAAGGCCGCAACGCCGTGCTGCTGGGCGAAACCTGGCACCCCATCTGCCCGGCCCACCTAGCTATGTTTGACCGGGTAGACCCCCCCGAAACCCTTGAGGTACGCCGCTTTGGCCGGGTGCTGCAAACCTACGAAATCGTCAGGGGCTACGGCTTTAGCGCCGGGCCAGAGGGGTATCCGCTCAGCCCCGACTATCCCCTGGCTTACAGCAGCGATGGAGAGGCTTGTTTGCCCTGAGGAATGCGGTGTACGGTGTACGGTTCACGGCAGTCCTTGAACCGTACACCGTACACCTCAAACCCCTCAAGATGGCTTGAGGTAGGCAGGGCGGGCGGCCTGGGCCTGGGTCAGGGCGTGGTGCAACGCGTCCCAATCTTCGGCGGCGATCTGGGCTTTGAGATGGTCGATCTGCCGCTGGTATTGGGTGAGGGCATCTAGCAGCGCCGCCCGGTTGTGGCGAGCCATTAGGGTGCCTAGCTCGGGCACGCCGCCGCCTACCCGACTGGTGTCTTTAAAGCCAGAGCTGGCCAGGGCCTGGGCCAGGGCGAGAATGGCCGGGTCAGCCTGCTGCTGACAGGCGAGAATTAGGCTGCTGCTCACCATCACCGGCAGATGCGAAATCCAGGCCACGGCGCGGTCGTGCTGAGTGGGGTGGCATTGGCAGAGGGTGGCCCCGAGGCTGGCGGCGATCGCCCGTACCCGCTCCAGCGCCTCGGGCTGCGTCACCTCAGTGGGGGTGAGCACGTAGGGGCGATCGCAGAACAGCCTCGCCTCTGCCACCTCCAGCCCCGCTTCGGCCTTGCCCGCCATCGGGTGACCGCCCACAAACCCTGGCCACAGCGCCTCAATCGCCGGCACAATCTCGCCCTTAACCGAAGCCACATCCGTCACCACCGCCGTCGGTGACAGGTGGGGGACAACCGCCGCCGCCGTCGCCACGGTGACAT
This sequence comes from Phormidesmidales cyanobacterium, assembly GCA_038256265.1. GTDB lineage: Bacteria > Cyanobacteriota > Cyanobacteriia > Phormidesmidales > Phormidesmidaceae > Nodosilinea. The sequence goes on from JBBSKN010000001.1 coordinate 34,358, forward strand.
CAATCGGCGTGCAGATAAACACCACATCGACCCCGGCCACCAGGGCCAGGTCGGTGCCCCCCGTCGCGATCGCCCCCATCGCCAGCGCCGCCCGAGCCGTTTCTTGCCGTCGAGCAATGCCGACAACGGAGTGGCCCTGGCGGGTCAAATCTAGACCCAGAGAGCCTCCAATCAAGCCCAGGCCAACAATGGCAATGCGTTCCATAGGTTGCTCAGATGTAGGGTGGGCACTGCCCACCATTGAAGAAACTATTTTCCAGAGGTCTCTCTAGTCTAGAGCGGCAAATCTTTGTGGGTAAATGGCTTGGCTTCGCTGCCGCTGTAGGTGGTCGACACATGGCCATCGCCCGACAGCCGGTACTTGTAGGTGACCAACCCCTCTAGCCCCACCGGGCCACGGGGGGGCATTTTTTGGGTGCTAATGCCTACCTCGGCCCCAAAGCCGTAGCGAAACCCGTCGGCAAAGCGAGTCGAGCAGTTGTGAAACACCCCAGCGGCATCGACGCGATCCATGAAGTAAGCGGCGGTGGCGGGGTTGCGGGTTGCGATCGCCTCGGTATGGCGCGAGCCGTAGGTGTTGATGTGGGCGATCGCCTCCTCCACCGAGTCCACCACTTTGATCGACAAAATTAAATCACTGTACTCCGTCGCCCAGTCGTCTTCGGTAGCGGGCACCAGGTATGGCACCAGCTGGCGGGCGGTCTCATCGCCCCGCAACTCTACCCTAGCGTGGTGCAGGGCCTCGGCTAGGGGGGCCAGGCCGACCGCCGCAATGTCGCGGTGAATCAGCAGGGTTTCAATGGCGTTGCAGGCCGAAGGGTAGGCGGTTTTGGCATCGAGGGTGATCGCGATCGCCTGCTCTAAATCTGCCTCGCTATCCACATACAAATGACAAATGCCGTCGGCGTGGCCCAGCACCGGAATCCGCGTATTCTCCTGCACAAATCGCACAAAGGCGTTTGACCCACGGGGAATGATCAGATCCACGTAGCCCTCTAGATCCAGCAGGGCGCGGGTTTCTTCGCGGGTGGTCAGCAGCTGCACCGCCTCCGGGTCTACCCCCGCATTCCTCAGCCCCTGCTTAATCGCCTGCACCAGAACCGCACAAGAGCACACCGCCTCCTTGCCACCCTTGAGAATCACCCCATTGCCCGACTTGATTGCCAGGGCCGCAATCTGCATTACCGCATCGGGCCGCGACTCAAAAATCACCCCCAATACCCCCAGGGGCACCGCCACCCGCTTCAGCACCAGGCCGTCATCCAGCTCGCGGTGAATCTGCACCGTACCCACCGGGTCAGGCAGCCGAGCCACGTCGCGCACACCGACGATCGCCCCCGCCAGCTTCACCCCGTCAAGCTTCAGCCTGTCGTAGAGAGACGTAGCTAGGTTGTCGGCCACCGCCGCCTTGCGGTCAGCCCGGTTCGCCGCCAAGATCTCATTGGCGTTTGCTTCCAGCTCCGCCGCCACCGCCTCAATGGCGCGGTTCTTCGCATCGGCCGACAGGCCAGCTAGCATTTGGGCCGCCCGGCGCGTAGCCTGGGCGATCGCCAACAGCCGCTGAGCGTCCTGAGCCAGGGGAGAAACAGTCATAGCAATACAAGAAACCCGACAATACCCCAGTCTACCGCCTCAGCGAAAACGCCCCAAAGCCCGGACACTCCCCCAACCCCCCAAATCACCACCGAGCACCCACCCAACTACTCACCCACCCATCCACTCCCCCACTTCCCTACTCCTCCCCCGGCTCATCCAAATGCTCCGACGCCTCCCGATAGAGGTTAAACACGTGGTCATCCTTGAGGCAGTACAGTACATTGCGCCCCCGCTTGCGGTAGCTGACCAGGCGCGTGGCCCGCAAAATCCGCAGCTGGTGCGACACCGCCGACTCGCTCATCTCCACCGCCGCCGCCAGATCCCCTACCCGCATTTCGCCCAACGCCAAGGCCGAGAGAATCCGCCAGCGGTTGGGGTCCCCCAGCACGCCAAAAAACTCCGCCATCCGCTGAGCCTTCTCTAGGCTCAAAATCTCTGCCACAGATTGAGCGCCGTGGGCGCAGGCCGTAGACTCAGCCGGGGGAATTGGGTCAACCATCAACACATTCTCCTAGGGGCAAGCACGCTCCTCGGGCAGAGCCTGACACCAACAACAAGAAATTAAACCCAGACAATGCCTGAATGCCTGTTCATATGTTACTGTTTATTTATGAACAGTTGTTCAAGCGTTTGAGCTTAAGGGCTTGAGCATTAGTTTAGTCCACCCAGTTCAGAGGATCTCTACTATGACCACCGTTACCCAAATGAAATGCGCCTGTGACTCTTGCCTCTGTGTCGTCGACACCAGCCAAGCCATCGAAAAAGACAGCCAGTATTTTTGCAGCGACGCCTGCGCCAACGGCCACCCCGAAGGATCGACCGGCTGCGGCCACACGGGCTGCGGCTGCCACAACTAGCGTCTATATAGTTGTAGGGGCCGCTGTTGGGGTTTGCCCTGACAACGGCCTTCAACAGCACAGCCCATGGCCCATGCTGCGCCCCTACAGTCGCTGTGGTGCTTCTAGCCTCTTGTCCCCTTAAAATTGACATAGAGCAATCGAAGCAGGGGGCAGATTTTAGACTATGGCGCAAACTGACCCCAACCGGGTGCTGCGACTGCTGCCCCTGGTCGCCGGAGGCCTTGGCGGCACGCTGTTGATGCTCAATCGAGTGCTGACCCCGGCTCTGACCGAATCCCAGGCGCGATCAGACGTTATGGGAGTAATTCTCAGCGCCCTGCTAATTTTGACGGGTCTGCTGTGGCAGCGGGTGCAGCCCATTTCGCCCGAAGCGGTGACGCTGATCGGTGATGAAGGGCTTGAACTCGACGATACCCTGCCCGAGGCCGCCCAGACTGAGCTAGCCTGGGCCTCACACCTGCTGCTGACCAACACCGTCACCCGCTCTGTGGTGGCCTACTGCCAGGGCAAGACCCTGTTGCGGCGAGGCGTGCTGGCACCCAAGGCCGAGGTCACCCCTGGCCCCATTCTCAAGCGGGTGCTAGAGACGGGCAAAGCTATCTATCTAGTCAAACTCAGCATCTATCCCGGTCGGGTGGAGTTTGACTATCTGCCTGAGAACACCCAGGGCGTAATCTGTCAGCCCATGGGCAAGGATGGCGCGCTGATTTTGGCGGCCAACGCCCCCCGCAGCTACACTCGCCAAGACGAGGCCTGGGTAGAGGGCATCGCCGACAAGCTGGGGCACACCCTAGATGCGTTAGTCGCCAATGACTCAACTGCTGAGCTAACGGCAACGGAAAGCTAGTGCTTGGCTAAGCTAACTTTGCCCAGCTCTAACAGCAAAGGAGTATGCGGTGCAAGGCGGATCGTGAACTGTAAACCGCATACCGTAGACCGTCTCCCCCAACTTTCATCAATACAGCTCATACTTCATCCACTGGCAGGGCAGCGTTCCGTTGTAGACGGGTATCCGCTGGGCTGACTTGAGGCCAATGTGTTGCGACAAGGCTTTGTTGCCGCTGAGCACAAAGGCCGTCCAGCCCTTAAAGCGCTGCTTGAGCACGTTGCCCAGCAGTTTGTAGAAGGCACCAAGGTCTTCATCGGCCCCTAGGCGCTCGCCGTAGGGGGGGTTGCACAGCAGAAAGCCGCTGTCGGCAGGGGACTCAAGGTCAGCCAGGTCGGCGGCCCAAAATTTCACCTGCTCGGCCAGGTCGCAGCGCTGGGCGTTGACCTGGGCTTGGTGAATGATGTCGGGGTCGCGATCGCACCCCCCAACCCAAACTCCCAGATCTGCACCCCGGCTCGCTTCCGCCTCTTGCCACAGCCCATCCCACAGGTCACCGTCAAAGTCGGGCCAGGTCTGAAAACCAAAGTCTTCGCGAAAGATACCTGGGGCAATTTTCAGCGCCATCATGGTGGCTTCTAGGGGCAGCGTGCCCGACCCACAGAGCGGATCGATCAGGGGCACATCGCCGGCCCAGCCGGTTAGGGTCACCAGCGCGGCCGCCAGAGATTCTTTCAGCGGGGCGGCCCCCACCGCCGGACGGTATCCACGGCGGTGCAGGCTTGACCCAGAGCTATCGAGGCTGACGGTGGCGGTGTCGTCTTGAATGTGTAGATTGAGGCGCACCTCGGGGTGCTGGGTGTCGATGGTGGAGCGATCGCCCCACTGCTGCCGCTGCTGATCAACCACCGCGTTCTTAACCTGTAGGGCGGTGAAATGGGTGTGGTTGAGGCTGCGGTTTTTGCCCGTGGCATCGACCGCAAAGGTGAGGTCGGGGGTGAGGTAGGGCCGCCAGTCAATGCTCTGAATGCCCCGGTAGAGATCGTCGGCATCGCAGCAGGGCACCTCAGCCAGCTTCACCAGCACCCGAAAGGCCAACCGCGACCACAGGTTTACCCGATAAAGCAGGGCCAGGTCGCCCTCAAAGGCGACGCCACAAAAGCCGGGTTCTACGTGCTGAGCACCCAGCCCCTCTAGTTCAGCGGCGGCCAGGGCTTCAAGACCCCGGGCAACGGTGGCAAAATATGCGGCCATGGGCCTCCTCGATAGCGTCTGTATCTATTGCCCAGTCTGCGATCCAGGGTAGCGGCATGAGCCCCGGCAGGCGCGGCGATTTACCGTTTTGTTAAGAGCGGATATTTCGACACATCTACCCCCTGGAAGCTGGGCTATTCTATTGATATCCTTATGGATGATGCCCTCTTAATTTAGGGTATAGTGCATCAGCTAGCACTGGTTGCGGCGATTTCGCCAACGGCTGTTTGGCCTCCCTGTTTGACTACGAACTGTTGAACTATTAACTGTTGAGTTACGAGAGGAAAGACTTATTTCTAAGACGCAACTGGTAAACCGGCAAATTCGCTCACCCCAGGTGTTCTTGATCGACCATGAGAACCAAAATCGTGGGCTTATGGACACTCGCGAGGCGCTGACCCTCGCGGAGGATGCAGGCCTTGACCTGGTGGTGGTCTCCAACGGCAAAGATGCCCCTGTGGCCAAAATTCTGGACTACGGCAAACTCCAGTACCAGCAGAGTAAGCGACAGAAACAAAGCTCTAAGCCGTCTTTGAAAGAGGTCAAGCTGCGCCCCAACGTGGGTGAGTCTGACTACCAGCTCCGGATCAAGCGCTCGGTCGAGTGGCTGTCGAAGGGAGACTCGGTTAAATTTTTGGTGCGCCTGCGCGGGCGCGAGCACCAGCACCGCGATCGCGCTGCCGATCTGCTAGAGCGCATCGTCAAAGACATCGGTGATGCTGGCAAGGTGCAGGCCCTCGACCGAAAAGCTCTGGTGCTGATGATCACTCCAGCCTAAGAGCTAGCGGCATTCGCGCCATTCAACCTTAGCCAGTGGCTGTTTGCCCCTGAGGCTACCCTCACGCATCGGTCACCCTTGGCTTAATCCTATAGGGGAGCTTGCCAGGTGCCCCGCTGGAGCGCTGTCTGCACCGCTGCCTGCTGGTCGCGGTGGGTAATCCAGCGGTGGTAGGTGCGGTTGTGAATCGCCACCGAGTGGCCCATCATGCGGGCTGCCACGGTGTCGGGTAGCCCAAAGTGAATAGTGCGCACGGCCCAGGCGTGGCGCAGATCGTAGGGCGAAAACGGCACCCCGTAGCGCTTAAACTGAATCGCCACCTGCTGGCCAACCCGCTGGAGGGTAGTGGCGGCCAAGTCAGTGTTGATCGGCGGTAGCACGCCCTGGCCCAGGTCAAACCGCTCGACCCATTCGGGGTAGAAAGGCCACACGTCGTGGAGGCCGGTTTTCGTGGTTTCGAGCACCGTGATGCGGCCCTCCGGGTCGCCCTGGCGCAGCGCTTGGTAGTCGCAAAAAAACACTTCGTGGTTGCGCAGGCCGTAGGTGGCCATCACCCCATACACATAGCGCCAGGCCGGGTTGGGGATGCGATCATGCCATTCGACAATCACCTCGTCGGAGGGCAGCAGTCGGCGCTGGGCCTTGCTGTTGCCGTAGGCCCCCCCGAGGTTCTCGACCCCCTCGGGCAAGGTCACCCCCTGAAAGTCGGCAAAGGCCTTAAACGCCGTAAACGCCACCTGACGGCTGCGGGAATGGGCTGGGATCGCCTCTAGGGTAGTGACGATGGCGGCCTCCAGCGGCTGCCGGGGTTGCTGCTCAGCCTGGGCCAACAATTTCTTGAGGTAGGGGGCGTAGGCTTTGTCCCAGGTGGTTTTGCGCGAGGCCAGAGCGGCGACATCGGGGCAGCGCTGGGCCAGAATGTGCGCCTCAAACCGGGCGATGCAGTCCGGCAGGGGCAGGGTTTCTGGCGGGGTTGCTTCTGCCTGGGCCAGGTAGCTGGCCCAGCTAAAGCGCCGCTCGATCAGCTGGGCGGCAATCACCTTGGCTTCTTGCTCGATCTGCTTTAGCCCGGCGGCGGTGGCGGGCAGCTTGAGGGGAATCCGCTGCTGGTGGGGCCGGGTTTTGCCGCTGTCGGGGCGCGGCGGCAGGGTGCCCCGCAGGCTGAGGCGATCGCCCCGTCGCTCCACCTGTAGCCCCAGGCGGGCGGCCTTGAGGCGGGTGTTTAACTTGGCGATCGCCGTATCTAAAGCCGCAGGAGTAGCCATCGCCCTCGGAAACCGTTCATCCAGCTTGTAGAATAGTTGACATATCAGTACATACTTTAGAGCCACTACAGTGCCATGGGTCGTGTTGGGGTCTTATTGCTAAATCTGGGGGGGCCAGAATCGCCCGACGACGTGCGCCCCTTTTTGTTTAACCTGTTTGCCGATCCAGAAATTATTCGCCTGCCCTTGCCGTTTCTCCAGCGGCCCCTGGCCTGGTTAATTTCTAGCTCCCGGGCTAAGCAATCCCAAGCAAACTACCAGCAGATTGGCGGTGGTTCGCCCCTGCGCCGCATTACCGAAGAGCAGGCCGAGGCGCTGCAGCAGGTTTTGGCCGACCGAGGCACCGAAGCCAGCATCTATGTCGGCATGCGCTACTGGTACCCCTTCACCGAAGAGGCCGTGGCCCAGATCAAGCGCGACGGCATCGAAAAGCTGGTGGTGCTGCCGCTGTATCCGCAGTTTTCCATTAGTACCAGTGGCTCGAGCTTTCGCCTGCTCGAGCGCCTCTGGCTCGAAGACCCTGCCCTTCAGCGCATTGTCTACACCGCCATTCCCTCCTGGTACGACCGCCCCGGCTACACCGAGGCCATGGCCGACCTGATCGCCCAGGAGCTAGACAAGCTCGAAAACCCCGACGGTGCTCATATCTTTTTTAGCGCCCACGGCGTGCCCGTTAGCTACGTCGAAGAGGCCGGTGACCCCTACCAGCGCGAGATCGAGCACTGCACTGAGCTGATTATGAAGTCGCTCAACCGCCCCAACCCCCACACCCTGGCCTACCAAAGCCGGGTTGGCCCGGTGGAGTGGCTGCAACCCTACACCGAAGATGCGATTAAGCAGCTGGCCCAGCAGGGGGTCCACGACCTGGTGGTGGTACCCATCAGCTTTGTCTCTGAGCACATCGAAACCCTGCAAGAGATCGACATCGAGTACCGCGAAATCGCCGAAGAGGCTGGCATCCACGGGTTTCACCGGGTGCCCGCCCTCAACACCCACCCGCGCTTCATCGGCGATATGGCCGACATGGTGACCGAGGCCCTGGTGGCCCCGCGTCAGCTGTTCTCCGACGTGGTGCAGCCCGACAAAAAAGTCAAAATCTACCCCCAAGAGCGCTCCGCCTGGGGCCTCACCCCCGTGGCCGAGGTGTGGAATGGGCGGCTGGCTATGGTAGGCTTCTTAGCCCTGCTGCTGGAGCTAGTCAGCGGTCGTGGCCCCCTGCATTTTGTCGGTATTCTCTAGGACTTGACCAGGTTGATTGGGACAGAAGCTAGCTGATTAGGGTTTGCGGTGTACGGTGTACGGTTCACGGCGGGCTTTAAACCGGGCATTGCTGAATTGAGTCATGAATTTGGGGCAGGGCAAACGGCCGTTTGCCCCCACGAGGGGTATTGATTTTTTACTTCACACCTTTATTCAGCAACCCCCCAAACCGTAAACCGCGCACCTCGAACCGTACACCGTGAACCGTACACCGTGAACCGTACACCGCCCCTACTCCCTAGGCTTGGAGCGCCGGGGCCAGTGCTGCCACAGGTACGAGGTGCGAATCACCAGCCACAGCAGCAGTAGAGCAATCACGCCCCCCTGGTAGGGGGCGTCAAAGGCCAGTACCGCCAGCACAATGCACAGCCCATCGATCACAAAAAAACACCACAGGGGCGGGCGGCGAGGCCGAAAGAACAGGCCTACCTGCAGCAGTTGAATGACCAGGGCCAAGAGGGCGCTGATCAGCCCAATTGGCAGGTTGAGCCAGCTGTCTAGGCCCACGGTACGGGCGATCGCAATGCCCGCCAGTGCCCCCACCCCAGGGCTAAGGAGCAACTCTAAAATCTGAAAAAACCGCTGGCTGTGGCTATTCTTCGACAGCATTAGCTCAGCCGCTGACCAGGTGGCCAGCAACCCCAGTACTAGGGGCGGCGGTAGCTGAGACAGCAGCGGCACATTGGCCCACAGCTGGGGACCAGACATCAGGCCGATCAGCAGCAGCGGCAGGGCTAGCCGCAGCCCTGTCGCCGCTGCGATCGACAGAATCGCCAGTAGTTCTGTAATAATCACCGCTTGCCTCTACCATTCGGGTTGTTCCTAGGAATACCCCTACTCGCTGAGGGCGGTGGACAGGTAGTCGGCGGCCGACTTGACCACGGCCACGGCATTTTCGTAGACCATCCGGGTTGGCCCTAGCACTCCTACGCTGCCCACCGAAGTGTCGTGGCGAGTGTAGTTAGATACTACTAATGCACAGCCCTGCATCGGCTCCAGGGGGTTCTCAGTGCCAATCCAGACCCTGACATCGACGCCGCTGGGCACGGGACGCGCCGCCGATGGGGCGGCGATAAACAGCGGCCACAGCTGGGACTGGTCTTCTTCGAGCAGGCGGATGATCGCCTGAATGTGTTGGGCGTCAGAAAACTCGGGCTGGCGCAGTACCTCGGCCAGTCCGCTAACCACCAAATACGGGGTTTCGGTGGGCTGCGATCGCAGCGCCAGATCGCCCAGAGCCTGGCAGAGCAACCCCCCATACTGCTTAAACTCCGCATCCAAGCTACCCCAGTCGAGGCTGGTCACCTCCGCCAGAGGACGCCCCCGCAGGTGATGGGTCAAAAAGTTCGACAAAATTTCCAGATTCCGGCGGCTCAGAGAGTCATCTACCACTGGCGCTTCGGTAGCCAGCATTGACGGCAACTGCACCACCACCGACTGAGTCGCCAGCGAGTCTAACAGCACCACCATCAGCATCTGCCCGCTCTCCACCGCCACCAGCTGAATGTGGCGAATCAGCGCCGTATTGGCCTGGGGCACCGTGACCAAGGCCAGATAGCCGCTAATCTGCGACAAAATCTGGGTGGCTGAGCGCAGCAGTGACTCCAGACTGTGGCCCATCCAGTCAATTTCCTCCGACAGTGCCGCATCAACCCGCCGCCTTACCTGAGCCGACGGCGACATCAGCCGATCTACGTAGAGCCGATAGCCTGAGTCAGAGGGCACACGCCCCGACGACGTGTGGGGCTGGTAGAGCAGCCCGTACTTTTCGAGTAGCCCCATGGTGTTGCGCACCGTGGCCGGGCTGACCTTCAGGTTATATTCCTGAGCCAAGGCCCGCGACCCAACCGGCTCTGCCGTGGCAATGTAGTGGCGAATCGTTGCCTGGAGCACCTGCTCGTGGCGAGCACTCAGGGGAAGGGCAGAGTCCATAGGGGTTAACACAAAACTCAGCTACGGCGTTGCCTTACCATAACAGATGTTTTCTGGGCTTCGGTATAGCGCCCTTGGCCAGTTTTTATTCCCACGCCGAATCTTGTTTGAATTCGCCCCCCTTTCGGACGCGAACAAGTAGGGCACGAGCAAGAGCAGGGCACAAACGTATTACCTAACTTCAGTTCGGGATAACGCTGTCCCCTCCGTAGGAGGGATGCCCGTTCGCAAAGCGTTTCGCAAAAAAGGACGGGGTGGGTCAAGCCTACAGCAGAGTATAAGTTTCTAGATACGGCGAGTTGCTATTTGGCCTTGACTGGCCTTGACTGACCCACCCCTACCTCTTCCAGGAGGGGACAGTGACACTACGTCGCCAAATATTTTTCCTAACCCAAACTGAGATTACCTAGGAATCTTTGCTCTGGCTAAAGAACTCACCCACCCTAAAGCTTGCGGTGCTTTCAAGCTGAGCCATGGTTGATCGCGTAATCAGCTTGCCCTGCTCTACCAGCACTTCGCCAGTAATGGGGTGCAGGAGGTCTTGGTCAGCCCGGCGCCCAATCAACGCCTCAATGTCTTGCAGCGAGTTCACGTACATCCCCGGCGGTAGCTCTACTACCACGCCGTTGCTCACCACCCTAGCCTGGCAGGCCAAACGAGAGTTGGGCTTGCAGGAGGTAATCACCTCTAGGGTGCGCTGCTCACGGCGGTTAATTGGAGTCAAGGCCTCCATGCCCGACTGCACATAGATGTGGCAAGTGGCACACATGCCCCGCCCACCACACTCCTTAAGCACATCTAAATCTTTGTTCAGCAGTACCGACAGCAGGTTGCCGTTGGTTTCAACCGAGGTTTCTTGGGCAATGGGCTCTAGGCGAACGGTTTTAGCCATGGTGGGTGCGACAGAGGTAAAAATGCAGGGGTGTAGAAAGTCTAGGCAATTCCAAGGTACCCATCTAGGGTAACAACAGCGCATAGCTTGATACTGCTGTGGACAGGTATAGCTCTAGGGGATCTCAGAGCACCTCAGAGCGAGGGTTCTCCAGGAGCAGACGACTCTCTGCGGGGGTGAGGGTTTGGCTGCCCACCAGAGTTTGGAAGTTGCGGATGGTTCGGCCACCACGCCCCAAAAACGCCGCCACCCAGTCTTTGACCCCCTGGTGCTGCTCTGGGGTGATTGGCGTCTGGTCATCGACCCTGATAGTAAAGTGACCATCTGATTGCAGCTCAAACTGCTCAAGCCAGGGGTGGGCCGGTCGAGATTGCTTCCAAGTGTTGATCACCAGGGTTTTACCCAGGTACTGGGCGGCCCCATCGCTAAGGTGATTTAGAGCCTCAGCGATCTCCGGGCGGGTCGGGACCACTGCCCTCGCAACCGGGTCTACCAACGGCTGTACCTTTGGATTGACTTCAGCAGCAGCACTCGGCACTACAGAACCGCTGCCCAGGGTGACGCAGCTCGCCATCAGTCTAAAGGTGGACACGGCGTTGTGAGGGGCTTCCATCAAGGTTATTTTCAGCTCGTCAATGGCGGAGCTATACTCAGGCAGGGGCACCTGATCGGTGATCAGCACCAGCAAAATTAATCCCTGGCCTAGTTTGTAGATGTGGGCTAGCTGATTGACAAAACGAAAGCTAAAGGTTTGGAAATTAGCCGGGGTGGTGTCAACCACCTGTTGAATCCCCTGGGCCAGCGCATCTTGCTGCTGGTTGTTGAGGCTGATGTCTGGCCCAAAGAAAAAGGGGCGATTGCGGCCATCAATCAGCGCCATCCCAGAGATGCCGGGCAAATTTAAGACATTCTGAATCACCTGCCGTTTCATAGAGCGTTGGGGTACCGTTTTAAAGTTTTGTCGTCGCGTGCCCTGAACCAAGTAATCTAAGGATGGCAGACTTTATTCGACATTAGGCCAAGAGCCGTTAGTCTATCTGGGATGGGGCTATCTGGGATGGGCTATCTGGGATGGTTGTAATAACCCTTGTTGCGGCGATCCCACGGAACGGGCCTGCCTTACTATCATGGTTTGTTGGCAGCCCAGGATTATCGTACGTTAGGGTTAATGCCCATGTCTGACCTTCCCTTTACCCTCGACCAGCTGCGTATTCTCAAGGCTATCGCAGCAGAGGGCAGTTTCAAGCGAGCGGCGGACAGTCTCTATGTCTCTCAGCCGGCGGTGAGCTTGCAGGTGCAAAACCTGGAGCGCCAGCTAGATGTACCGCTGTTTGACCGAGGGGGGCGGCGGGCTCAGCTTACCGAAGCCGGGCATCTGCTCTTAAGCTATGGCGATCGCATTCTCAGCCTATGCCAAGAAACCTGTCGCGCTATCGAAGACCTCCAGAACCTGCAGGGGGGAACTCTAATTATCGGCGCGAGCCAAACCACTGGCACCTACCTACTGCCCCGCATGATTGGCCTGTTTCGGCAAAAGTACGCCGATGTGGCGGTGCAACTCCATGTGCATTCCACCCGTCGCACATCTTGGAGTGTTGCCAATGGCCAGGTTGATTTAGCCATTATCGGCGGTGAAGTTCCCCCTGAGCTACAGGACTCTTTAGAAAGAGTGCCCTACGCCGAAGACGAACTTGCATTGATTATGCCGATGTATCACCCCCTCGCCGGCCAAGCGGTGATCCAGCGCGAAGATCTCTACAAGCTGCACTTCATTGCCCTCGATTCGCAATCGACCATTCGTAAGGTCATTGACCAGGTGCTCACCCGCTGTGGCATCGAAACCCGCCGCCTCAAAATTGAGATGGAGCTAAACTCTATTGAAGCGATTAAAACCGCCGTACAGTCTGGCCTTGGGGTGGCCTTCGTGTCGAACTCGGCCATTGAAAAAGAGTTGCAAATGGGCGTGCTACACCGCGCCAAGATTGACTCAGTGGTGGTCAACCGCACCCTATCGGTAATTTTCAACCCCAACCGCTACCGATCCAAGGCCGCCGCTGCCTTTACCGCCGAAATTTTGCCCCAGTTCACCAACCTGCCGCTTAACTTTCAGCCCGCTGGTGCAGATAAAAGCGGCGTCGGGAAAAACGGCGCTAAACCCGTGGCCCCACCGCCCGAGCCTCTCAACCTCAGCCTCTAGCGACTGTAGTGTGGGAGCGGAGGGGCATCACTCACCTCTCATCCTCCGCCCCTAGGCTTCCCGAACAACCGATGGGTCTCCGGAAATAGCAATTAACCCGTCTTTGTAGATGTAAATTAGCTTGCGCTGACGCAGCTTACCCATCAGGCGAGTGACGGTAACCCGGGTAGAGCCAATGGCGCTGCCAATTTGGGCGTGGGTGAGCGACCAGGGCAGGTAGTAGCCCGACTCGCAGGGTTCCCCAAATTCTTCGATCAGCAGGGTGAGAAACCCCAGCAGGCGATCAATGGTGCGGCGCTGACCCAGGGTGCTGAGCCACAGCAGCTTGCGCTGATGCTGGTAGCGAAAGGCATCGAGCACCTCGCGACGAAAATGGGGCCAGTTGTCTAAATCGCTCCAATACAGCCAAATCACAGTGGTTTGATCCACATGGGCAAAGCTTTGCAGCAGGAAAGGTGCCTGGGCCACAATTTCAAAGGGCTGGCCGGCTCCCACAAACCCCAAAAAGGCCTCTTCGCTCAGTCCTAGAGCTAGAGATGAGGGTGTATCTTCATCGCCAGCATCGTCGAGGTCAGACAACTCAGGGGCTGCCCCCGCGCCCTGGGCAGAACCCACCAGGCGCACAGAGCCACGCTCTACCAGATACAGCAGCCCAGAACGGGTGGGAATGCGCTCGTCCTTGTTGAATGTTCTGGCCCGGTAGTGGGCATGGGCCCAGTCGGTAATGCGTTGCCAGGTCAAAAACGGTCGAGCGTTATCGGTATGAGAAGAAGATTGCATAGAAAAAGCTGATTAAACGGTACAGGCCGCGACCATGGGGTAGATGGGGCTTAGCTCGACAGCTCAGATGGGCGAATCAACTCAACGACCGCAAGAACGTTCTGACGTTCCATGAAATATTAAGCTTGTGTGAACCATCCAATACTAATACAGGTACCCCGTATTTTCCCGTAGTATCCCCTCGGGATCTCGAGACATTGCGAATTCCATGCTTTGGTTGCAAACTATGAGTAAACCTGTAATGACAAATGAACCCAGTCCCTAGCGGGCTCGCTGTAGTCCCGGCTACATCCGGGGTGAGCGCGCGATCGCACCTCCCTTGCTCCCACCGCCTCAGCATTCATAAGAAAAACTGTTCATTTAACCAGGCGTTAGGGGGTGACATTCCCCCCAAGGGATCATATAGTTATAAATGTGTGAGGAGCGAACCAGAAGAGATGCCGAGACGAAACACGGCCAGTCGTCGGCATCTCTTTTGTTTTGTAGTAAGTTAAAATTTTAGGGTTGGCGACACATCTCAGCTCAACGCTAGGCCAGTAGGTTTTAATTAGCTTTTAGAGATCAAGAAGATTGGTAGGTCGCAGGGGTCGCTGCTAAGATCCCTTGGATAACCTTGGCGACCACTATAGGTTGTTCAATCATAGCTAGGTGGCCGCAGTTTTCAATCTCAGTCACGGTGTTTTGCCCCTGACGCGACGCTTGTAGATAGCCCGCTAGGTGCTTCACGTAGCGTAGGTTCATCACCTGATCTTGCCGACCGGCCACGAAGTATACGGGCTGCCTCAGGGTTGCCACGAGTCGGGGCAGCAAATGCACCTCGGCCTCGGTGGTCGACTCGAGCAATGTGCCCAGGGCCGCTGCGCCATCGGCCTGCAATAGGTCAAGGCAGCGATCGCGCCCCCAACTGTAATCTAAGGGCCGGTGCACCATCATGCGGGTTAGCAGCAGCGGCAGCAGTGTGTAGCGCAGCCAGGGCCGCCGCCAGCCAACAATATACTGCCCTGCTTGGCGAAACTGCTGAAACTCTCGCTCCAGATAAATGCCCCCGCCCGAGTTTAAGCACACCACCCCCTGCACCAGCTCAGGAAAACAGTGAGCCATCCACAAGGCCACACTGCCCCCCAGTGAATGCCCCACCAGCCATACCGGGCCAAGGTTAAGCTGCTTGAGCAGCGCCGCCAAGTCGCGGGCGTAGGCCCCCAGACCATAGGGCGACGCTGAGGCTCCCTCGTCCTGGGCCGCAACGGGGATCCCTGGGAAGTGATCAGCCAGACCGTAGCGCGACTCGCCAAAACCTCGCAGATCGTAGGCCAGGCAGCGATGCTCAAGACTCAGCTGATCGATAATCGGCTGCCAATATTTGTGGCTTAGTAACCAGCCGTGTATACAGACTACGGACAGAGATGCCCCCTCCGCGCAGGGCAGGCTCGCCTCAGTGAGCTGATAGTAATGGGGTACGCCAAAGACACTAGTAATGGCCATGGGCCATGGGCCCCTCAGGCTGGTCTTTGACCATCGTACCTTAGCTCATCAGGCGATAGCGCATGCCATCGGCAATCTTTTGGCCCAGATAATCTGGAATCAGGCTTTCATTGGGGCCTAGCAAATAGAGAATTAGACGGGTGCGCCCCCGCCACACCAGCAGGTTAGCGTTGACCACCAGCAGATCTTCTTGCCAGATGGCGTACATCACCTTGTAGAACAGCCCCGGCTGGTTGTCAGCTTCTATCAGCAGCGCCGGCAGGTGAAACACCGGGTCAACATAAAACTCAGTCTCTACCTTCTCTAGACCCGCATCTAGATTAAACTCAACGCTGAGCATTTCTTCCACTTCAAAATGCCCCGCCAGAGTCTCTTGAATCGCCCGGCAGACATTTTCAGTGGTCTTGGGGGTGAGCGCTTTGCCTCCGCGAGACACCACCAGCTTAATAAACACCAGCATGGGCGGATAAATCTGCCCGTAGAGGCTGAGGTTATGAATCGTCAGGCCGTAGGCTGCCAGCACGCCAAAGATATCGCTGAGCAGAAACGACTGATTGCGATAGACAAAGTGCAAAGCACTTTTGGTGCCCTCTGGCTTAATATAAAGGACAGCCTGGCGCTGCTTGTAGAGTTGGTAAGCCAAGCGCAAGTTTTGCAGCTGAATCTCGCTGCTGACAAACTGCTCATAAAACTGCGGAAAGGCTCGGTTAAAGCGCTTCAACAGCTCAACCGTAGAGGGGTTTAAGCCAGCGGCCATGGTGGGAAGGACGGAACTCCATGGAGGTAACGTTAGCATTTGCCGCCTCAGAAACACTCGAGAATCAGGAACCTATACCAAGTCCAGGTCGGGATCGGTAGTTTTCCCACAGGCAGAACTCAACTTCTGGACTTGGATGAGGGTTATTTTCGTAGTAAAATCATCGGCCGCAGTTGTCGTTGGGAAAATTCCCCAGTTTATTTATGCCGAAAAGAATTGACGGCACCGTACTCCCCCCAGGATAGCCAGCATAAATCCAAACTCAGCCAGAGGCATCGGCATTTTAAGGGGATATACTATGGAGAAACGGTGTTTAGCCCTAGGGTTAGCTTTAGTCGGAGCCACTGCGCCGCCTTGCACAGAGCTACTTACTTAGGCAACCAAACAATGCTGTTGAATGTCGTCCCACTTCGTTATCAGACAGGGCCTGCATGGGTTTTTGGAAAAGTCTTTTTGTCGGATCTGATGGCGCTCCGTCTGGCGAGGCAGCATCTGGGGGCACCGTCCTAGAAGCTCTACCCGAGCCTGGAGAAGGGTCAACCATTGTATTTAGCACCGATCGCGACCTTGACCTCTATGAGCTAGAGGAGTTGTGCAACGCTGTGGGCTGGGCTAGACGCCCCATTCGCAAGGTCAAAAAAGCCATTCAGCACAGCTACTTGGTAATCACCATGTGGGAGCAGCGGGGCAATCGCCGCCGCCTAGTGGGCTTTTCTCGGGCCACCTCTGACCACGCCTTCAACGCCACTATCTGGGATGTGGTGGTGCACCCCGACTTTCAGGGACGAGGTCTAGGCAAAGAACTCATGCGCCAGCTAATCAAAAAACTGCGCAGCGAAGACATCAGCAACGTCACCTTGTTCGCTGACCCCCAGGTGGTCGAGTTTTACAAAGGTCTAGGTTTTATGCCAGACCCCGAGGGAATTAAGGGAATGTTCTGGTACCCAGACTAGCTGAGGGCTTTGGCTTGGTGAATCCAGAGGTTGACCTGGTCGACGGTGGGGCAGAGGTCATTGCGCTGCATAGTGGCCACATGCAGCCGCCGCAGCTGAGTAAACAGCTGCTGAGCAGAACAAGCGGCTAGCTGGGGCACCGAGATAATGCCCGCGTGCAGCAGCAGCCCGTTAAACTGGCAGCCCACCGCAGGCACCCGAGCCAGATCTGCCAAGATCACCCACTTAGTCACGTAGCGCAGCGGCACTTGAAGGCGCTGTGCCAGGGTTTGACGGTGCTCCACAGAAGCGCCGTAGCGGCGCAGTTGAGCGGTGCTGGTCAGGCCCAGCTTGGCCAGGCCTTGGGCATGGGCTACGCTGAGGCCGGGGAGTTGCTCTAGGGGGTAGGCAGGAGTCGCCATAGAAAAAGTTCTGGGGGTGAGATGGGGCCAGGCTAAGGGGGGCTGTGACGGTTTGGCAATAAAGCAGGCTATAATGTCACTGTTCGCGACTGATAACGGTCTACGGGATGTAGCGCAGCTTGGTAGCGCGCCTGCTTTGGGAGCAGGATGTCGCAGGTTCAAATCCTGTCATCCCGATTTTGAGTATAGGCGGTTTGTCTGGGCCTGTTGGTTTGGACGAGGAGCAGGACTGTCACAGGGGGGCTATACATAGCGCTGCTAGTTTGTAGTATTTATAGTCATTGACGTTAACGATGATTTGCACGAGGCCCACTGCCGTTACCCCCACTGACGTTATTTAACAACGAGACACTCTATGCGACAGCTTTTTTCCTCCATTTTGCGGCCCTTGCCCCTGCTTGCGGCCCTGGTTAGCGGTAGCCTGCTGGGGGGTGGTTTGGTCATGCCTCTGCCCGCCGAAGCTCTAGGTGAAGAGGCCATTGTCGATAAGCTTGAGCAGGTGCCGGTCTTTATTATTCTCAATTCTGATGGTCAGCCCTTGACCGCTGCTGCCGACGTCAATGACCAGGAGGTGAAGGTACCGGTTGTGTTCATCGATGGAGAAGCCGCCGATGAATTCTTAGCCCGCGCCCGAGAAGAAGACCCCAGCGCCGAGGTAGCTCTCGTTGACCTGGGCACCCTGTACCAAGAAACCGTGCTCAACAGCGAGGCCCAAGTGCCGCTGCTCTACTTGCCCATTGGCGATGAGCTAGACGCCGCGCTGCAAGTTCAGTCTAACTTTCAGGGGGTACCGCTGTTTATCGCGCGCCAGGGTGCTGACGGCCCCTATCTGACCATCAACCAAGATGGGCAGGCCGCGCTGCCGATGTTTTTCTCCCGTAACGATCTGCAAACTCTGCTGAGCCGCTACGAAGAAACCAATGCAGAGGCAGCTGATGACATTGTCGTTCAGGTGCTCTCGCTGGAATGGCTGCTGGCTACTATGGGCAGCAACAGCGATCCTGAGCTAGATGCTCAGCTGAATCAGGTGCGGCTGTTTCCCTCGACAGAAGTACTCAACTACATTCGATCACAGCAGCCAGAGTCAGGGTCAGGCGAATAAAATCAGCTGCGATTTCCGATTGCCTGTCTAGGGCGGTTGCTAAACAAGTCGATTTCTCAAAAAAAAGGGAAAGACAATTGCCTTTCCCTTTTTTTTGGCCTAGCCCAGGAGTGCCGTGGCCCGAGCCACAAAGTGAGCTGCGGTCAGCCCATTGAGGGCCATGATCTGCCCGGCGCTAGCGGTAGTTTCGCCGCGCCGCCAGCAGAAAGTGTCGCGGGGAGCGGTGCTGCGCAGCATGATCGGCTCAAGCATGGCGCTAGAGCCACCGGTTACCCCAATCAGGGCGTCGCCGCCAAAGAGGCGGCTAAACCCAGCCTCATCGAGAAATTGGCTGTCGGGTTCAGAGCACATATCCCATGCGACATCGGTGGGACGGTAGAGCTGGCGGGGGTTGACCACCGAGACAATGCGACTGCCAATGCCCCTGGCTGTCAGCTGTTCTGCTGCCTCAAACACCGGTAGCAGGGTCATGTCGCCGATGACGGCAAACACTACCGTTTTCTTACCGAGAGTAGCGGCCAACTCCACCGCGCCTTGGGCCAGGGCATGACGAGTCTGCTCAAAGCTGGTGCGAATCGGCAGGGGCGACTTGCTAGCGGTGATGGTGATGCCCTTGTTGCGGGTGGCTAGCGCCCAGTCAAAGCACACCTGAATACCGTTGGCGTCGGTGGGAAACAGAGGGTAGACGTTGCCGTTTCGCATCATGCCCGCGAAATAATTTTCGACTTCGGGGCGCTGGTGAGTCCAGCCGTTGCGGCCCTGCTCTAAAGCCCCAGCGGTAAACAGGCAGATGGTGGAGGGGGTGGGGCGGCGCAGCTCGGCCATAGCCTGGGTGACAGTCTGCCAAATGGGCAGGCCGTTGATGGCAAAAGATTCGTAGGAGCACCACAAGGTGCGGGCACCGAAGAGAGCCTGGGCGGCGGCTAGACCCGCGCAGGCATCTTCGCTGAGGGGCTCGTACACCTGGCCCTGGGGTTGCTGAAAGTAGGTGGGGTCGGTGGTGGGGTGAATGATTTTCAGCGCCTGGTTGATGTTGTTGATGCCCGAGGCGGCGTTGCCGTCGGCATTGGTGACGACAAACTGGGCGTCTTGGTGG
The DNA here is from genome assembly GCA_038256265.1 of Phormidesmidales cyanobacterium. Classification (GTDB taxonomy): domain Bacteria; phylum Cyanobacteriota; class Cyanobacteriia; order Phormidesmidales; family Phormidesmidaceae; genus Nodosilinea. Next base: position 53,789 of record JBBSKN010000001.1, read on the forward strand.
CCCACGTAGCCCACCAGGGCACCCATGGCGGTGGTGGCCACCTGCTTGTCGCCGCCCACGGGAAACTCATTGAGCGGCAGGGTGCCCAGGTCGGCCAGGGGCAGCACTGACTCGGTGACGGCGGTTTTGGCGCCGGGACCGCCCATGGATCGCTCGTAGTTGGTGCGCACCAAGCACCAGGCGTCGGGGTGTAGGGCGCGGTTGGTGAGGGCGCTGACAATGTAGTCGCGCTGGAGCGAGTCGCCGGGGTAGAGATTGTGGGACTGGGCCCCGCGCTTGTGAACGCCCGCCCCCTTGAGCTGCTTGACGATCAGCACGGTCAGAGTGCCACCCAGTGCCAGCTTGGCTGCTTTGTCGGTGGCCTCTAGCACTGCCTGGGTAAAGGCAAATCGCTGAGGGAATGAGAATGCGGTGCTGTCGACATAGTCACCGGGCTGGTCAGCGTCGTCAAAGTCTTTGGCGTCGACCAGCACCACCTCCTGGAAGCCGTTGCCGCGCCAGTAGTCGATCATGGCCTGGTTTGACTTGGTGGAGACCATGCTGTGGTGCTCTTGGCTGTAGCCATTCCACACCAGGATGGGCAGGAAGTTGGTGACGGTGGGGTAGGCAGTGGTGAAGTGGCCGAAGCTGCTCATGATATAGGGCTCACCCAAACCGCCGTCGCCAATGGTGACGGGAAACAGCACGCCGGGGTGCAGTTTGGCGCCCGCCATGGCGAAGTGCTGACCCTGGCCCAGGGGGCCGGCGGGGTTGAGCAGGCCGGGGATTTGACCCGACAGGTGGCCCAGCAGCCCGTGGGTTTCACGGAAACGATCGCACAATTGCTGCACCGTCTCTATGCCCATAGCCTCTAGAGATCGGTCTAGAAACACATTGCTGTAGAAGCCGGGGGCGTGGTGGCCGACCTCGGTGATGATGTTTTTGTGGCCCAGCATGACCAAAGAGGCGATCGCATCGGCGATGCTGGCAAAGCCACCGGGGTGGCCCGATTCTTTGCTGGCAGTCACCTGCAGGGTGAGGTAGCGCAGGGCATCGGCGGCCAGCAGGGTTTGGTAAACCGCATCGGGGTCGCTGGGAGAGGTAATGGCAGTTTGGCCTGGGGCGATCGCCGCCACCTGGCCGTAGGCAGAAAACTCGGGCAGGAGTTCCCCAAAGTGCTGAATGCCCTGACAAAATGCCGGAATCGATTGCCTGCTGTCTGCCGTCATACCTGAATCCCCTACTAGCGAAAGAAACGTCATCAGCCCTCGCTCGGCCTAGGTCAAAATCGGCCAAAAGCCCTGTCGCCCAGCCCGCTGCATACAATTGCAAAGGCTGTTACCCATCCTACACAGCCAAGGGGGTCTGGCAACGCAGCGCCCCATTGCAACTGGCTATGGCAACTATGGCTAGTTCTCTTTGGCCGGGGGATCGGGCCGGTTGATGATGTCGTTAGTGACGTTGTCAACCGCCACCGTGAGACTGTAGGGAATCGGCGTGCTGCCCTGGGAGACCACCACCACTTCGTAGTAGCCCGACTGGGGCAAATCGCCAGCCCAGGTGTTTTGCTCAGCATCCGCCAAGATGTAGGGCAATTCGTCAGTGGGTACCGGTACGTAGAGCGACAGGCGGGTGCTGCCCGGCGGAGCCTGAAGGTTGAGCCGCAGCAGCTGCTCGGCACTGAGGTTGAGAAGGTAGATCTGACCCTGACCGGGGTTGAGATTGCCTGAGCGCTGTTGGTTAAAGGCCCCTGGTTCAAAGGTGATCTCGCTCAAGTTTTCGCCCCGCTCCATGGCGTTGACCTGGTCTTGGGCCAGTCCAAACCAGATTTGATCGACCGGGGTGTCGACAAAGCCGCTGTTTGTCTCCCGCCCCGGAAACAGCTGGTCAAAGCGGGCGTCGGCTAGATCGTTCAGCGCTCGGCTGCTGACAAAGCGGGCGTTGACCTGGCGCTGCCAGCGATCGCTGTCGGTGGGGTTGTAGCGCCCCAGGCGACTGCGGGCCTCGGTGCTGAGATTGGCCTCCAGCCGGTCGAGGTTGGTGTTGGCGATGCCGTCCCACTGGGTGCGCAGGGGTTCATCCTCGGGCTGGTCGGTGAGCTGGGTGCCCTGGAGACTGGGATTTTGCTCGTAGAACAGCTGGTCGGTGAGGGCGGTGAGGTAGCTCTGGTCAACGCTGAGGGCGGCGGCGCGATCTCGCAAAGCCTGCTTGCGATCACGCTCGGCCTGGTTCAAAGCCGGGTTCTCAGCATCGCTGCCGCCAGGCGACACCGCCTCTGGGCCATTGCCGGCAAACTGGCTCAGCGGGTCGAGCCACCACCACAGCCCCCCAGCCACGCCCACCGTCACCAGCAACCCAGCCAGGGCGGGCCAGCAGCCCGATGATGTCTTTTGCACCGGCACGGCCCGAGGCGGCGGGGCCACCGTGGCCGTTGGGTCATAGGGCATGGGGTAGCGGGGTGCAGCGGGGGCCACGGCCTGAGTTGGCTCGGGCATGACCGGCTTGGGCGGCGGTGGCACCATCGGCTGCATGCGGATTGGCATGGGCTGCGACCAGGCTGCCGAGAGCCGGTCGGGGTGGGCTAAGTTGAGCGCCGCCATGGCTTGCCCCGCCGATGGGTAGCGATCGCCGGGGTCATGGGCCACCAGCCGGGACAACACCTCGGTGAGGGTGGCCGAAACCTCGACCTGCTCGGGCCACAGCCAGCGATCGCGGTGATTGTCATACAAATCTTCTGGCTCTTTGCCCGTCAGCAGCACCAGGGCCGTCATACCCAGCCCGTAGAGATCCGTCGCAGGGCTGACCTGGCCCGATGCGAGCTGCTCTTCGGGGGCATAGCCCACGGTGCCCAGGCGAGTAACCGTGCCATCGGCGGCTTGGTAGGGCTGGGCTACTCCCAGCTGATGGCGCACATTCACCACCAGCTGCTTGACGCCGCCAAAGTCGATCAGCATTGGGCGACCGTCAGCATTGCGCTGAATTAGGTTGTCGGGGGAGATGTCGCGGTGCACAATGCCAATGCTGTGCAAGTATTGCAGCAGCGGCAGCGTCTGCATTAAAAACTGCACCACCTCGGCTTCGCTGAAGCTCTCGCTGTAGGCCAGACGGCGGCTCAGCAGCTCGCGGTAAGTGGGGCCTTCGACGTAGTCTTGCGCCAAAAACAGCCGGGTCTCGTCACGCAGCAGCTCGCGAAACCGAGGTACCTGGGGGTGGTTGATCTGGTAGAGAATGCTGGCCTCGCGCTCAAACAGGCTCTGGGCTTTATCCACCGCCAGTTTGCCCGGCACCTGGGGGTTAAACTCCTTCAGCACGCAGAGTTCTTGAAACCGATGGGTGTCTTCGGCTAAATAAGTGTCGCCAAAGGTGCCCCGACTGAGCTGCCGCAGCACCCGGTAGCGCCCTCCGAGCAAGCGTTCTTGTCCTGTTTCAGCCATAGGTGCGCAATGCTGAACCCAGCCATATAGTGTTTTGTTCGCTGTATCTGTCACAGATTAGCGCAAACCTGCACTATTTCTGTCGGCCAGGCAGACGAATCAAGCTCGCTTGCGAGCAGGCCGTCAAACCCGCCGCCGAGGTCGTAGGATGGATCAGCACATCACTAAGTAGCCGAGTCTAATTAATTGGAAGAGGGGAGTTTGGGGACCGGGGTTTGCAGTTTGCGGTTAACAGTTTGTACCCTGTACCGTGAACCTGGCACCGTATACCCCCAGCGTCTTCTATTTAATCGCTCTCACCTACTTATCGGTCTGATCTATCTGATCTAAGCGTCGCGGTTTAGGGGCTATGAAATTTCAGCGCAGTACGTTAATTCTTGTCGGGGCCGCTTTTTTACTGGGGGCCGGGGTGCTAATTGCCGAGTCGCAGCGATCGCAGTCTCCCACCTCCACTACCGACACCGCATCCACCGCGCCCGTCTTCAGCTTTGAAGAAGCCGACGTCGCCACCCTCACTGTGGATCGCGGCAACGAAACTTTGGTGTTTGAGCAAGATGACGCGGGCAACTGGCAAATGCTAGAACCTGAGAGTGCCTTGGCCGAACCAGGGGCGATCGCCTTTTTGCTCAGCCGCCTCAACACCGACTCGCCCCTGCAAACTGTCACCATGCAGGCCGACCAAGCCACTGACTTTGGCTTTAATGCCCCCCTCGGCATCGTCACCGTCACCCTCAACGACGGCACCGAGCACGAGTTAATTTTGGGCGGCCCCGACTTTAGCGGCAGCGCCAATTACGCCGTCATTGACCCCGACCCCTGGCCCCCGGAGGAAGGGACAGAATACTCGGTGTTCGTCGTCACCCGCGACGTGGCTAACGGCATCAACCGCCCCCGCGAAGAATGGCTAATGCCCGTAGAGGCGCTGGAACCTGAGGCCGGAGAAGAAGATGCGGCCACCCCCGGCGACGGCGAGACCCCAGAAGCAACCCCAGAGACTCCGGTTGACCCGGAAGCGGCTCCCGAAGACCCTGCTGAGCCAGCGGCTCCGGAAAACGATGCCGACACCCCTAATTGATCTGAGTTGAGGATGCTAGTCTGAGCCAACCTGGTCTTTCTCTAGTGCGATCGCCCCAGGGATCTCTGACATTACCTGATTAGGTGGTGGGCAATGTCCACCCTACGATTTGAGCACCCACCTACTATCCCCCCTAGGGCAGACACACAGGTCCGCCCCTCCCACTCATCCACCCACCTACTCATCCACCCATCCACCCCCCCATGGCCTCCCCCACCGCCATCCTGCTCTTCTCCTGCCCCGACCAAAAGGGGTTAGTGGCCAAGATCGCCAACTTTATCTATGCCAATGGCGGCAACATTCTCCACGCTGACCAACACCGCGACCCCGAGGCGGGGCTGTTTTTGTCGCGCATCGAGTGGGAGCTAGAGGGCTTTAACCTGCCCAGGGAGATCATTGGGGCGGCGTTTGGGGCGATCGCCCAGCCCCTGGGGGCCACCTGGCAGCTGCACTTTTCTGACGACGTGCCGCGCCTGTCGATCTGGGTCAGCCACCAAGACCACTGCCTGCTCGACCTGCTCTGGCGACACAAAGCGGGCGAGTTCAAGGCCGAAATCGCTCTGATTGTCAGCAACCACCCCCACCTCAGGCCCATCGCCGACCAGTTTGGCATCGCCTTTGAGCACATCCCCATCACCAAAGACACCAAGACCGAGCAAGAACAGCGCCAGCTCGCACTGCTTAAGCAGCACAACATCGACCTGGTGGTGCTGGCCAAATACATGCAGGTGCTCAGTTCAGACTTTCTGCATCAATATGATCGTGTGATCAACATTCACCACTCGTTTTTGCCCGCCTTTATGGGGGCCAATCCCTACCAGCGGGCCTTTCAGCGGGGGGTCAAAATCATTGGGGCTACCGCTCACTACGTCACCAGCGACCTCGACGAAGGCCCAATCATCGAGCAAGATGTGGTGCGCATCAGCCACCGCGACGAGGTGAAAGAGCTAATTCGCAAGGGCAAAGATGTAGAGCGCATTGTGCTGGCCCGCGCGGTGCGCCTACACCTACAAAACCGCACCCTGGTCTACGGCAACCGCACGGTGGTGTTTGCGTGAGTAACCCTCAGACCACGGCCATTGTCGTTGGCCAGAAAAACCTGACCGTTTTGATTACGCAGACTTGAGCTGGTAAATGATTGGTCGACAGGTAGGGGGCAAAATTAGCCTCCCAGATCAGGTTGTGAGCCTCAACTACCTGCTCCTCCCACCGCCCAGCCAGGTTTGAATCTGATCCCAAATTGCGCCGGGGCCAATGCCAAAGAGGAAGTAGAGCACCAGCAGCAAAAAGGCCACCAGCAGCACGGTTTGAAGGGTGTTTTTGATCAGCTTAAACACCCAGCCAAAGATGACGATCGCAACCACGATCGCCCCCAGTACAATCAGCAGCTCCACGGCATCCTCCTATCCCATAGAAACGACGGTGGCTTGGGTTAACGCCTCGCTGACGCTGGTGGCCTCGGCCCTGGCCCACTGGTCGGCGGCGAGAATGTCGGCCAGCGCGGGCTGGGTGACGTTGTGGGAACGGTGGCGATCGCACACCCCCTCAATCACCTGCGGAATCTCCAAAAAGTGGATTTTCTCGTCTAAGAATAGCGCCACGGCCTGCTCGTTGGCGGCGTTGAGCACGGCGGTCATGGTGCCGCCCGCCCGCCCGGCAGCGTAGGCCAGATCCATGCAGGGGTACTTGGCGTGGTCAGGCTCACGGAAGGTGAGGTCACCCGCCTTGACCAGATCTAGCGGCTCCCAGTCGGTGGCGATGCGATCGGGCCAGGAGAGGGCGTAGAGCAGGGGCAGGCGCATGTCGGGCCAGCCCAGCTGGGCCAGCACCGAGGTGTCTTGCAGCTCAATCAGCGAGTGAATAATGCTTTGGGGATGGATGACGATGTCGATGCGATCGTAGTCCATGCCAAACAGGTAATGGGCCTCGATCACCTCTAGCCCCTTGTTCATCAGCGTAGCCGAGTCGACGGTGATTTTGCGGCCCATCGACCAATTGGGGTGTTTGAGCGCGTCGGCCACCGTCACCTGGGCCAGCTTTTCGGTGGGCCAGTCGCGAAAGGCCCCACCCGAGGCCGTCAGCAAAATCCGCCGTAGCCCGCCCTCGGGCACCCCCTGGAGGCACTGAAAAATGGCGGAGTGCTCGGAGTCGGCAGGCAGCAGCTTGACGCCGTACTTTTCGACCAGGGGCAGCACGGCGGGGCCGCCCGCGATCAGGGTTTCTTTGTTGGCTAGGGCAATGTCTTTGCCTGCCTCGATCGCCGCCAGAGTCGGCAACAGACCGGCGCAGCCAACAATGCCCGTTACCACCGCTTCGGCGTCGCCGTAGCGGGCCACTTCTACAATGCCGTCATCCCCTGCCAAAATCTGCGGCATTGGATCCATGCCGGCCAGGGAATTGCGCAATTCGCCTAGCTTGTCGGGGTTGCAGATGGCGACAATCTCGGGCTTAAACTGACGCACCTGCTGAGCCAGCAGCGCTACATTATTCCCTGCGGCGATGCCCACCAGGCGAAACTGGTCGGGGTGGTTCTCCACAATATCTAGGGTTTGGGTACCAATCGACCCGGTTGATCCAAGCAGGGTAATGGCTTTCACAGCAATCCTCAACAGTGGGCGAACGCTATCTTTAAGAATCTCACGGTGCGGTCGCTAGCCCAAGGTCTAAACCAAACTTCTTACCCCAGCCCCGACAAAAACCCCACGGGGATCAGCCCTAAGCAATTGACAAGATTTGATGACTGGATTGCTATCAATAACTACAGGAATAAAATAGTTGGTAATATTGCTAGGGATTCTTCCTACACACCTGAGCCTATCGATGCCTCCCCATGGATACTGTGGAACTGGTTTCAGCTGAAGTCGTGCAGCAGGTAGCCGAATATTTCAGCATTTTAAGTGAACCCATGCGGCTGCGGATTCTCAATTTGCTGCGGGAGGGCGAGAAATGTGTGCAAGAGCTGGTGGATGCGACCCAAACCAGCCAGGCAAACGTGTCAAAGCACCTGAAGGTGATGCTTCAGGCGGGCATTCTCAACCGCCGTACCGAGGGCACTTCGGCCTATTACAGCGTGGCCGACGATCTGATTTTTGACCTGTGCGGTCTGGTGTGCGATCGCCTCGCCTGCCGCATCGAGGCCCAAGCCCAGCACTTTCGCAACTTTAGCCTCGCTAGCCGCACCTAGACCACCCTATTCGTCTGGGGTTTGCTCGTAGCCAAAATAGGCTTCCATCACCTGGAGCGCCATCGGAGCGGCCGTCCCACCGCCGCCGCCACCGCTGTTTTCAGCAAAGGTCACGACCACTATTTCGGGGTTGTCTAGCGGGGCGTAGCCGCCAAACCAGGCGTGAGATGGCCCCGGCGGTGCCTCGGCGGTGCCGGTTTTACCCGCCACGGGAGGAAGGTGAGATACGTTTAGTGCCCGAGCAGTGCCGCTGGCAACCGCCTGACGCAGCCCTCGGTGCAACACGTCAAGGGTGGCGTCGCTCAGCTCGATGGATTCTTTCCAGTTGCGGTGCTCCTCATTATCTTTCAGTAGGTGCGGGGTGACCCGATAGCCGTCGTTGGCCGCGACTGCAAACATATTGGCCACCTGTAGCGGCGTCGCCCTCATAAACCCCTGGCCGATGGACATATTAATGGTATCTCCGGGCACCCATGGGGTATCTAGGGTTTCGCGCTTCCAGTCGTCGTCTGGTACCAGACCAGCGCTTTCTTCAGCCCCGATCTCAATGCCAGTTTTGCGGCCAAAGCCAAAGCGACGGGTCATTTCGATCAGGGTAGGACTACCGATGCGCATCCCCACCTGGTAGAAAAAGGTATTGGCACTCTGGGCGAGAGCCCCGGTAAACCCCAAGGGACCAAAGCCGGCTCGGTTCCACTCACCAAACCGAATGCCCCCTACCTGAATGTAGGCAGAGGTCGACAGCACTGTATTCGGTGAGTACTGGCCCGACTCAATGGCTGCCGCCGTCGTTACAACTTTAAATGTGCTGGCGGGCGGAAAGGCCTGCAATGATCGGTTCAGGAACGGTTTGTCGACTCCCTGTAGCTGCTGCCACTGGGCCTCGCTAATGCGGGCGGTAAAAATATTGGGGTCGTAGGTGGGCCAACTGGCCATCGCCAGAATAGCGCCATTGCGCGGATCCATGGCGACGATTGCGCCCTTGCGGGTACCCAGAGCAGCCTCTGCGACTCGCTGGAGCTCTAGGTCAATGGTGAGCTGAACGTCTTGGCCAGCGGTGGCAGGCTTGTCGCCCAAAATGCTAATAATGCGCCCGGAACTGTCAACCTCGACCTGTTGCCCGCCCCAAGCACCGTGGAGAGTGCTCTCAAAGGCGGCCTCGGCCCCCATCTGGCCCACTACATCGCCCAGACGGTAGCCCTGTTCACGGCGGTCGGCGAGCTGCTCGTCGGTGAGCTCGCCAGTATAGCCAATTACGTGGGCGGCGAGGTCGCCGCTGGGATAGTTACGCACCGCCTCGGCCTCTAGACGCACCCCCGGCAGCTCGTTGGTGTACTCGGCCAGGGCAGTGGCCTGGGCGGGGCTAATGCCCCGGGCAATGGTAATCGATTCGATCGACTCGTAGCCTGCCTGCTCTAAGCGCTGCTGAATTTCTTCGGGCGGAATGCTGAGCACAGTCGAGAGGCGCTCGACCACCGTGGACCACTGGTCACGGGGTAGGGCAATGGGCCAGATCGATACCGTGTGAGACAGGCGACTCCCGGCGAGAATTTTGCCGTTGCGGTCAAAAATGGTGCCCCGCGCCGGGCGTTTGGGCACTAGGCGAATGCGGTTGGTGTCGGCTAACTCGCGGTTGCGATCGCCGTTGACCACCTGGAGCTGAAACAGCCGCAGCCCAAAGCCTCCCAGCATAAGCACCGTCACTAGGGCCAACAAAAACACCGCCTGAAAGCTGCGCCCCACAGTGCGACCACGCAGCGTGTCGGGTACCTGGGGTAATTTTTGGAGTAGCGCCATGGATATCAAACCTCATCCAGGTTCAGAAGCGGAGTTTCGCCGGCAAAAGCTACAGATCCCAAGCTGGACTAGGTATCACCTCATCGAGATCCAGACGTAGATTTTTGCCTAAGGGAGCGACAGCAGCCAAGCTGGACTTGAACTAGTCTCCAAAGCAAAACTGGCAAAATTAGCCAGCTCCTATCTTATATCGCCCTAGAAGATCTATGCAGGAAAAGACTGCCTTGCGGGTGTTGGTACTGGTTTGGTCAAGCCCAAGAAAAAGCAACCCTGAGCAGCACCTGATCAGGTGCTGCAGTGCTCAGCTTTAGCCCAGATCCGGCCTCGGGCTGAGGCTGGGCCGATACCGTAGGTGACTTGGGCTGTGCGGCCTGGGGTTCTTCAATCGGGGCGGCAGATTCTGGGGCACCCTCCCTAGGCTGAGGGGCGGGCTGCAGCGGTGCTGGCGGCACGGACAGGGGAGCGGGTGCGACATTTGCGGGAACTGGCTCTGCCGACGGAATTGCCGGGGACAGATTTACTGGGGCCGAATTTGTGGGCGACTGGAGCGATCGCGGCGGGGCTACAACATCGCTAGGGGCAGGGGCAGCCTCGCCGGGAACAGTCTCAATGCGATCGGGCAGGGGCGAGGGTCTGAAGCGGGGCATGGCCGGAGCCGGAGCCAGAGCCGGAGCCGGAGCTTCTGTCGCAGTCAGGGGCGCAGCGTCTGCACCGTCCAGAGGAGTTTCGAGGTCTGCGGAGGCTGTTTCCTCGGTGGTGATCGCCGCTGCCCGAGCGGCGGCGGCGCGCTGGAGAGCGGCCTGGCGGGCCCGCTCGGCGGCAGCAATTTGACCCTGCCAACCGGCGATCGCCCCCCGCGCCTCATCGTAGAGCGCCCGCCCTGGGCGAATGCCCGTGGCTTCGACAATGGCCTGGGAGAGCTTGCCCTCAGAGGCCAGCGATCGCGCTCGGTTGAGCATGGGCTGGTCTTCCATTACCTGTAGCTCGCTCGTCCAAACGTAGACCCAGCCCTGGGCTTCGCTGCGCAAGGCGCGGGGTAGGGCAATGGCCTGGGCGGTGGCAATGGCCGCCTGTAGACCCTCATGGGTTTTGGCGCTGGCCAGCTCGTGGGCCTTGACCAGGTAGGGGCGGTCTTCTAGACGCTCGATCTCCTGCCGCCAGTGGGCCACCATGGTCTGGGCCTGCACCCGGCGGGGGTGCCCGAGGGGCACCTCAGCGGCCTGAGCAATGGCGACGCTGAGGGCATCGCGATCGCGCACCTGACCCACCGCCTGGGCGGTTTGAAACTTGGCGAGGTCGCCCAGGTGCTGCCGCCAGGCGATCACACTCGACTGCGCCTGGGGATAGTATGGGCTACCCTGGGGCACCCGGTTGGCGGTGAGCATCGCCTGGTAAAGCTGCACCACCTGATCGGGGGAGGTGCGCCAGCTCGTCAAGCTCTGCTGGGCAGTTTGGCGAGACTGGCTCAGCCAGATCAGCTCTTGGGCGACCTGGGCGCGGTCGGGGTTGAGGGCAGCGCTGCGGCCCAGGGCGATCGCGGCGTTGAGATCAGAGGCGTACCACTTGTCTAGGCCCAGGGTCAGCAACAGGTCGCTCCAGCGGTTGAGGTAGGGCTGGGCCTGCTGGCGGGCGTAGGTGCCCTCGTCAATCTGGCTGGCGGTACGCAGGGCGGCGGCGAGGCGATCACTGCCGCCGGGGGCCGCCGTGGCCACAGCGCGATCTAGCAGCTCCTGGGCCTGGCGTTCTTGACGAATCTGGCGGGTCAGGGCCTGCACCTGGCTCACCCGCCAGTGAGAATTGTTCAGCTTGGCCAGGGCCTGCACCTGACTAGAGGCGGCGGGCCAATCTTTTTGCTTCAGGGCGGCCTGGGCGGTGGCCCTGATCGCCTCGCCCTGATCCCATTCTGTCTGCCAGACGGCTATTTTTTCCTGGGCAGGGGAAAATACAGAGCTGTGGGCGGGAATATGACCCACGAGGGTTTGGGCCTCAGCCATGCTGCCGTTGCCACGCAGTTCTTGATCCGCAGCCTGGAGCACGACCCACGACCACTGCTCTACCAGGGGCTGCACCTCGTAGTAGAGAGGGTGGCCCTCCGTCCATCTGCCCGCCAGATCGAGGGCGGCCAGTACGTCGGGCAGTTCCCTAGACTCAGCAGCGGTTTGGGCGCAAAACAGCTGGGCGCGATCAGTGGTAACCGTGGCCGCATTCTCGCAGTTGGCAGTGGGGGGCAGGTTCACCAGCCACAGAAACGCGCCCACCGCCGCCCCGCCCGCAGCGACGCAGCTCAGCAGAGAGATCAGCAGCAGTCGCCAAGACTGGCTGCCGCCCCCGGTCGCTGGGGGCATTACGTCGGGCAAGACGAGCGCCTCATCGTCTCGATTAGTAACTAGGTGAAACTCTGTGGCTAATCCGTTGGCGGTTAACCCGTTGACGGCGAACCCCTCGGCCAGGGGTTCGCCCTGCTGGGGACCAGACTGCCCATGTCGACTCAGCATCTCCCGTCACTCCCGCGCAACCACCTGCCCTAACTTTACTCAGAATCTAAGGCAGACGGGAAGCCATCATTACAGTTTCTTAGCGACGGCAGGAAAATAAGCCGAAAATGTCTCAAACCCTTTAAATTTGAACGCCCGTATCCAGTTCAGCAGTCGCCGGATAAAGCAGGAATCTTCTTTTCTTAAAAATCTCCCTAAACCTGGGTTTAATCAGCCAACGTCCACCAGCCAAGCCCAGGGCCAATGAACCGCAGCGTGATCCAAAAGGCAATGATGATCACAATCGACCCCCAGGTGCCTCGGCTGGTCCATTTCATAAACTGCTGCGATTGGTCTTTGGTAATGGGTAGCCAGGGCAAGATGGGTTCTTCCTGGCCATACTTCTCGCCCAGCTGGTCTTTGCGTCGTTTTGATTCGCCCATGGGTTCTGGCTCCTACCCTCTGCGCTGGCAATAGCTACCTTTTCATCATAGGATGAGCCCGCCCCATCCACTCCTTTCACTCCCCCCACTCACTGGGCAATGATCGTAAATAAGCCGCCGGGCTCAGCGCCTCTAAAATCTGCGCCCCGTAGCTGCGGTAGTGGACGCGGGTGTCGAGCAGCGCCACCGTGCCCTGGTGCTGCCGTGAGGGGGCGATCGCCCGCTGTAGCTCGGTCACCGCCGTGGGAAACAGGTAGAGCCGAAACCAGTCTTGCCGCCGCCGCTTATGAAAGGCCACTCGCCCCGCCACCATGGGGTTTTCGAGCGAGGGTAGCGGCAGCGTAGCCACAATTAGCAGGGCAGGTGGGGGCAACATGGCCCGGTGCTGCCGCCAAAATTCCCAGCCGCTGACCAAAATGCTGTGGGGGCCAAGGTTGGCCTGCTCCACCTGCACCCGCGAACCAAATTCACCCGCCAGGGCCGCCCCGAGCTGGCCTTTCAGGGGTAGATCATCCAGCAAGATCACCGTGGGGCCGAGTGCCGTGGGAGCAGGTTGTGACGACTGAGCCGGGCTGAGCAAGCGGCGAATCTCTTGGTGCAGGGCCCCCTGAAACTGAGGCGTATTGGGCAGCGGCAGATGGCTGGGCAGGTACAACTGAATGGCGTCGTGTTGGCGGTGGGGGGTAAATTGCAGACAGGTGAGATCGCCCAGCCCCAGCCGCTGTCGAAAGTTTTCGGCCCCGGCATCGGGGTCGAGGGCGGCACCGATCAGCACCACGGGCTGCCGCTGCCACACCGGGGCCAAAGCAGTGGCCAGCTCCACCGGGGCGCAGTGCAGCGCCATGCGGCCCAAATCGCGCTCGACAGAAAACCACAGCAGGTGGTCAGGCGGGTTGAACTGCTGCCAAAACCTAGCCCACTGGGGCGGCATTGGCCCCTCGGCCTGGGGGGCGATCGCGCGGCTGGCCGAGAGCACCTGGTGCAGCCGCTGGAGCTGCTGCACATCGCCCTCTTCTAACAAATAGCGGTGGTAGGGGTTGGCCGGGTGCTGAAAGGCGGCGTGGGTCAGGGCCACATGGGCGTCTTGAATCAGCGACTGGTGGGCGGGGTAGGCCAGGGCCAGGTGGTTCCAGTCGAGGGGGGCCAGATCGATGGTGAGCTGTTGGCGCAGCCAGAGTTCTAGGTCGTCGGCGTCGTCAATCAGCGTCGGAATGCCGTCGGGGAAGCCGCTGCCGTCGCCCAGGCGATCGCCCAGCCAGGCCTCGGGCGAGGTGATTAGCAAACCATTGAAGCCGCTGCCGGGCCAGCGATCACCCATCTGTGCGGGCTTGCGCAGGCCCAGTTTCTCTTGCAGCCGAGGAATCTCGACCATGAGCAGTCGCTGGGCGGTGAGGTCGGGGGCGACCACCACGGCGGGGCCGGGCCACATCATCAGCGCAATTAGGTAGCTAAGGCGATATTCGCCATGAAAGGCCGACAGCCCCCCCACCTGAAGCAGGGCGCTGCGCCCCAGCCGCAGCGCCCGCGCCACCAGCCGCGCCAGCGTCAGGTGGTGAGGCCAGCTTGGCTCTCCCCATTCCCGCAGCAGGGCGCGCAGTTGTTGGTGTACTTGGGCCTCAATCACAGGCAGGGTTGCGGTAGAGGTTTAAAGCAGGCTGGGCGCGATCGCCTCTAGAGGTGACGATTTGAGCGGCCAGGGAGTTGCCAGTCTTCCAGGGGTAGCAGGCCGACCCGGCTCGGGCTATAGCTGTTTATTGTCGCATAGATGATTCGTCGCGGCTTTTGGGAGGGTCGAGGGTGGGGCGATCGCCCGGTCATGCTCAAACCGATAGTGCCGTCCTCATCCGAGAGGATCGCGATCAATGAATCAATATGTTGTTTAAGGCCAGTCAAAATGCTGTAGTTCAATGAATAAATCGAAAAACTATCGCATCGTTATTCAAAAAATCTTGCAAGACTACGCCCCGAAAAATGAAAATCGTATACGCCCCTAGGGCTGGACTGTTTAGGAATCGGAGTCATGTGATTCGTCAGCATCTAGGGGTTCGAGGCAAGCGGGCAAATCATTCTGGGGCTTGTTCACCAGCGTCGAGACCGGGTAGCGATCCATCGCCGCCGCCTCGTAGGGCCGCAGCATCGCCTGAAGCACCTGGGGCTGGTCGTAGCTGGGGTCGAGCCAGGCAGCGTAGTCGTCAGCGGGCAAAATCACCGGCATCCGGTTGTGGATCGGCTCCATCACCTCGTTGGGCTCAGTGGTGAGAATGGTGCAGGTTTGCAGCTCACCGCCGCCGGCTGGGTCGCTCCAGTGCTCCCAAAGCCCAGCAAAGGCAAAGGGCTGATGCCCGTTGAGAAAAATATGGTAGGGCTGCTTGGTTCTGCCGCTGGCCTGCTGCTGCCATTCATAGAACCCGTCGGCCAAAATCAGGCAGCGCCTGCGCTTAAATGCAGCGCGAAACGAGGGCTTTTCGCTCACCGTTTCGGCACGGGCATTGATCAATCGGTTGCCGATTGCCGGATCTTTAGCCCAGCTGGGAATCAGCCCCCAGCGCAGCAGCTCAAAGTAGGGCTCTGGGTGCTCTGCGGTGGCAACTACGGCGGCGACGGGCTGGGTAGGGGCAACGTTGTAGCGCGGAGCCGCTGGCAGCGCTGCCTTGAGGTGAAACGCCGCCGCTAGGTCATCGCCTGTTTGGTTGAGGCTAAACCGCCCGCACATTGCCTTTTTCCTATAAACCCTGAATGGGGGAGATGATGCGCCGCACCCTGGGGAGTTCCCCAAGATGCGGCGGATAAAGCTCTAGCGCTAGACCGCCAAGCCTACCGGGCAAGACACGTTAGTGCCGCCGAGGCCGCAGTAGCCCCTGGGGTTTTTGGCCAGGTACTGCTGGTGGTAGTCTTCGGCGTAGTAATACTCCGGAGCCTCTAGAATTTCGGTGGTGATGGGGCCGTAGCCAGCGGCCTTGAGAGCCACTTCGTAGGCCTGCTTCGAGGATTCGGCCAGCTGGCGCTGGGCCTCAGAGTAGACATAGATGCCAGAACGGTACTGGGTGCCAGCGTCGTTGCCTTGGCGCATGCCCTGGGTGGGGTTGTGGCTTTCCCAAAAGGTCTTGAGAATTTGCTCGTAGCTGACCACAGCGGGGTCGAAGACAACCTGTACCACCTCGTTGTGGCCCGTTAGCCCCGAGCAAACCTCTTGATAGGTGGGGTTGGGGGTATAGCCAGCGGCGTAGCCCACAGAGGTGGTGTAGACCCCCTCTAGCTGCCAAAACTTGCGCTCGGCCCCCCAAAAGCAGCCCATGCCAAAGAGGCCCAGCTCCATACCCGCCGGGAAGGGCGGTACCAGAGGGTTGCCGTTGACGTGGTGCTTGTCGGGCACGGCCATGGGGGTAGCCCGACCGGGCAGCGCCTCGGTAGCGGGGGGCATTTCAGATTTTTTGCCTTTGCCTAGACCAAAGAAAACCATAGGAATGACTGCGGTTTGTGTAGGAGTACTGACTTCACTATAACGTCAACACCTTGGCGCTACCGGAGAGGACAATTGGAGAATGGGGTGGCAGGCGGGCCTGGGTAATTATGGCCAACTCAGGGGATGTGATCGCCCCTTCATCAAGCCCTCTCAGCGCCGCTACCGATAGTGGCGATCCAGCCGCAGCACAGTCTCTAGCAGCACATTGGCCCCGTTCACGCATTCCTCCGGGGTGGTGTACTCTACCTCCGAATGGCTGAAGCCGCCCTGGCTGGGCACAAAAATCATGCCCATGTCGGTAAATCGGCCCATTTCGAGGGCATCGTGACCGGCGCGGCTGGGCATAGGCATGGAGCTGAGGTTAAGACTGCCGCTCACCTCCGCAATGATCGACTGAATGTGATCCGCCGCCGGGCTAGGCGCTACATTCAGCTGGGGCACGATCTCAATCTTAGTGTTGGTATTCTGGCCAATCAGTCGCAGTTCTTCTTTTAGATCGTCGATTAGGTCGTTGATCACGTGCTGGTCGAGGTCGCGCACGTCAATGCTGCACTGCACCTGGCCCGGCACAATGTTGTCGGCGTTGGGCCATACCTGAAGGGCACCCACGGTGGCCACCTGCTGGGCCGGGGGGCGCTTGCCCAAACGGTTCACCACCAGCACCACTTGGGCCGCTGCCACCAGGGCATCTTGGCGCTGATCCATAGGGGTGGTGCCCGCATGGTTGGGCCGCCCGGTGATGTGAATTTGGTAGCGCTGCATGCCGACGATGCCCTGCACGACGCCAATTTGCTTTTGGGCGGCTTCGAGCCCGCCGCCCTGCTCAACGTGCAGCTCGACAAAGGCGCAGATGTCGTCGCGGGTGCGGCGCGACAGCGGCAGCTGCGGCCAATTGCCGCCCGCTGCGTTGATGCACTCGTCGATGGGGCGACCGTCTTTGCGGTGGTAGTTGGCGGCATCGAGGTCGGCGGTACCGGCCATGGCGCGGCCCCCAATCATGGTGTCTTCTTCGTCGGCAAAGACAATCACCTCAAAGGGGTGGTCGAGGGTAATGCTGTTTTCTTGCAGGGTGCGGGCCACTTCGATCCCAGCCAAGACGCCCAGGGTACCGTCAAACTTGCCGCCGCAGGGCACGGTGTCGATGTGCGACCCGGTGGCGATCGCCGCAGCGTTGAGCCGACCAGGCCGTCGCCCAATCAGGTTGCCAGCGGTGTCGATGCAGGTACTCAAGCCCGCTTCCACCATCCACCGTCGCACCAGCTCGCGCCCCTGAAAGTCTTCTGGGCTAAAGGCCAGCCGACAGATGCCGCCGTTGTTGAGCCGCCCGATCTGAGCCAGGGCGTTGAGGCTTTGATTGAGGCGCTTGCCGTTGAGGCTAAGGCTTTGTAAGCGGGCCATGGGTACTCGTAAAAGAGATTCAGCGGGTTCGGTTAGGGGAGATTTTTTTGGCATGGTTACCCATGGTGCCCTAACAACACCCTTAGAACTGCTTCAAAAACCGCAGGTCGCTGGTATAGAGGCGGCGAATGTCGTCAATTTGGTGCTGCACCATGGCCAGGCGCTCGACCCCCAGTCCTGCCGCAAAGCCGCTGTAGACTTCGGGGTCGTAGCCCACTGCTTTGAGCACATTGGGGTCGATCATGCCGCAGCCGAGAATTTCCAGCCACTTGCCCTGCCACTCCACATCTACCTCGGCAGACGGCTCGGTAAACGGGAAAAAGCTGGGTCGAAACCGCACCGGAATTTCGCCGTAGAGGGCTTCGAGAAAGACCTTGATGGTGCCCCGCAGGTCGGTGAAGGTGATGTCTTTGTCGATCGCAAAGAACTCAATCTGGTGGAACACGGCGGCGTGGGTGGCATCTACCGTGTCGCGGCGGTAGCAACGGCCAATGGCAACCGCCCGTAGCGGCGGCTCGTTGGCTTGCATGTAGCGAATCTGGGTGTTGGAGGTGTGGGTGCGCATCAGGTGGCCGTTGGGCAAATACAGGGTATCCTGCATGTCGCGGGCGGGATGGTCTGGCAAAAAGTTGAGCGCTTCGAAGTTGTAGTAGTCGGTCTCGATTTCGGGGCCGTCGGCAACGGTGTAGCCCAGGCCCACAAAAATATCGACAATGCGGTCAATAATGCTGTTGATCGGGTGAATCCGGCCCTGGGGGTGAAAGATGCCCGGCATGGTCACATCGAGGGTTTCGGTAGCCAGCTGGGCTTCGATTTTGGCGGCCTCTAGGGCAGTTTTGCCCTGCTCTAGCTGAGTCTGAATCAGCTCTTTGACATCGTTGGCCAGGGCACCAATGCGAGGCCGCTCTTCGGCGGAAAGTTTGCCCATGCCCCCCAGCACCTTCGAGAGCTGGCCCTTTTTGCCCAAGTAACTAATACGCAGCTGCTCCAGTTCGTCGAGGCTGGCGGCAGCGGCGATCACCCCCTGGGCAGCCTCTTTCATAGCCATCAGGTCAGTTTCGAGGGAGGTGGGTGCGACGGTCATGGATCGGTGTATGGTGCGACAACGGGAAAGCGGGAATTAGGGGAGCGGTTTGCGGTTTGCGGTTTGCGGTATCGGGTTCCAGATTTCGGGTCTCGGGTCTCGGGTCTCGGGTCTCGGGTTTCAGGTTTCAGGTGTTAGCCTTTTTCCTGACACCTAATACCTAACACCTGACACCGTGCACCTTATACCCTTTGATCTAATGCCTAACTATTCTAGTGTGGCGGGGGAACAGTCATGAATATTCTAGTCAGCAACGATGACGGCATTTTTGCCCTGGGCATGCGCACCCTAGCCAATGCGCTGGCGGCGGCGGGGCATCGGGTGACGGTGGTGTGCCCCGATCGCGAGCGATCAGCCACGGGCCACGGCCTGACTATGGATCAGCCGATTCGGGCCGAGGTGATTGCGTCGGTATTTACAGACAATATCCAGGCCTGGAGCTGCTCGGGCACCCCCGCCGACTGCGTCAAGCTGGCCCTGGGGGCACTGATAAAGACCCCGCCCGATGTGGTGGTGTCGGGCATTAACCACGGCGCTAACCTGGGCACCGATGTGGTCTATTCCGGCACGGTGTCGGCGGCCATGGAGGGCGTGATGGAGGGGATTCCGGCGATCGCCGTCAGCCTGACCAGCTTTACTCATCAGGGCTTTGACCCCGCTGCCGAGTTTGTTTGTGATCTGCTGGCCGACGGTGATCGCTTTCCTGTCGGTGCTCCCATGCTGCTCAACGTCAACGTGCCAGCAGCCGTAAAGATCAAGGGGGCCAAAATCACCCGCCAGGGCATTCGCCGCTACTTTGACCAGTTTGAGACACGCATTGACCCCCGGGGCAAGACTTACTACTGGCTGGCTGGGGAGGCGATTCAAGAAATCGAAGATCCCCTGTCAAACCAGGGCTGGCCCCTAGAGCTAAAACAATCCCTGGCGGCTATACCCACCGATGTGCAGGCGATTCGCGATCGCTATATTTCAGTCACCCCATTGCAGTACAACCTCACTGCCGTCGGTGACCTGCTCGATCTCGCCGGGGGGCAGCGGCCCCTGCTGCCTCAATAGCCGTCAAAGAAATCCATCCCGCCCGCAAAAACGTATATAAACGTCACCCTTGGCGGGATCTCGTCGCAGTTCGGGGCAGACTAGTCAATAAGACTAAGCCGTAGCGGCCTGGTTTTCCTCGGGTGGGGTGGTTCGTCCACCCTGACCATTTGGATTAGAGTTCACTACTATGAGAAATATCTATAGGTCAAGGCTCTATCCTGAAGCTGATCCCAAGGCCAGGCCAGGTTCTGTGGCTTTCCTACAGGCAGTACTCCCCCTCTAGACAATGGTCTACGCTTTCCCAACCTCGAGAGATTCATGGCTGAGCTTACCGAACAGTTTTTAGTCCGGTTCTGGGGCGTGCGCGGCAGCATTGCCTGTCCAGGGGCATCTACGGTGCGCTACGGCGGCAATACCTCCTGTGTGGAGATGCAGGTGGGCGGGCATCGACTGATCTTTGACGGTGGCACCGGCCTGCGAGAGCTAGGGCTATCACTGCTGGCCGAAACCCCTGTAGAAGCCAATCTTTTCTTTACCCATTCCCACTGGGACCACATTCAGGGGTTCCCGTTTTTTGTGCCCGCCTTTGTCAAGGGCAATCGATTTAATATCTACGGGGCGATCGCCCCCAACGGCTCCACCATTGAGCAGCGACTCAACGACCAAATGCTGCACCCCAACTTTCCGGTGCCGTTGCAGGTGATGGGGGCCGACCTCAAGTTTTGCGACATAGACGTGGGCGAAACCCTGCGCATCGGCGACATCACCGTTGAAAATGCCCTGCTCAACCACCCCGGCGAATCGGTGGGCTATCGGGTGACCTGGCAAAATCACGTTGCCGCCTACGTTACCGACACCGAGCACTACCCCGACCACCTCGACGACAACGTCCTATGGCTGGCCCGCAATGCCGATGTCATGATCTACGACTCTACTTACACCGACGCCGAGTACCACGACCCCAAGTCGAGCAAGGTGAGCTGGGGCCACTCCACCTGGCAGGAAGCGGTCAAAGTGGCTAAAGCTGCCGGGGTCAAGACCCTGGTGATTTTCCACCACGACCCCGCCCACGACGATGACTTTATGGATCAGGTAGGCGCTGACACTACGGCAGTTTTTCCCGGCGCGGTGGTGGCCAAAGAAGGCATGGTCATTGACCTAACGGCCAACCCATCGACCCCACGACCCATCCAGACTGCCGGAACTTAAGATAACGGTCTGCGGTTTGCGGTCTACGGTCTACGGTGCAAGGCCGATCCGTGAACCGCACACCGTAAACCGTGCACCGTCAATCATCCAAAACGCTGCCGATGTCAGCCTGAGATCAACAGTCTGTGTAAAAATGTAAAGCGTGTGGATCACGTCTTCTCTTACAACAGCCATTACCCCAACGGCCATTGCCCTGGGAAATTTTGACGGTGTGCATTTCGGCCACCGGGCCGTGATTGCTCCGGTGGTGCCCCAGGGGTTGGAGTCTGGGCTGGCAGAGACGTTGAGGGGGTTTAGCGATCGCCACGGCAGCCGGGGTAGCGCTGGCGGTCAATCCGCAGAACGGGCAGAACGGGCGGCGACCCCAATGCCCACGGTGATGACCTTCTTTCCCCATCCCCAAGAATTTTTTTCGGGTCAGCAGCGGCCCTTACTGACCCCGCTGCCTGAAAAAGCGACCCAAATTGGCCGTCTGGGCATTGGCCAACTGGTGCTGCTGCCCTTCAACCAGGAACTGGTCGACCTCTCGCCCGAAGATTTTGTTGAAACCCTGCTAGTTAAGCACCTGGGGGTGCAGCAGATCAGCGTCGGCCAAGACTTTTGCTTTGGCAAGGGCCGCCGGGGTACCGTCGACGACCTCAGCACCCTGGCGGCCCGCCATGGGGTGCAGGTTCACATTGCCCCCTTGGCCTGTCTGGGCAATGATCGCATCAGCAGCTCGCGCATTCGTCAGGCGCTAGACAACAGCGACCTGGCAACAGCCAAGGCGCTGCTGGGCCGCCCCTATAGCCTGGTGGGTCGTGTGGTGCAGGGCGATCAGCTGGGTCGCACCATTGGCTTTCCCACTGCCAACCTGCACCTGCCCGTCGACAAGTTTTTGCCCCGCCCGGGGGTCTACAGCGTCTGGGTGCAGGGGGCAGCCCCTACCCCCTACCCCCTGGTGCAGGGGGTGATGAACCTGGGCATCCGGCCCACAGTGAGGGGTGTAGCCCTGACCGCCGAGGTGCATTTACTCAACTGGCAGGGCGAGCTCTACGGCAAAACCCTAGAGGTTGACCTGCACAGTTTTCTCCGGCCCGAGCAAAAGTTTGACTCCCTCGACGCTCTCAAGGCCCAAATTCAGCGCGATTGCCAGCAGGCCCTGGCCGAACTGGCTCGGGCTTCGGTAGTCAGTTGACGGGCGATCGGGGCATGATAGGCCTATATACAATTAGCCACGTTCAGGGTTGGGGTTGAGCCAGAGGGAAACCATGGCTGCTGCTCTGGACTCCTAGTCTGGGCTTGGCATAACAGGGGTCAGCAGAATGCGAGAGCGGGTAGAAGCGCTAGTTCAAAATTTAGATAAAACTATCGTCGGCAAGGCAGATTCCATTCGGCTGGTTTTGGTGGCGCTGTTTTCGGGCGGTCACGCCCTGCTCGAAGATGTGCCGGGGGTGGGCAAAACGCTGCTGGCCAAGTCTCTAGCCCGCTGCATCGATGGCAAGTTTCAGCGCATTCAGTGCACCCCTGACCTGCTGCCCACCGACGTCACCGGCACCAATATTTGGAACCCCAGCAGCGGCGAGTTTCAGTTTATGCCGGGGCCAGTGTTTGCCAATATTCTGCTGGCCGATGAGATTAACCGGGCCACGCCCCGCACCCAGTCGGCGCTGCTGGAGGTGATGGAAGAGCGTCAGGTGACCCTAGATGGCCAGTCGCGCTCGGTACCGGCCCCATTTTTTGTCGTCGCCACCCAAAACCCGGTGGAATACCAGGGTACCTTCCCCCTGCCCGAGGCCCAGATGGATCGCTTTGCCCTCTCCTTTAGCCTGGGCTATCCCACTGAAAACGAAGAGCTAAACATGCTCCAGCGGCTGGCGGGCGGGGTTGCCCCCCAAGATATTCAGCCCTGCATCACCCTCGATGAGGTGATGGCGCTACGGGCCGAGTGCGCCCAGGTCACAATAGAATCGTCGCTTCAGCGCTACATCCTTGAGATTGTACGATCTACGCGCACCCACAGCGCCATCACCCTGGGGGTCAGCCCTCGGGGTTCGGTGGCGTTTTATCGTGCTGTTCAAGCCCTGGCCTACCTAGAGGGGCGCAGCTATGCCATCCCCGATGATGCCAAACAGCTGGCCCCCCATGTGTTGGCCCACCGTCTGATTCCGGCTGGGAGCCATCGGCCCCAGCAGCTGGTGGCCGACCTGCTAGAGACTATTCCCATTTCCTAAATCCACTCCCTAGGCCAAACTCCCGTCTGTAACCTGGCGGGACAGAAACTTCCCCCGGTAATGGTAGTTTTGAGAACCAAACAGCCCATAATAGGGGCGGTGAACTGAAGGAGCGCAATCCCCGATGCCAAGAACGCCCAGTGAGTACATCATTCACATGCTGTTTGATGGCGGCCACCACGAAGAGGTGCGCTTTTCATCGATTCAAGATTTTCAAAAGTGGTATAGCGGCGAGCTGATGCCCAAGGCCACCTCCGACGAGTTCATTACGGTGCCCCTACCCAAGGTCAACCCCGGAGAATACATGGTGATTCGCCCCTCTCGCGTCGCCGCGATTCGGGTGGAGCCGGTGTTTAGCTCTAGTGTTGAACGGTTTTAATGGGTGATCTAGTTAGGTACAACCACAGGCTGGCGGCGGGGTGGGGGACGATCGCATGCCTGACGTTCGCAGCGGCGCTGCTGCCCCCGGCTGCGGTGGCAGCCCCCACAGCACCCTCTGCCCCAGCTACGGCAATACCCGCTGGCGATCTGCCCACCGATCGGCCCCTGCCCCTGCGGCCCGTGGCGGCGGCAGACCAAGACTTACTCTGGCTGCAACTGACCCTGCCGGAGGATCGCCGGGCGCTGAGCGAGGCGATTGGCCACAGTTTGAGCTATCTAGCTACCCCCAAGGCGGCGGACGATTACCAAGATTATTTGGTGCCGGGGGTGACGCGCGATCTCGTCTACCGCAGCCTGCAACGTCTGCGCCAGCTGGTAGCCAACAGTCCTGATGACCAGGCTTTCCAAGCCGCCCTGCGCCGTGAGTTTGTGCTGTACGAATCGGTGGGCTCTGACGGCGAGGGCACCGTCGCCTACACCGGCTACTTTGAGCCCCAGTATCGGGCAAGTGCGGTGCCCTCCGCTGAGTACCGCTATCCGCTCTATCGTCGCCCCCCTACCTTAGAGACCTGGCCCCAGCCCCACCCCACTCGCCTGGCGCTGGAGGGCGCAGATGGTCTAGCCCAGGGGCCTTTAGTCGGGCTAGAGCTGGTGTGGCTGGCCAGCCGTCTAGAGGCGTTTTTGGTGCAGGTGCAGGGGTCGGCTCGGCTCCAGCTCACCGATGGCCGGGTGATGGCGGTGGGCTACGCGGGTCGCACCGAGTACCCCTACACCAGCATTGGCCGCACCCTGGTAGAAGACGGCAAAATCGAACCCGACGATCTGTCGCTGCCCAACCTGCTGGCCTACTTTGAGGCCCATCCCGACGATTTAGATGTGTATCTGCCGCAGAATGAGCGGTTTATTTTCTTTCGGGAGGGCGACGGTGGGCCGCCCACGGGTAGCCTCAGCGTGCCGGTGACCGCCGGCTATTCCATTGCCACCGATAAGTCAGTTATGCCGCCGGGGGCGATCGCGCTGATCCAGCTCCCTCTGCCCCAGCAGACTGCGGCGGGTGACTGGGGCAGCCAGCCCACCACCCGGCTGGTGCTCGACCAAGATACGGGCGGAGCCATCCTCGGCCCAGGGCGGGTCGATTTGTATGTGGGCTCGGGCGACCAAGCCGGGGAGCTAGCCGGTCGAATTAACACCCCAGGGCGCTTGTATTACCTACTGCTGCGGCCCTAGTCAGGCGGCGGCACCGTGGCGAGATTACCCCCGGTCTGCCACAGTAGGGGTGTTACCCTATACGCTTATGGATACTTCCTTTGCCCTCACCATCCAGATAGTGCTCACGGTGTTGGCCGGGGTCACCGCCCAGGTAATTGGAGAATTTGCCCGGGTACCCAGCATCATTTTTTTACTGCTGTTTGGCATTGGCCTGGGGCCAGATGGCATTGGGCTGATCCATCCCCAAGATTTGGGGGTGGGGCTAGAGGTGATTGTGGCCTTGAGCGTCGCCCTCATTCTCTTTGAGGGGGGCTTGAGCCTAGAACTGAGCGAGCTGGGCCAGGTTTCAAACAGCCTGCGAAACCTAGTGACGGTGGGCATTTTTGTCACCCTCGTTGGCGGCGGCATGGCGGCCCACTGGCTGGGAGAATTTCCCTGGTCTCTGGCCTTTCTCTATGCCTCGCTGGTGGTGGTCACTGGCCCTACGGTAATTGGGCCGCTGCTGCGCCAGGTAGAGGTTGACCGCAAAGTCGCCGCCCTGCTAGAGGGCGAAGGGGTGCTGATCGACCCCGTCGGGGCGATTTTGGCTGTGGTGGTGCTCGACATTATTCTCAACGGCGACGCCGACCCCATCACGGTAGTCGGGGGGCTGATTGTGCGGCTGGGCATTGGCACCCTAATCGGCGTGGTGGGCGGCGGGCTGATTGGCTTACTGCTTAAACAGGCCAACTTTTTAGGCGAAGACCTGCGCAACCTGGTGGTGCTGGCGGGGTTGTGGGGAATTTTTGGGCTGGCCCAGAACATTCGCAGTGAGGCGGGGCTAATGGCCACGGTAGTGGCGGGCATGATGGTGCGCTGGCTGTCGGTGCCCGATGAGCGGCTGCTGCGGCGATTTAAAGGGCAGCTGACGGTGCTGGCGGTGTCGGTGCTGTTTATTTTGCTGGCGGCAGATCTCTCTATTGCCAGTGTGTTTGCCCTGGGTAAAGGGGCAGTGCTAACGGTGCTAGTGCTGATGGTGGTGGTGCGCCCGCTCAACATTTGGCTCTGTACCCGATCAAGCGATTTGAACTGGCGGCAAAAGCTGTTTTTGGGCTGGGTGGCCCCCCGCGGCATTGTGTCGGCTTCGGTGGCCTCGCTGTTTGCCATTTTGCTCACCGAGCGGGGCATTAGCGGCGGCGATGCGATTAAGGCGCTGGTGTTTCTCACCATTCTTATGACGGTGCTGCTGCAGGGTCTAACGGCGCGGCTGGTGGCGGGCTGGCTCGGCATTGCCAAGGCCGATGCGGTGGGGGCGGTGATTGTCGGGTGTAGCCCCCTTAGCCTGCTGATTGCCCGCCTCATGCAGGAGTATGGCGACCCTGTGGTGATGATCGACACCAACGAAGCGGCCAGCGAAGCCGCTGAAAAAGAAGGTATTGAGGTGTTGATCAGTAGTGCCCTCGACAGCGATGCTCTGGAGCAGGCGGGGTTAGAAAAAGCCGGAACGTTTTTGGCGATGACCAAAAATGGTGAGGTGAACGCCGTAGTCGCCCAGCGTGCCCTAGAGGAGTTTCAACCGGCCCGGGTGATTGCGGTATTGCCTAAGGATAAAGAACTGGTTGACTTGCCTAATAAGGGCCAGCTCAAGGGTGCTCAAACGCCGCGACTCTCGCTCAAAAAATGGAATACCTACCTCACCGATGGCGAGGTGCGCCTGGGCGAAACCCGGCTGCGGTCGGAAAATGCTGAACGGCAACAGGCTCACCTGGCTATGCTGATGCGCAGTGGGGCTATGGTGCCCCTGCTGGTGGAGCATGACAACGCCCTGCGATTGGCCCTGGGGCAAGAGAGTTGGGAGGTCGGCGATCGCCTGATCTACCTGTGGCACGAGTCTCAGCCCAAGCTGCTCAAACAGCTCTCGGGCGGCATTCAGCCCAGTCGGCTGACCCTAGAGGCGGTGCCTGCCGTGGAGGCGGTGCCCCCTGCACCCGAGGGTCCGCAGCTAGAGTCAGCGGCGGTAGCCATGCCTGAGGGGCAGGGGGTCAGCGGAGCTGCGTCAGCGACCTCAGATAGCCCAGGAATTGAGGCATCGGCTGATGCCTTAAAGGCCAAAAAGAAGGGCGAAAAGGCTGATCGCCCCAGCCCCCATCCGGCTAAACCCGATCCGGCTAAACCCGGTTCGGGCAAAGATGAATCAGCGACGTCGACGGATGTTTAGGCCAGAGGGCGATCGCCCTCCCAGCAGGCCACCCTCGGGTTGAGATCCGTTTTGAGATAGGTTGACCTGTCGGGGTCTATTTTTAGGCCTGGTTCTCTGGCCGCGCAGTTTTATTTCTATCTATGTCGTCTCACCTCGATCATCCTGTCCCTCTGGGCACCCTTACCGGCCTTGGCGTTGGCCCCGGCGACCCTGACTTGATCACCCTCAAGGCGCTCAAATGTCTGCAAAAGGCCGATGTGGTGGCCTTTCCCCAGGGGCGCAACGGTCAGCCGGGGTTAGCCCAGCGCATCATTGCGCCACACCTGGGGCAGCAGCTGCTGCTGCCCCTAGAGTTTCCCTACGTGCTCGATCAGGCCCAGCTCTCAGATGCCTGGGATCGGGCGGGCGATCTCGTCTGGCAGCATCTTAGCCAGGGACAAAATGTAGTGTTTGCCTGCGAGGGCGACCTCAGCTTCTACGGCACCTTTAACTATCTAGCCCTGAGCCTAGAGCGCCGCTACCCGGCCGCGGCTATTGACCGAGTACCCGGCATTTGCTCGCCCATGGCGGCGGTGAGCGCCCTGGGCATTCCCCTCACGGTGCAGTCTGACAAGCTGGTAGTGCTACCCGCCCTCTACACCGTGGCCGACCTTGATGCCGCGCTGACCTGGGCCGATGTGGTGGTGCTGCTCAAAGTGGGATCTGTGTATGCCCAGGTGTGGCAGCGGCTCGAGCAGCGGCAATTGTTAGAGCAAAGCTGGGTGATTGCCAACGCCACCCAGCCCACCCAGCGGATCTATAGCCCCCTCACCTGTTACCCCAGCCTAGAGCTGCCCTACTTTTCGCTCATGGTGATCAGGTCGGGGGCAGATCCACTCCCCCAGGCGTTACCCTAGGGGAATATAGAGGAACCTCGATTCCCAAGGGCAAGTCAATACACCACAGCGATCGCACCCAGTCAGGCATGAACCCCACCAATCCACGTCTTAACCAACTGCTCAAAACGGCACGCCAACCCCAGTGGATAGCGGCTTTCCTGTCGGTGGGATTTCACGTGGTACTGTTTGCCGCTGGGCCGTCGTTTTCGAACCTGAGTGCAGCGGCTTTAGGGGGGAGTGACCCCGAGGGTGAAGCCCGCCAGGTGCCGCTGCTAGAGCTTAGCCCCGAAGAGCAGAGCCGCCTGCCCGACTTTTCTACCCCGGCCTACTCCCCGTTCCCTGAGGGCAACGACGATCTGTTTAGCCTGTTTCCGCCCGCAGGCGACAGCTTGCCCCTCGACAGTGACCTGCCCTTCGACAGCGATCTGCCCTTTGGCTCGTCGCTGTCGATTCCCACCCCTAGGCTGCCCTCCAGCTCTTTCCCTACGGGCATTTCGCCCTATCTTGGCTCGACTCGCTCACCCATTTCCATATCGCCCCGGCGATCAACCCTGCCGCCTATTCCTCGCAGCAGCGGCCCCAATGGTCCGGCCGCCCCGACGGAGCCTGACTCAGAGGCCGAGGCCCCAACGGCAACGGCTCCCGCCAACCCCGGTGGCGAAGCTGGCGATCTCCTGCCCGAGGGCACCGAAGCAGACAACGATTCAGACATTGGTGCCAATGGCGAGAGTGTCCCTCTTGCCGAAGCTCCCGTCCCAGGGCGAGCCAGCGATCTGCTGGCTCGCCTTGAGTACGACGACGCCCAAACCACTGCCGACGAGGTCGACATTGCCAAAGCTGCCTGGCGACAAAGCCTCAGGGAGCAGCTGGGGGACGATATCGCTGAGGTTGAAGAGCCGATTGTGCTGCCGGTAACGACCCCTGGGCGGATCTGTATGTCGCCTGAGCCCGCCGACGGTCTGCTGGGGCTGGTGGCTTTGCCCAATGAAGCGGGCGACGGCCTGACGCTGGTGACTTCGGTGCTTAAGAGCACTGGCTACACTCTCTTAAATCAGCGGGCAGAGCAGGCTCTGCGCGGGCTAGAACAGCAGACCGATGAAGAAGGCGGCGCGATCGCACCCAACACGCTGTACCAAGTGGTGCTCGATGTTGACTATGACAGTGAAACCTGTGTTAGCCGCGAGGCGCTGCTCCAGTCACGCACCGCCGAGAGCGATGACGCCGAGGCTCCGGCAGAGTGACTCTGGGCAAATTCAGTTGTCTGCGAGCATTCTTTGCCCGCCCGTCGATGCCTGGGGCAGACGAGAACTGTCTGGGGCTAGGGGCGGCGGGGCGGCGAAACCAGGGGACACAGCCTGGTGCAACTCTTCAAGCTTGTCGACCAGGTAGGTTTGGATGGCGTTGAGCTGATAAGTTTTGTCGGTGACCTCTTCGAGCTTGCGCTCGACAATTTTGACGTAATCCTGCTGAGAAATTTCGCCCGCTTCCCAGGGGGCAATCAGCGCCTTCATCTCGCCCAGGGTAAACCCGAGCGTCTAGCCCTGACTAATCAGGGCTAGACGCTCCACCATATCTGGGTCGTACTCTTTGTAAAGTCTGGTACCTGCCGGTCTCTGGCTGGCCGCAATCAGCCCCATTTTTTCGTAAAAGCGGATAGTATCTTTCGACAACCCCGTTTGCCTAGCCAGTTCGCCGATTAGCATCGTGGTCATCCCAATTTCACTAAACCCCTTGACTGTGGAGCATACTCCATAGTTTATGCTACGCGATATTCATAGCCCAGTTAGCCTCGGTGCTTGGGTTTATGTGGTTATCGTGTTTCTGGGGTTCTCTGTTTTAACATGGTCGATGGCGACCGTTGCCTGCTGCGCTCAACGTTTAGCTACCCTATGCCATCCGCCAACCGTTCTCGAATCTGCGAGGTGTTGGGCGCTGCCCTCACCCTGTCATTGGTTGTGTCAGCCTGTGGTCGACCTCAGCCTCCAGGGGCCATGGGGCCTGAGGCGGTGTCGGTCCGAGTGCAGGAGTTGCAGCCCGGCACCTTTGAAGAAAGCTCTGATTTTGTTGGTTCCCTCCAGGCCGAGCAGCGAGTTGAGCTGAAACCTGAGGTGGCTGGCCGAGTCACCCAGGTCTTGATCAGTTCTGGTAGCGCGGTTAGCCAAGGCCAGCCGGTGGTGCAGCTCAGCCCTGACCAAACTCAGTCTGAGGTGTCGGCATCGCAGTCTGCGGCCCAGGCCGCCGGCTTTGGTCGCGATGCCGCCCAGGCCCAGGTCGATGCCGCCCAGGCCGAGGTGGCCCGCACCCAGGCCGATGTGGAACTGGCCCTGGTTGAGTTTCGCCGCACTGAGCGGCTGGTAGAGGCGGGGGCGCTGAGCCGCCAAGACTTAGACAATGCCCAAAACCAGCTCACCGTGGCCCAGGCCGCCCAGCGCCAGGCGGTCGACAGCGCGCGGGCGGCCCAGGCTCAGCTGCAGCAGGCGCTCTCGACCTTTAACCAGAGCCAGGCCCAGGTAAATGTCAGCCAGGCTGATTTGGGCTTTAGGCAGGTGGTGGCTCCGGTGGCGGGCATTGTAGGGGATATTTCGCTCAAGGTGGGTGACTTTGTAGACGTGGGCGATACCCTGGGCACTATCACCCAAAACAGCGAGCTGTTTCTGCGCATTCAGGTGCCCACCACTCGGGCCAGCCAACTGCGGCTGGGCACTCCGGTGGAGCTGCTCAGCGCTGACTCCGGAGAACCGCTGGCGACGGGGAGTCTCAGCTTCATTTCGCCGGAGGTAGATGGGGCTGGGCAGTCGATTTTGGTCAAAGCTCGCTTCCCCAACGAGGCGGCCAATTTGCGGGATGGGCAGTTTGTGCGGGCGCGGCTGATCTGGAGCACCACCGCTACCCTGCTGGTGCCCACGGTGGCGGTGACCCGCATTGCCGGGCAGAGTTTTGTGTTTGTGGCCGCCGATGAGACCCAGGAGGATGGCCAAACTCTGCGGGTGGCTTCCCAGCGCCCGGTGCAGCTGGGCCAAATTCAGGGGGGCAATTACCAGGTGATTGATGGTCTACAGCCCGGCGATGAGGTGGTTGTGACCAACATTCTTCAGCTGCAGGATGGGCTGCCCATCAATGCTGAAGCCCAGGCATCGACAGCGCCGCTTTAGGTCTGTTGTTGCTGGATGATAACGCTTAAGATTGACCGCTGATCCGTCGCTGACAGGGCTGTTTTGTCGGCAGTTTGATCCCTAAGCTCTGGTATAACGCCCATGGCGCTGTTCTCTATTGCCGATACCTTTATTCGTCGCCCGGTGCTGACCACCGTGTGTACGTTGCTGATTGTGCTGGCGGGGGCGGTGGCCATACCGCTGTTGCCCATTGAGCAATTGCCAGAAATTGCGCCCTTGCAGATTCAGGTGTCGGCCAACTACACCGGGGCCGACGCCGAAACCGTGGAGGGCAATGTCACCACGGTGCTTGAGCGGGAGATCAACGGGGTGGAGGGGATGGAATTTATCACCTCCAGCAGCACCAACACGGGCCAAAGCACTATCAACGTGGTGTTTCAGCCGGGGCGCGACAAAGACATTGCCCAGGTGGATGTGCAGAACCGGGTGGCCCGAGCTGAGCCGTCGCTGCCGCCGGAGGTGACCCAGCTGGGGGTGACGGTAAATGCCCAGTCGCCGAGCATTTTGCTGGTGTATCGGTTTTTTACCGACGATGACCGCTATGACGCGCTGTTTTTGAGCAACTACGCCGACCTGTTCATTCTCGATGAAATGAAGCAGATCGACGGGGTGGGAAGCGCGGAGGTGTTTGGGGCGGGACGCTACGCTATGCGCCTGTGGCTCGACCCGGCGGCCCTGGCAGGTCAAGAGCTGACCCCCGCAGATGTGGTGGCCGCGCTGCAGGAGCAAAATGTGCAGGTGGGGGGCGGCGCGGTGGGAGCACCTCCCACCGATGCGGGTCAGGCCTACCAATACACCGTGCGGTTGCCCGGTCGCCTGGAGGAGGTGAGCGAGTTTGAGAACCTGGTGATCAAGGTGGGTGAGGGCGGCAACCTGGTGCGACTGCGGCAGGTGGGCCGGGCCGAGCTGGGGGCCGAAAACTATAGCTTTGATGCTAAGACTCAGGGCAAACTGGCGGCGGGCCTGCTGGTGTATCAGCTGCCGGGCAGCAATGCCTTGGAGGTGGCTCAGGCGGTGCGCGATCGCATGACCGAGCTGCAGAGTAGCTTTCCGCCGGGGTACCGGGCAGAGCTGGTGTTTGACACCACCGACTTTGTGCAGGTGTCGCTCCAGGAGGTGTTGACTACTTTAGCGCTGGCGATCTTTTTGGTGCTGCTGATTCTGTTTATATTTTTGCAGGACTGGCGAGCAACCATTGTGCCGGCGATCGCTATTCCGGTATCGCTGATCGGGGCGATGGCATTTTTGCTGTTGTTTGGCTTTTCGATCAACACTCTCACGTTGTTCGGCTGCATTTTGGCCTCGGGGGTGGTGGTCGACGATGCCATTGTGATTGTGGAAGCGATCGCCGCCAAGATCGACCAGGGCATGAAGCCTCGGCTTGCGGCCCTCGATGCCATGCAGGATCTGTCGGGGGCGGTGGTAGCTACCTCTCTGGTGCTGATGGCCGTGTTTATTCCGGTGGCGTTTTTTCCAGGTAGCACGGGCAAAATCTATCAGCAGTTTGCCCTCACCATTGCTTTCACCATTGTGGTGTCGACTTTCAATGCCCTGAGCTTTTCTCCGGCCATGTCGGCCCTGCTGCTGCGCCCCACCAACCCGGGGCTGCGCAGTGGCCCTCTGGGAGGATTTTTTAACCGCTTTAACGAGGTGCTGCGGTGGGTAACGGAGCGCTATCACGACTTGGTGCGGGTGCTAATTCGCCTGCGCTACGGCGTACTGATGGTGTTTGCGGTGGGCCTGGTGCTGATGGTAGGCATGCTGCGTCTGGTGCCGACGGGCTTTGTGCCAGAGGAAGATCAGGGCTACTTCCTAGGGATTGTGCAGGCCCCCGACGGGGTGTCGCTGGAGTACACCAAGCAGGTGATGGATCAGGCCGACACGATTATTAACCAGTTCCCAGAGGTGGAGAGCACCTTCATGTTGTCAGGGTTTGGCTTTGATGGCCCCTCGCCAAATCGGGGGATTTTCTTCGCCACTCTGGCCCCCTGGGCCGATCGCCGCGCCCAGTCCTCGACGGTGGCGGGGCTGCTGCCCCAGGTCAATGGTGCCCTCTCGGATATTCAGGAGGCGCTGGTGATTGCCTTTAACGCCCCGCCAGTGCCGGGTTTTAGCCCCACGGGGGCGTTAGAGATGCAGCTGCTGGATCGCAGCGGCAACCAGATGAGCATCGATGAGTTTTTGGGTAACGCCTACGAAATCATGGGGCTGGCCAACCAGTCGCCCGCCTCAATGGGGGTGTTTACCCAGTTCACCGCCAGCTCGCCCCAGGTGCAGGTGGATATCAACCGCGATCGCCTCAATGCGCTAGACATCGACATCGGCGAAGCTCTGACCACCGTGGGCACCTACTTTGGGTCTCGCTACGTCAACGACTTTAGCTCGGGCGGGCGCAACTACCGGGTCTACGTGCAGGCCGACCAGACCTTCCGCAACGAGCCGTCGGATATTAACAGTATCTACGTGCGATCGCGCCAGGGCGTCATGGTGCCCCTGGGCGAGGTGGCCACCCTGAGCGAGGTGGTGGGGCCGTCGACCATCAACCACTTCAACCTGCTGCGGGCCATCAAGCTAGAGGGCATGCCGGCTCCAGGGGCCAGCTCTGGCCAGCTGATTGCCGCTATGACCGAGGCCCACGCCCAAGCGGCGCTGCCGGTGGTGGGGCAAGCCTGGCAGGGCACCGCCCGCGAAGAAATCGCCTCCGGCGGGCTGGCCACGATTATCTTTGGCCTGGGGGTGCTGGTGGTGTTTTTGGTGCTGGCCGCCCAGTACGAAAACTACGTTGACCCGATCATCATTTTGCTGACGGTGCCGCTGGCGGTGCTGGGGGCGCTGGTGTTTTTGTTCTTGCGCGGCCTAGATCTCAATATCTACGCCCAGGTGGGGCTGGTGATGCTGATTGGCCTGGCCAGCAAAAACGCCATTTTGATCGTGGAGTTTGCCAACCAGGCCCGCAGCCAGGGTCTGGGGCTAGTGCCCGCCGCCATTGCCGCCGCCGAGCAGCGGTTTCGACCTATTATCATGACCGCGATCTCGTCGCTGGTGGGGTTCTTCCCGCTACTGGTGGCCACCGGGGCGGGCAGCGCCAGCCGCTGGTCGGTGGGCTACACGGTGTTTGGCGGTCTGCTGGCCGCAACGGTGCTCAGTCTGCTGGTGGTACCCGTCCTCTACGTGGTGCTGAAGGGCTTGGAGGAGCAGTTTTTTGGTGGTCCTGGGGCACCCCCCACGATTACCTCCGCCAGTCTGGATAACGGCAGCGGTGCTGCATCTGAGGTCGATGAGGCTGTAGCGCCGCTGCGAGCCCAGGGAGAAAACCTGGCCTAGGGGCTGAGGGCTGTCGTTGGGGGCAGCCCGGTACTAAAATCTATAGCGTCGGTAGATAACCCAGCCTGAGAGCACCCAATGGGGCTGCCGTGGCGAGGCGGCCTGGGGGCAGTTCTAGCTAACATTCTTTCTACGGGGTCAGTTCGCTATGGATGGGGAACGGGACGAGTTAATAGCCCGCTTAGAAGGGTTGGAAGCAAGACTCGAAGGGTTTATTCAGCAGGGGCTAACCGAGCGCATTGCCCGCCTAGAAGATGCCCTGACGCTGGTCACCGATGTGGAGCGTTACCAACCCCTCCAGCGGCTGCTCAAGACCGGCAAGCTGCGAGAAGCCGACGAAGAAACCGTGCGGGTAATTTTGCAGGAGGCGGGCACCCCTGATCGTGAAGATCTAACCCCCGACGCGATTTTGAGATTTCCGTGCAGCGTGCTACGGGTGGTAGACCGGCTGTGGATCACCTATACCGGCGGGCGGTTTGGCTTTAGCATGCAGCTACAGCTCTATAAGGCGGTGGGCGGCACCTTAGAGAGCGTGATCGCCCAAGACTCCGCCGCCCTCAACCGCCTGGGTGATCGGGTGGGCTGGCGGCAAAACGACCAGTGGAAAACCCTCGATCAGGCCCGCTACGACCTCGATGACCCCGTGGGCTGCTACCCGTTTATCTGGTGGGATTCACCCTACGGCGATAAGATGGTCAACTACTTTCTCACCCGGCTGTTTACCTGCGGGCTGTAGCAACAGACAACAAAAAGCCGCTACTGGAACCACAGCAGCGGCTTTTTATGGGGGCGCCAAGTCAGCTATGGAGCCGTAGACTACTCTGCCCCAGTATCGGGGACGATCTCAAGCGTTTCACTCTGGGCTTGACGGCGCAAGGCCGCTTCTCGCAGGGCTTGAAAGTTGGCCGCTTCGCTGCTCATCCGGCCCCGGTGCTGACGGCTAAAGTCGCCTATGGTGGTGCCATTCATCAGGGTGACGCGGTGAATCAGGTCAAAGGCGTTACCGCCCTCGCCAAAAACACCGCCGCTGGCATCGCTGGAGCCAAATC
Source organism: Phormidesmidales cyanobacterium (assembly GCA_038256265.1). Taxonomy (GTDB): domain Bacteria; phylum Cyanobacteriota; class Cyanobacteriia; order Phormidesmidales; family Phormidesmidaceae; genus Nodosilinea. The sequence continues at coordinate 88,773 of JBBSKN010000001.1, forward strand.
CCTCGGCGGCATCTACTCGATGTGTGTTGGCAGGGTCGGTGCCCGTCGTAGACTGGGCCAGGGCTGCCGGGGCCAGTAGAGCCATGGCCGAGATCGCAGCGGCTAAGGGGCGAGATAGTCTTTTAGGGTAAGCCATGGGGCACTCCTGAACACCAGTGAGTAGGATATCGATAAGTAAGGCACCAACAAATAGACACTTTGGGCAGAATTCTGCGATCGCCCAAAAATTACGTCCGGCCTATGAGGGCTATTGTAGCGGCTAACCCGCGGGCTGCTGCCCCCCTATACCAGCTCTGCAACTGGCTCGATCAGCTCGACCCATGCAGCCAACCCCTAGGCAATACGGCGGCGCAGCAGCGGCTGAATTAGCCCCAGCGCCAGCCCGCAGAAAGTCACCAGCACCGCCAGGCAAGCCCCCAGCGACACCGCCGCAAAAGGAGTTTGCAGCACCGTGCTGCCCAGACCCCAAACCGGGTGCAAATAGACGTAGCGAATCGGCTCAATCGCATAGGTCAGCGGGTTTAGGCTCGCCACCACCTGAAGCCAGCCGGGCATAAACTCTAAGGGCACCAGGGCAGTGCTCGAAAACAGCAGCGGCAGGTTGGTGACAAAAATAACCGCAATTAGCTCAATGTGGCCGGGCAGCGCAAATGTCAACCCCAGGCTCAGGGCCGTCACCCCCAGCACCAGGGTGGTCACAATAAACAGCACCAGCAGCAGCCCCGACAGACTGGGCAGGCCCGCCCCCAGCACCGCGCTGACACCCACAATCGCCGCCGTCTGCACCAGGCTCAGGGCCGCGATAAACAGCGCCGAAGCCACCACAATCGAGTAGCGCGAGGCCAGGGGGGCGACTAGAAATCGGTTCAAAAAGCCAAACTCGCGGTCAAACATCACCGGCAGCCCGGCATTGAGCGCCCCGCCAAAGGCGGTAAACACAATAATGCCCGCCCCCAAAAACTGTCCGTAGTTGCGGCTTTCGCCAAACAGGCCCGCTGGCACGTTTTGAAACAGCGCCCCAAACAGCACCAGCCAGATCAGTGGCTGAATCACCCCCGCCACCAGGGTAGAGGGGCGGCGCTGGAGCTGAATAAACAGCCGCCGGGTCATGGCCAGGGTCTCTTGCACAAAGGCCCCTGGAACCAGACCCTCAGACTTGACTAGCTCGGCCTTCCAGGCTTTGAGCTCTAAATTTTCGAGGCTGGGGGCAGCCTCGCGGGCGGGAGACGGGGTGGGAATGGTGGTGGTCATGGTGTTATCCTAACGTCCCTTCATGGCCTGTTTCTTTTCTTTCTTGAGGTCGCGCTGGCCCACAGCGGCCATCTCCGCATCCATCAGGGTGCGGCCCGTGGCGGCCAGGTAGACATCATCAAGGCTGGGGCGCGACTGGGCAATGCCAAATACGGGCAGGTCGGCGGCTTTGAGGGCCTGCTGCACCGTCAGCAGCACGTCGGGCTGACGGTCAACCACCAAGTTCAGCGAGTTGCCCTGGGCAGAGTTGACGATCACCTCGCGCACAAAGGGCAGCTCGGTCAGCATCGCCTGGGCCTGGTCGGCCTCGTCGTCGGAGGTAAATTCGCGAATGCGCAGGGTGATGCGATCGCCCCCAATCCGATCCTTCAGCTCGCTGGGGGTGCCCGAGGCGATCACCCGGCCTCGGTCGATAATGGCGACGCGATCAGCCAGGGCGTCTACTTCTTCTAGATAGTGGCTGGTAATCAGCACCGTGGTGCCCGCCGCCCGCAGCTGCCGCAGAAAACCCCACACCGCCGATCGCGTCTCAATATCCAAACCCACCGTGGGTTCATCTAGCACCAAAATCTCGGGCTGGTGCAGCAGCCCCAGGGCCAGGTCTAGCCGTTTCTTGAGGCCGCCGGAGTAGGTGCCCGTCTTTTGGTCGGCCCATTCCCCCAGTTCTAGCAGGGCGATCATTTGGTCAATGCGGCGACCCGAGATGCCCTTGGGCATGTGGTAGATGTCGGCCTGAAGCTGCAACAGCTCGCGCCCGGTGAGCACCTTGTCGATCGCCACCTCTTGGGCAATGTAGCCGAGGTATTGGCGCACTAACCGGGGCTGCTCTAGCACCGAAACCCCCATCACCTCTAGAGTGCCGCTGTCGGGGGTGGCCAAGGTGCAGAGGCAGCGAATGGTGGTGGTTTTACCCGCTCCGTTTGGCCCCAGCAGGCCAAAAATTTCGCCCGGTTCGATGGTGAGCGACACATCCTGCACCGCCGTCACCGCCCCGTAGGACTTTTTCAGGTTTTTAATCGATACCGCTGCGCCCATCTGTAGAGCTAACCCTAAAGCGTGTTGGTTCTTACCCTGTCATTCTACAGAACTCCACCGGACGCGGGGAGGGCGAGCCAGGGCAAAGAGGCCGTGATTATCTGTACAGTGGCGCATTGCCAATTTGACCAGCCCGGCCCCAGCCCCTGCCCCTACCCCAACGCCAGTGACGTTAGCAGATCCGGGTCTTGGAACAGCGGCGTACTCAGGTAGCGCTCGCCAAAGCTGGGCTGAATAATCACAATCAGCTTGCCCTCGTTCTCGGGGCGACGGCCCACATCCACCGCCGCCTTCACAGCGGCCCCGGTGGAAATACCCGAGAGCAGGCCCTCATCGCGGGCAAGGCGGCGACCGTAGGCGATCGCATCGTCGTCGGTCACCTGCACCACCTCATCGATCAGGCTGACATCGAGCACCTCGGGCACAAACCCCGCCCCAATGCCCTGGATCTTGTGGGAGCCGGGGCGGCCCCCCGAGAGTACCGGGCTGTTGACCGGCTCGACGGCAATGGCTTTGAACCCTGGCTTGCGCTGCTTGAGCACGTCGGCCACGCCGGTAATGGTGCCGCCCGTGCCCACCCCGGCCACTAGTATATCGACCTGGCCATCGGTGTCGGCCCAGATCTCTTCGGCGGTGGTGCGACGGTGTATATCGGGGTTAGCCGGGTTGCGAAACTGCTGGAGCATGTAGGCATCGGGCAGGGCATCAAGAATGTCTTGGGCGCGCTGAATGCATCCCGACATGCCCGCCGACCCCGGCGTTAGCTCTAGCTCGGCCCCGTAGGCCCGAAGCATGGCCCGCCGTTCTGAGCTCATAGTTTCGGGCATGGTGAGAATCAGGCGATAGCCCTTGGCCGCCGCCGCCATCGCTAGGGCAATGCCGGTATTGCCCGAGGTGGGCTCGACCAGGGTGGTTTTGCCGGGGGTGATTAGCCCCTCGGCCTCGGCGGCTTCGATCATGTTGATGCCGATGCGGTCTTTGACCGAGGCGGAGGGGTTCATCCCCTCGAGCTTGATCACCAGCCGGGCCAGGCAACCCGCCTCCTGGGGAATGCGGTTGAGCTGCACCAGGGGGGTACGACCAATAAGCTGGGTCACGTTTTCGGCAATTCGCATGGGCCTGACCTAGATGTAATACATAATGTCGACTTGCTGCTGGACGTTCCGCCGCTCTACCAGGTCTTGCAGGGTGCATTTTTGCAGCACAGTTTCGGCCGCCTGGCGGGCCTCACCCCATACCGCTTGAATGACCAGCGTCTCTGGAGTGGGAGACGATTGAGCCGGGTCGGCCTGAGCCTCAAACCCTTCAATGCAGCTCACCACATCATAGAGGGTAATCTTCCACGGGTCACGGGCCAGCAAATAGCCGCCCCGAGCGCCCCGCAGGCTTTTGACTAGGCCCGCCCGACGCAGGGTAGCCAGCAGCTGCTCAAGGTAGCGATCAGGAATATTTTGCTGACTGGCAATCTGCCGAATTTGCAGCGGCTCGCCGCTGGCAAAGTGGGGGCTAAGCTCCAGCAGAGCCAGCAGAGCATATTCACTTTTAGCAGACAAATCCACGGGGCAGGGAAGGTAAAGAGCGATACGTTTTATTATACTCCGGTTCTCCACTGGGGTTTGCAGGATTGCGCGATCGCAAAAAAATGTCATCTGGCTGTTCTGTATTGGGCTTCACCAAACGTCACTGCGCTTCGAGGTAGTGTTCTGGAATGCGAATAATGTTTGGGGATACATAAGAATAGCGATCGCGTTTACTCCGTAGGCATTAGCCTTTGGCCAGTCGTTGACTATCGCTTCGACTCAACATTTACAGTCACGTTTTTAGCGTCGCAGACAAACTTCTGGCAGGCCCCTGTCCCATGAGCCCACTGAACCTGGTTGTTGACCAACTCCTCGGCCCGGTGGCCACGGCCCAGAGAGTTTTGGCCGCTGACCCGGTGCCCCTCGAAGGGTTGGCCGACTTTTTCGAAATCCTTTAGTTCTTAGTTCGTGAGCCCGCCGTGGTGGGCAGCGAAGACTCATTTTTTCGGGTGCTGCGCCGCGAGCTAGACGAAGTGGGTGCTAAGGTCAGCTACTACCATGGGGTACTGGTGGCCTAGGGCCGCCGCCCTCACGACCTGATACTGTCGGCCCATATTGATCGCCATGGGCTGCTGTGCACTGGCCCCAACGAGACCCTCCCCAAGCCCTATTCCCTCGGGCGTACCGAGATGGGCGGCCTCACCGCCGCCACCAACGGAGCGGTAACGGGCACCACGCTGCAAATTCCTACCACCGAATACTACGCCGCCACCGAGACAGCATCGTTGGCTTCGGTGGCGGCGGTAAGGCGGCTCTTGCAAACCTATTTAGACTAGGCGACAAAACCGCTGAGTTGTGAGATGGGCCTCAGCCCTAGGCACTGTCTAGAAAATAGTTTCCTCAATGATGGGCAGTGCCCACCCTACAGCAGGTAGAACCTGAAACCTAGCACCTAAAACCCAGCGCCTAAAGACCTATCGCATATCGCTATCAGTAGCAGTGGAGCCGTGCTCAAGCCGATGCCAGGCATCTTGGCTGGCGGGGCGAGCTTTATCCCAGCCCAGGCGGCTAGAGCCATACTCTTGCTCATAGCGAGTTCTCAGATGGGGTTCTGCATCTTGATAAGTCAGCCCATCTTTGGCGTAGGTCGAGTAGCCTTCATAGCCGGTGCGATAGGCAGGGCTGTAGTCTTCGTAGGTGTGATCAGGCTCGACGTAGGGACGAGTGGCATAGCTGTGGCGCCAGTATTCATCTTCCACACTGGGGTCGATGGTTTCTGACACGCCCTTGCCGAGCAGACCACCGGCTACAGAGCCAATCACAGCGCCAACCGCGCCGCCTATGGGGCCGCCTACTGCAACACCCACGGCAGTGCCGATCGTGCCTGCGCCTGCTGCACCAATACCGGTACCTACGGGGTGAGCGCCCTCCTCTCCAGTAATCGGGTCAGGATTGCTGTCGGGATTGGGTTCGTGCTCAACATTGGGATCACGACCATCGGGATAGCGATCGCGGTCAATTCTTTCGTTAGGGTTCATGTTGATGGCTCTCTATGCTTAAAAACCTTGGCTCAACAAAGCTATCTGTGACAGCTAACCCTGCTGAACTCTATACAACCAACAATAGGCACTGGCTGTTTAGACGGCATCGACTATGGGAGTGAGATTTCACAGCCAATGGAGAGAGATAAGCGGAGGAACGTAATGTTTGATACGCACCATGTTGCCTTTTTGCTGGGCAGCCTGCTGGGGGCAAAGTTTGCCGTGGCAATGCCAGAGCACGGACTGTCACCGGCCGGCAATGGTATATCACGGCTCTGCGATGGGCGATCACGGTCTGCAATGTCATATCCAGCCGCTAGCTTGGCAAGCCATTGCTATCAATACTGAGGGAAAGCTGATAGATCGTCTTTTTGGGTTGGCCGGTCGTTTTAGCCAGCTGGCGACTGGCATCGGCCCGCGACATACCCTGGCGCAGCAGCTGTTCTAGCTCTGCCCGAAGGGCTTCAGGTGACAGCACGGGCGCAACTGGGGTCGCGCCTTGAATAACAACAGTGAATTCGCCCTTGGGTGCTTCGCTTTGGTAGTGCGATAGGGCATCACCCAGGGTACCGCGCCAAAATTCTTCAAATCGCTTGGTGAGTTCGCGGCCTAGAGTGACAGGGCGATCGCCCCCCAGCGCCACGACCACATCCTCTAGGGTTTTGATCAACTTGTGGGGCGCTTCGTAGAGCACCAGGGTGCGCTCTTCGCGGGCGATCGCCTCTAGCCGCGCAGTGCGCTCTTTGCCTTTGAGCGGCAAGAACCCCTCGAAGACAAAGCGATCACTTGGCAGCCCGGACACACAGAGCGCCGTCATTGCTGCCGTCGGCCCCGGAATCGGCACCACCGGAATTTGGGCCTCGACGCAGGCCGCCACCAGTTCGTAGCCAGGGTCGGAGATGCCCGGCATGCCCGCATCGCTGACCAATGCCACCGCATGCTGCCGCTCTTGTAGGTGGTGCAGCACCTCAGCTATGCGGCTGTGGCGGTTGTGCTCGTGGTAGCTAATCTGGGGCGTAGTGATCTGAAAATGCGCCAGCAGCTTGCCCGTGTGGCGAGTGTCTTCGGCGGCGATTAGATCGACTGACTGTAACATTCGCACCGCCCGAAATGTCATATCTTCGAGGTTGCCCAGGGGGGTACCCACCAGGTAGAGGTGGCCGGGTTTGGGGTTAGAGTCGGGGGCCGGGGGCATGGGCTGCGGTTAAAAAAGACAGAGCTGCTCAAAGGCTAGCGTACTTCCTCGGGGCGATCGCCCTGTATTCGACCTGGGCAATATAATTGCACTCCTCTAATTAAGCGAAGACGGTTAGCCCAAAACATAGAATTCCCTGGCAGTAGCACCGCCAGGGAATTCTATGTTTTGGGCTGCAACTAGACATGTTGCCGTAGAGGAAATCTCCTTAGACAAACTGCTTAGACAAATCACCTTGAAAACAATTTGGAATCAGCAACACTTTGACTGGCTTACTTGAGAGCTTTCCTCAAGAGGGTTCCGATTAAATAGAGATGCTTCAATGCCGTCGTGAAGAAACCATCGCGTGGGGTTTATAGCGTCTCTGGGCATTTCTTGCAGAGCTCTCTATCAGTTACAGAGAGGAAATATCAACAACCGAGTAAAGTGCTGCTGATCTTTGACGAGATAGATTCAGACGTTAAATCGATAACGTACCTCCTATTTAACAGGACTGAACTATTCGATCTGTTAGGGAAGAAACCACTGTTTGTATCCGGCGATTCACTTCCTTATCTATTAAGATACTCCTCTGGTTTGCGAATGCCCAGGGATGATACCAAAGTTTATGGTTTGGTTAATGGCTGCTCTCACAGCGGTGGAAAACAGGATTCTCTGGGGCTACAGATTTGGCAAGCACCCACAGCACAGCCCTGGACGCGGCTGGGGGACGGTCAGACGCTACTATAAATGAGCGGCCCCCTAGGGTTGGGTCGCCTATTGGTTAAGGGTAAGGAGCGATCGCAGTGGCGCAGATAGAACAGATCACCGGCACCGGCATCCCGATCAAAGGGAACGATATCGACACCGATCGCATCATTCCGGCTCGGTTTCTTAAGTGCGTGACCTTTGACGGGCTGGGGGAGCAGGTGTTTGCCGACGATCGCGCCGCTCTCAACGGCGATCACACCTTTGACCAGCCCCAGTACAAGAGCGCCAGCATTTTGGTGGTCAACCGTAACTTTGGCTGCGGGTCGTCTCGCGAACATGCCCCCCAGGCGATCGCCCGCTGGGGCATCAAGGCCGTGCTGGGCGAGAGCTTTGCCGAAATTTTCTTTGGCAACTGCGTGGCGATCGGTATTCCTTGTCTGACGGCGACCTCGGAGGTGGTCAACCGCGCCCAAGATTTTCTTGAGGCCAACCCAACGGCGGCAGTCGTTCTCGATCTAGCCGCTCAGACCGTAACCTTCGGCGGTCAATCGTTCGCCGTGACCATGCCTGAGGGTGTGCGTCAGGCCTTCTTAGCCGGCACCTGGGACGCCTGCGGTCAGCTGGTGGCCAATGCTGACACCATTCGCGGCACGGTGGCCCAACTGCCCTACGTTGCCTGGTAAGCCAAATTCACCTAGCCAAAATGCAGCGGTGCCTTCTTCGTGCCTTCTTCGTAGATCATCGCTGCGCCCCATAGATTTGCAACGCCCTGTGGATTTTGCCGCTGAAATAGGCACTCTCTAGGGAGATCCCTCACTCCCTGCGCGGGCCGCTGCTATGGTTTCATCCGCTGTGCGTTCTCTCACCCCCTGGTTGCCGTCTGCAACGACGGGCCTACCGAGCGCAACGGCCTCGCCCCTCAGTAATACGGTGTGCCGCATGGCTTCCTTGGCGATTGCGCATCCGCCCCTGGAGCAGGTGCCGACGGTGGCGGCGGCTCTACAGCAGCTGGTGGGGCAGAGCATGGCGCTGCGATCGCCCACCGGCGGCTGGCCCGCCGACCTGCCCCAAACCCCAGAGCACCTAGCCCTCTACCTCAGCGAAGAAACGGGAGAACTGCTGGAGGTCCTAGCCGACCTGGGGCAGCCCCAGGCTCCCGCTCCTAGCACGCTCATGCCCTTGTCTGCCCTGGTGTCTCAGCTCCTGTGGATGCTGGCCAGCGGCGGATATGAAATCATGCGCCTGATCGAAGGGGTGCAGACGCGGGTCTATAGCACCAGCGCCCAGGGGGCGGTTCAGGTGGTGCGACTGGTGCCAGTGCTCGTGCTCACCCTAGACGAGGCTAGCTACGCCCTCGACCTAGTCACCCAAACTGACCCGGTGCCACCCCTCTACCTGCCCGAGACCGCCGAGCTTTGCCTGTTAGAAAATGACCTAGACAGCCAGTCCATACCCTGCGGCGCTTTGCTCAGGCGCATGGCTGAACTGGTGGCCTACACCCAGCCCAGGCTAACCGCCCTCCAGAGCGACGGCTGCCCAATCGAAATTTTGCGGCCCTTCCAGCCCTGGCAGCCTGCCAGCCTGCACCTGCGCCTGCATCTGGCTGAGATGGAATCCCAGAGCCCGCCCCAGCCCTACTCGGAGGCCAGCGACACTGTACCCGATGCGCTCTATCTGCCGCCGGGGGGTAACCAGAGCGCCGTGGTGACGGCCTCAGGCTTTACTCTGGATGACTTTGCGAACACGTTGATCGAAGGCCCCGGTGACGCCACCGCCGGGGTCTTGGGCGACTGGCTCACCTTTACCGACGAAAGCTGGATTCAAGCCTTTCTGAGCACCTGCGCTCAGCAGGTGGTGGCCCGGCATCTGCCCCACATGGTGCCGGGCCAGCGCGACAGTGCGCCCGAGCCGCTGCTGCAGCGAGAAGATCTGTGTAACCGGGTCACCTACGCCGCCACCGAACTGGTGCAGGGGGCCAACGGCCTGTTTCGCCACACCTTTGTACACGAGCCGGTGCTGGTGGCCGATGTGTGGCCCCGGCTGCGCTGGTACCTGGCCCAAAGCTCAGAGCGGGTGATGCAGCTAATGGGCGGGATCTCAGCCCAGGTGTTGGCCCCCAGTCTGAGCTGGCAGCAGGGCAGCCTGTCTCTGCGACCGCTGATGCAGCTCACCACCGCCCAGCGCAGTTGGATCGTTGACCTCAGCCGGGGGCGACTCTTGCCCACCCGCCCTCAGGCCCTACCGCCCCAGGCCGTTGTAGAGATTGTCGACGCCCCCTGGGCGACCCCCCTCACCGTGGCCGATCTGACCTGGCTCATTGACCAAGATCTAGCGACCTACAGTCCGGCGATCGCCGCCCTGGGCCAGGGCACCCCTATTCACCTGCACCGGCTCGACGCCGAGGCAGGCTGCCAGCCGGGGCAGCTCACTCTAGACTGGTGCTTTACTCTCCAGACAACGCTATAAATCTAGGCAAATAGACTTTAGACTGCCAGGCTGAAGGTGGCCAGGGGGTGGGGTGTACGGTTTCAGGTTTCAGGTTTCAGGCAGACCGTATACCTTAAACCGTGTACCCTTCCCTGCCCCCTCTCACAGTCAGCTTGGTCAAGGACTAGGGCTCTGGCTCTGTTTCTTTGGCGCACAGCTACGCGACCAGGGCGAGATCGCCTAGAGTGAGATCGAACCACGGCGCATACAGGGCGTTTGATATCGTGTCTCCAGAGCTGACTTTAGGGCCAATCTACCTCTACAGCATTTGCCCCCGACCTGCCCAACCCCTCGTGTTACCCCTGGGGCTGGCAGAGCCGACCCAGATCATTGCCGTAAATAATGTCGCCGCCGTAGTTGAAACGGGCGTCGATTTGGCGGCCCTGCAAACCGATGAACCTCGCCTGCTCAACGCCGTGCTCAGCCACGATCGCGTCATCTGCGAATTGTTTCAGCACACGCCCCTGCTGCCTCTGCGTTTTGGCACCCAGATTGCCTCGATCAAGCACCTTAGAGAGCACCTGATTAGCCAGGAGGCAGACTATACTGCCAAGCTCAAGATTTTGGCCCCTAAGGCTGAATATCAAGTCAAACTCATTGCCGCAGAGGTGGCAGCGCCCCCCCTGGCGGAGGGGTTGACCGGGCGCGAGTATTTTTTGGCCAAAAAACAGCGCCTTCAAGACCAAACCGCTGCCCAAGAGCAGCAGCAGGCCGAGCTAGCCCAGCTGTTGGATCGCCTTTACAGCGACTACGGCGACAGCATCGAGAGCGAGGCGCCCGCCGGGGAAGCCCGCATCTACGTGCTAGTTGATCGAGACGACCATACGCTACCGCAGTGGATAGAGGAGATGCGATCGCATTCCCCTCACTGGACCCTCATCCTCAGCGAGCCTCTCCCCCCGTACCACTTTGTCTAGCCCAATCACCCTCTAAGGCCCTACCTGAAACTCTGGATAGGCTTCCATAGCGTGCTCGCCCAGGTCTAGCCCCTGGATTTCTTCAGCCTCACTGACCCGAATGCCCACCGTAGCCCGCAAGACCAGCCAGCACACCAGGCTAAAGGCCACCGTAAACGTCCCCACCGCCAGAATGCCTAGCAGTTGCACCAGCAGCTGCTGAATGCCGCCCCCCATCAACAGCCCGGCCAGGGGACCGTCCCCCTCGGCATACCAGGGGTAAACCCCTGGGGTAACGCTAAATAGCCCCAGGGCAATGGTGCCCCAGATACCGCATACCAGGTGGACTGAAACGGCCCCCACGGGGTCGTCAATCTTGAGCGCATCGAGCAGGGTGACCGAAAACACCACGATTACTCCGGCCACCAGGCCGATCAGCGCCGCACTGCCCAGGTTGACGTAGGCACAGGAGGCCGTTACGGAGACCAGCCCCGCCAGCACGCCGTTAATAATCATCGACAGGTCGGGCTTGCTCAGGTAAATCCACGAGGTGACGGTGGCGGCCAGCCCCCCTAGGGCGGCGGCGATGTTGGTCGTGACCACAATGTGGCTAATGGCAAAGGGGTCGGCGGCCATAGTTGAGCCTGGGTTAAAGCCAAACCAGCCCAGCCAGAGAATCAGACAGCCCAGGGCCGAAATGCTCAGATTGTGCCCCGGCATCGCCACCGGGCGAGCCTGAAACCGCCCCCGGCGCGGCCCCAGCAAAACCGCCCCAATTAGCGCTGCCCAGCCGCCCACGGAGTGCACCACCGTAGAGCCAGCAAAGTCGTAGAACCCCAGCCCAGCCAGCATGCCGCCGCCCCACACCCAATGGCCAGTGACGGGGTAAGAGATCCCCACCAGCAGCAGACTAAAGATAAAGAACGCCAGAAACTTAATGCGTTCAGCCACCGCCCCCGACACAATGGTGGCGGCGGTGCCAGCAAAGGCGAGCTGAAAGAAAAACTTGGCCTCCAGCGGCACCCCCGCCCAGTTGAGGGCGCTAAAGCTGCCCTGGTAGGTGTCACCCGTGGCGGGGCTGTTGTCAGCCGCTTGCAGCAAAAAGCCCGAAAAGCCAAACAGCGGGTTGCCGTCGCCAAACATGAGGCCAAAGCCCACCACCCAAAAAGCCAGGGTAGAAAGACCAAATACAATCAGATTTTTGGCCAGCAGGTTGACGGCGTTTTTGCTGCGGCAAAATCCGGTTTCTAGCATGCAAAACCCGGCATTCATAAAGAACACCAGAAACCCGGCTACCAGCACCCACACCGTATCTAGGGCCACCTGGAGATCGGCGGTGTCAGCCCCCTGGGCCAGGGCCGCAGGGCAAAGCAGGGCCAGAATACCGAGGCTGACCCAAGGAATGTAGCGCCAGCGCCCCCCCGGCTGACTGAGGGGGTGCCATCGCTGGCTAACGGCGCTTGTTTTTTGCTGCAACATAACGACCACACGGCTCCAATGGACTCTCTTTATAAGCCCATAGGTTGCCACGAAATACCGTTCATGGTGCAAGTTTTTATACCGCCTGGTGGTGAGTCAAGGGCGATGCCGTCCGAGTGGGCTTTAGAATCTGCAACGATACACGTAAAGCCACGGCAGCTACCTACCGGCAAAAATTGGATACGCGCAGGTCATATTCTCTGTCGTTTGTATAAAATTTCAGCAAATCTACGTATAAACCCTGGCTTTTCACGGAGGGAAGTAATAAAACTGGCTCAAGTGCGCCGTTCCGATTCCGACAGCTACACCTTTTTGGGTAAGTACCCAGGTTTAAATGAATGGCACGCGTTTACTAGGACTACTCTGCCATCTTGCATCTGCCAATTACCGCACTTCCGGGCAAACTCTACCAGTTTTGTTCACCTTTTTTTCAAGTTAGTGAGTTTTATGGCAATGTTTACTTTTTCTATCTCTAAGCCCTCGGTTTCCGCCGGGGTTGCGCTCAAAAGTCTCTCGGTTGCAGCGATCGCCACTCTGAGCACACTTGTTGCCCCTGGTGCCCAAGCCGCCACTATCAGCGGCCAAGTCAGCGGTATCTGGAATAATAATTATACCAGTGGCGGCTTAAATGGAGGGGATGCCTTTACCGCCGATTACACCTACGACAGCGACAGCATTACGACCACCGATTACTCTTATTATGGTTATGATCGCTACCTGTATAGCGTTGCGCCACTGCTTAGTCTGGTGTTCAAGTCGGGGGCCATCACCCATGTCTTTGATAATCTAGACAATAATGACGCTATCTCCTGGTGGGACATCGACTCAGATTTTGACTCTAATACGGACTATGAGCTCAAGCAAACCGGTGTCTCCGCCTCTGAGTCCTTAAACTCTGTATGGAGTTCCTTCTACAGCTACGTCTACGATCAGAACTACTACGGCACTCCGGGTTCTGGCTCCAACGCCAGGGCTTCCCAGTATGACTCCTCCTATAGGTATTCATACTATGGATATACGAACTCTGGTGTATCGATCTCTGACACCACAGCGGTGCCTACCCCGGCCCTACTGCCTGGCTTAATTGGCATGGGGGTTGGTGTGCTGCGTCGGCGTAAGCAGGCCAAGGCTGAGACAGTTGCTGTGTAACTTTAGCAATCGGTGCATCGGTATCTAGAAACCGGGTTTTTAAGCCGCAGCCATAGCCTGCTACAAAGCCATCAAAAACTCGGTTTCTTGGATCATCAACCCGCATATAGGCAACATATCAGCTTTTTGGAGAGAGCACCTTAATCACAGTAAGCCTTAGATCTGGAAACTGGGGCGATTGTAACACTGCTTCCCCCTGTAGCTCTTGGACTTCATATAGCCCATCTACCAGGGTCAGTACCGTTACCTTCGCCCCTGCCGGGTCTACAATCCAATATTCAGCCACCCCCCGCGCCGCATACTCAGAGCGCTTGTAGCGATAGTCGCGATCTTCGTTGGTTTTGCCAGGAGAAACCACCTCCACCACCAGCAGCGGGGCTGGCATGTCTTCGGTAATGGTGCTGCGGGAGCTACCGTCCAAAGCGGTCACTAGCGCTTCGCTAAGCACCATGAAATCTGGAATCCGCACACGTCCAGCAACGATGAGTTCAGTTTTGCCCTGCCGCACTTGCTCGAAGGGCAGAACCTTGAAGAATTGAGCAACTAAATAGCCGCCAATAACTACATTTTCTTCGCTCTCTGGCGGCATCTCCACAATCTCCCCATCCACAAATTCGCAAAGGGCATTTGAGTCTGTTTCCAGACTCAGAAAATCCGCTAAAGAAAGCTTAGTGGCAACCATCAACAACCCTAGGCAACCGTAGGGTGGGCACCGCCCACCAGTAGGAGATTAATTTGTGACCCATCCCCAACTCCAATTCTACTCGTCCACCTCGGGGTCGTAGGTAGAGGCGATCGCCAGCTCTTTCAACTGAGCCTCGTCCACCCCAGAGGGAGCCTGGGTGAGCAGACAGCGGGCCTGCTGGGTCTTGGGGAAGGCGATCGCATCCCTGATCGACTCCTCGCCCGCCAGCAGCATGACGATGCGGTCTAGCCCGTAGGCAATGCCGCCGTGGGGCGGGGTGCCGTACTCAAAGGCCTCGATCAAAAAGCCAAACTTGTCGTTGGCTTCTTCTGTAGACAGGCCAATGGTTTCAAACACCTGGCTCTGCACCTCGGGCTGGTAGATCCGCAGGCTGCCGCCGCCGATCTCATAGCCGTTGAGCACGATGTCGTAGGCGATCGCTCGGGCTGTCTTGAGGTCGTCCACATCTTCAGGGTTAGGCGCGGTGAAAGGGTGGTGCAGGGCTTCGAGGCGCTGCTGGTCGGCGTTCCACTCAAACATGGGGAAATCGGTGACCCACAGCAGGTTGAAGGTGCCTTCGGGGATTAGATCCATTTCTTTGGCGATCGCCTGGCGCACCCGATCCAGCGTGGCGTTAACAATGTCGGTCGGCCCCGCCCCAAACAGCAGCAGGGTACCCTCGGTGGCGTTGGTGCGGCGCAGCAGTTCTGCCATTTGATCGGGGCCGAGGTTGTCTTTGATCGCCCCAATCGTATCCACCGCGCCATCGGCTCTAACCCGCACGTAGGCCAAACCCTTGGCTCCGGCCTCCGCCGCGATTTTGAATACGTCGCCGCCGGGCTTGATCCGCACGTTGGAGATCTGGTCGTTGCCGTTGGGGATGGGCAGCACCTTGACGATGCCGCCGTCGGCCACCGCACCGGAAAACACCTTAAAGCCGCAGTCGCGTACCAGGTCAGACGCATCCACCAGCTCTAGACCGTAGCGAGTGTCGGGCTTGTCGCTGCCGTAGCGATCCATCGCCTCGGCGTAGGTCAGCCGAGGGAAGGGGCGGGGAATCTCAACGCCCTTCACTTCTTTGAAAATGTGGGCCACCAGAGCTTCGTTCAGAGCCAGGATCTCGTCCTGGGTCATGAAGCTCATTTCCATGTCGAGCTGGGTGAACTCGGGCTGGCGATCGGCCCGCAAATCCTCGTCGCGGAAGCAGCGGGCGATCTGGTAGTAGCGATCAACCCCCGACACCATCAGCAACTGCTTAAACAGCTGGGGCGACTGGGGCAGGGCGTAAAACTCACTAGGGTTGACCCGCGACGGCACCAGGTAATCGCGTGCCCCCTCAGGGGTGGAGCGGGTGAGAATGGGGGTTTCGACTTCGTAGAAGCCCTCCTGGTCTTCGAGAAAGCGGCGAATGGCTTTGGTGACTTCGTGGCGAATGCGCAGGTTTTGGGCCATGCGATCGCGCCGCAGATCCAAATACCGATAGCGCAGCCGTAGGTCTTCCCGCACGGTTTCTGAATCGGCGGTAGACACTTGGAACGGCAGCGGCTTGCGGACCGCGTTCAGTAGCTGAATGGTGTCGGCGTAGATTTCCACTTCCCCAGTGGGCAGCTTGGGGTTGATGGCACCCTCCTGGCGCTGGCTCACCCGGCCCTGAATTTTGACCACGTACTCGTTGCGCAGCGGGTCGGCCTGGGGATAGGAGGCGGGGGTACGCTCGGGGTCGCTGACGATTTGGATGACACCAGTGCGATCGCGCAGGTCGATAAAAATTACCCCACCGTGGTCGCGGCGGCGATCAACCCAGCCGAAGAGGGTAACGGTGCTGCCAATGTCGCTGGCCCGCAGGGTGCCGCAGTAGTGGGTGCGCATAGTGAACTGCTTGTAATTTCAAATTTCAAAACCTTCCCATTATCTAGGATAGTGGGTGAGCTGGAAACGAAATTTTTGAGAGCCGCGATCCCAAGGATGTTTGTCAGGGAATGGTTGCCTGAGGGTGAGGCACGCGCGGATAGGCGAGGGATCCCCCCCCTGCCCCTCTTACCAAGAGGGGTACATGATGGGTCTGATACCGCGTGGAGTTGGGGGGATCAAACCTGGTACAGCAAAATTCCTATCGTTATTGGGTACTTCGTTATGGTGCAGATTCACTGCGGACAGCATCTCATCGCGGATGTAGAGGCGATTGTCTTTGATAAGGACGGCACCCTGGCCAACTCCCATCGGCTGCTGCACCATACGGCGATCGCCCGCGCCGAGGCCTGCGCGGCGGCAGTGGGGGCCGGGGATACACTGGTTCGCACTCTGCTGGACTGCTTTGGGGTGACGGCCAGCGGCATTGACCCCGATGGGCTGATGGCGGCGGGCACCCGCGAGGCCAATCGGCAGGGGGCCGTAGCCGTGCTGGTGCAGGCGGGTTATCCCGCCGAGAAAGCCAAGGATCTGGTGGCAGAATGCTTTGCGGCGGTGAATGCAGCGCGCAACGGCAAGGCGGCCCAGACCCCGCCCTTTGCCGGCACAGCGGCCATGCTAAAACGGCTGCATCAAAGCCCGCTTAAAATCGGGGTGCTGTCGTCCGATAGCCCGGCCTACGTAGAGGAATTTCTCAGCTACTACGACCTGATGCCCTGGGTGCATGGGTGGCAGGGTACGGGGCCAGCCGATCGGCCCAAGCCAGATCCAACTCTGTTGAGAGGGCTGTGCGATCGCCTCCAGGTCTCCGTGGCGCACACCCTGATCGTGGGCGACAGCTGGGCCGACTTTGCCCTAGCGGAGCAGGCCGAGGCGGCGGGGTTTATTTCGGTATCAGAACCCTGGGGGCGATCGCCCGTCGCAGGCGCTAGCCTGGTACTGAGCCATTGGGATGACCTAGCGGTGCAGATATCTAGTTCCTCAAATTTAGAAATTTTCACAAGTCCTTGACCCGGCAAAACGGAGGCAAACGCGATGGTGTCGTGGGTTTTAAAGGAGTGGCAGGTGGCTATCACCGCCCTGCTGCAAGGGGAAACCATTCTGCTGCTGCGCAAGGGCGGCATTCGTGAGCCTAAGGGCCAATTCTCGTTGGCGGCGCGGCAGGTGCTGCTGCTGCCCACGCTAGAGCACCAAAAAACCGATCTAGATCTAATAGATGAATTTCGGGCCTTGCTTGCAGAAGCCTCGTATACCGAAGCATGTGCCGCTGCCGCTGACCAAGTGCGCTTTGAGGGCTGGGCCACGATCACCCACGCCCTCCCCATCACCGCCGCAGCAGAGGTCGCTGCCCTGCTGCCCCACCTGGTGTGGAATGAGCAATTTGTGAAAGAGCGGCTGAGCTGGCAGCCCGATCGCCCCCTCTACGGGCTGCTGCTGCGGGCACATCGGCTAGAGTCGCCGCTGGTGCTGCACCGTCACGCGGGCTACAGCGGCTGCCGCTCTTGGGTCGAAATTGGCGAATCTGTGGCCGTAGACAACAGCACTCCAGCTCTGGCAGAGGCTGCTTACACCGACCAGGTCAATGCTATTTTGGCGGCACTGCCTTCGGTAACACCGATCATGCCGCTAACTGCCGGAGGATAGTGACTTTGGTTCTTCGACCACGACGGCCTCGGAGCTGTCGGCAAACACGCTTTCAGAAACCACCCGGTTGGTCACTTCGTCTAGGTAGCTGCGTAGGGTGGCATCGAGTTCTTCAAACTCGGGCCAGAGGGTTTCGTCTACAAAGGTGCAGGGCACCTTGGCCATGACGGTGGTGTAACGCTGGCGATAGTAGCGGTAGGGCTTGATGCCGTAGCGACGCAGCAGGGCGACGAATAGCTTGCGCGACCACATATCGTTAAGGGTAAACCGATACTCAACGGGGGGATCGGCCTGTTGGGCATCTTCTAGACGCTGGCGAATACGGGCGATCGCCTGCGCAGAGGCTTCTTTTTCACCGGGGGTGGTGGCCCCTGAGTGGAGCCGCTCAATGCGCTGGAGCTTTTGGATCAGCTGTTGTTCGTCAATCACAGGCGCAAGGGGGTGATGTGGAGGTGTGATGGTCAAAGACCAGCCCAACGGGCGATCGCGGTCTACCTAGCCTTAGCCCTAGGCTACACACCCCTGCGATGGGCCGCAAGAGAAGAAAAGCTAAAATTCTGATTGACTTTCAAGACAATCGCTACGGTCACCCACCTACCTATCCACTCCCCTACTCATCCCCTTCAGCCACCCACCGCCCATACAGATCAGGCCGCCGCTCTCGGGTGCGCTCGAGCTGCTGCTCACGCCGCCACTGGGCGATCGCCTGATGATTGCCCGACAGCAGCACCTCGGGCACCTCCCAGCCGCGAAAGCTGGCCGGGCGAGTGTACTGGGGGTAGTCGAGCAGCGGCGTCTCAAAGCTCTCGAAGCGCAGGGAGTCGGTTTTGCCTACGGTGCCGGGCAGCAGCCGCACCACGCCGTTGATCAGCGTCAGCGCCGGAATCTCACCGCAGGTGAGCACAAAGTCGCCCAGGGAGACCTCCCTTGTCAGCAGATGGCTGACTCGCTCATCGACGCCTTCGTAGTGGCCGCAGATTAGCACCAGTTGGTCGCAGGTCGCGAGTTCTCGAAATAACCCCTGGGTCATGGTTTCGCCCTGGGGGGTAAGCAAGATCACCTCGCGCCGGGGCAGCACCGGCAGAGATTCTACCGCCGCAAAGATGGGGTCAGGCTTCATTAGCATGCCGACCCCGCCGCCGTAGGGTTCGTCGTCTACTCGGCGGTGCTTGTCCGTTGTAAAGTCCCGTGGATTGGTAAGATAGATTGCTGCAATTTGGCGCGCCAGAGCTTTACCAATCAGCCCTGACTCCAGGGGTGAGGTAAAAAAGTCTGGGAACAGGCTGACAACATCTACTCTCAGATGAGAAGCCCCCGAAATGCCAGTTGTCATAACCTAGACTGCTGAGGCCCGAAGACCTGGTGGGTTGAGTAAACGTCATCCAGGTCCAGAAGTGGAGTTCTGCCGGTCGTAAAGCTACAGATCTCAAGCTGGACTTGGTATATAACGCTCTCTATCATGCAGTAATCGAGTCTAGGTAGCAATTCTCGTCCCTTTGTAGAGCGGCCCATGTCTTCCGTTAAGCACCACGCTATTCTGGCCATCGGCGGCGCAGAAGATAAAGTCCACGGCAAAGAAATTTTGCACGCCTTTTTTGAGCGCTCTGGGGGGACGGCGGCCCGCATTGGCATTATTCCCTGCGCGTCGCGGGATCCGGAGGCGATTTCGGCCCGTTACAAGCAGATTTTTGCCGAGATGGGTGCCCCCGAGACGGTGGTGATGGATATTCGCGATCGCACCCAGGGCGAAGACCCCAACTGGAAGACGGTCGTCGAACCCTGCACCGGAGTATTTATCACCGGCGGTGACCAGGTGCGCCTGTGCGGGCTGCTGGCCGACACCCCTTTAATTGATCTGGTTCGCCAGCGGGCGCAGCTGGGCGAGATCACCCTGGCGGGCACCAGCGCCGGGGCCGCCGTCATGGGCCACCACATGATTGCCGGCGGCGGCAGCGGCGAGTCGCCCAACCGCTCGCTGGTGGATATGGCCATTGGCCTCGGTTTTGTGCCCGAGGTGGTGGTCGATCAGCACTTTCACAACCGCAACCGCATGGCTCGGTTGCTGAGCGCCATGGCCATGCAGCCCAACCGCCTCGGTCTGGGCATTGACGAAGACACCTGCGCCCTGTTCGAAGGCGACGGTAGCTTTCAGGTGATCGGCAAGGGCGTGATTGCCGTGGTCGACCCGGGCCCCATGACCCACACCAACGAGCCAGATATCACCGCCGCCGATCCCCTCAGCATTCACGGGCTGCACCTGCATTTGCTAGCCCACGGCGATCGCTTCGACATCAACCAGCGCAAGGCGCTCTCCCCTGCTCGCTAGCGGCAGCGTTCTGCCCCGCTAATTTTCCTCAATTAACCCTAATTCTCTGTCTCAGCGGGCAGGTTCCATCGCGCCAGCACATGCTCGGTACCCCCAATAGTGATGATGTGCCCATTGGGCTGCACCGCAAAGCGCCAAATGTCGGTATCAAAGCCAGTTAGGGTTTCAACATGTCTATTTTCCTTTAAATCCCAGACGCGAATGGTCTGGGCTGCGTCAGAACTCCACAGGCGCGAGCCGTCGATTCTGACATCGTTGACGTAGCTCTGGTGGCCCCTGAGAATGGCTTTGGGGTTTTGGTCGACCATGTTCCACAGCCTCACAGTTTGGTCGCTCGACGCGCTGACCAGAGTGAGGTTGTCTTCGCTAATATCAAGCCGGTTGATGAAAGTTAGTGGCTCATGGCCTTCTAATGTAATCGGCTGACTAAGATCGTTCATCGTCCACACCTGAAGACTTTTACCGCCGCTGACCAAATAACTGTCGTCGCGGGTAAACCGCAGATCGTTGACGGTGCCATCGGCCTGAAGCGCAAGACTGGGTGCAACGTTCTCAAGATTCTGTGGATCGATCCGGCGGCTATTCTGGTCGGTCAAGTCCCAGAAATAAATGTTGCCACCGCTGTCGGCACTGATCAGCAGTCGACCATTGTTGCTCACCTCTAGGGCGTTAATCGGCAGCGGGTGTGCATCCACAATAGTGGCCCGAGGTTGGCCGTCGGCCATAGCCCAAAACCGAATCGTGCGATCATCTCCAGCGGTGATCAAAATTTCTTGGTCAGTGGTCATCGCCAGGGCTTTGACCACATTGGTGTGGTCGCGGAGAATGCGGAGGGCACGCTCCTCTTCTAAATCCCAAAATCGCACGGTCTGATCAGAGCTGGCGGTTACTAGGGTGCGACCATCCTTAAGCAGCATCATGGCCAGCACGTCGGCGGTGTGCCCCGCTAGAGTGCCCAAGGGCTGCACGGTAATCTGGGGCACGGTCTCTGTCACCGCCATTTCTGACACCGATTCGGTGAGGGGGCGAGTCAAGGCATACCAGCCTAAGGGCACCGCCAGTGCCAGCCCGGTTAGCCCTGCCAGCAGCCAGGGGCGCCGATCAAACCAAGGGGGCAAAAAGCTGCGGACAGGGTCGGATTGGGTTTTGCCCTCGCTGGGGTTGAGGGTAGTCTCAACCCAGGATTCAGCACTGGCTGCTTGGGGGGGTAGCCTAGAGACTTGACGCGACCGCACTTGCGCCAGGCGTTCTAAAATCGATGCCGTTGTCTGGGGCCGATTGGCCGCCGCTGGGGCAATCAGGTCGTCGACCAAATCAGCCAGGGGAGCTGAAATTTGCGGGGCCAAAGACCGCCATAAAAAGGCATTGGTGCGAGAGTTATAGATGGCTGAGTCGTTGGGCAGCTTAGCCGTCATGAGATAGATCAGCGTGCGGCCTAAGGCATAGAAGTCTGACTGGGGCACCGCCTGACCCTGCTCTTGCTCGGGGGGCGTGTAGCCCGCCGAACTCACCGTGGTAATGCCGCTGTCGCCCAGGTTAGCCATGTAGGTCTGGGTCACCTCGCGGGCGGCCCCAAAATCGACCAGCACCAGCTGCCCCGACGGGCGCAGCATAATATTCTCGGGCTTGATGTCGCGGTGAAAGTAGTTGTGCCCATGAACCAGATCCAGCACATCAGTTAGCTGGGTCATCCACAGCATGGCCTGCTTTTCGCTGATCGGGTGGTTGCCCTGCTGCACCATCCACTGCTTGAGGTTGGGGCCATCGATCTTTTCCATCACCAGGCAGTGCGACGGCTCGGTGCTGCCAGCGGGGTAGTGCAGAAAATAGCCCTCGGTCTCGACTCGGGGCACCCCTGGATGGTTGAGCTGGCTGAGCACCTGGGCCTCGCGGCGAAACAGCTCGACCACCTTGGCGTTGGCGTTGTAGCCCTCTTTAAGCACCTTAAGAATTTTGGGAATATTGCGCTCGTAGGCCTCGTACACCCGGCCAAAGCCGCTATCGCTGCTGATCAAACGCATCACCCGATAGCGCCCCTGCAATACCAGGGCAGATCCACAGGTAGCGCAAGCATCCCTCCCCCCGTTGTCAGGATGGTTGGGCTGCGGGCAAACCGGGTTTATACAAAGACTCATAACCAACCGTAGAATGCATTCCCCTGTGTGTTTCAGTGTTCCACGGAATGCAGGCGATTTATCTCAGCCCCAGGGCTTTCTTTGCAATTGCTCAACCGGCAGGCCCAGATTTACCAGCCACCACTGGCCCCACCTCCCGACGAGCTGCCGCCGCCGCTCGACGAGCTACCGCCGCCGGATGAGCTGCTGCTGCCAGATGAGCTGTGGCTAGAAGAACTGCGCTCCAGTCGAGGCAGGTGCACGGTTTTCTCATCGGTGTGGTTGCAATGGCGGCAGCAGCGCTCGGCGATCGCCTCCCCCGATGAGCTGTAGGTGGCCGCCCTCACAGTGGTCTGTTTCACGGTTTGGAGGGTTTTAAAGCGGCAGCTGGGGCAGGCGCTAAAGGAGCTAATCGGGTTAGCGAATTGTCGGTTGGTGTGTTTACGGCACTGGGGGCACTCTAAAACGCTATGGAACACTGATTTCAGCTCCAGCTCTAGAATTTGCCCCGCATCGAGGTGGGCTTTGGCGGCGGTTTCGCTCAGGTTGGTCATTTGCACTTGGCACAGCTCGCACTTGGGTCGCCAGAGGTTGCGCAGTAGCTTAAAAGCCGCGATCGCACCGCCGCCCAAAACCAGCGCCCCCGCCCCAGCCATCAATCCCTGCCTCGGCAGACTTTCCAGGGTAGAAGGGGGTGGGCCAGTGAGCTGGCGAATCATTGCCTGGCTACCGTTATATAGCCCAGCGCTATAGTTAGACTCGCGGAAACGGGGCAGCATGTATTCGTCGATCACCAGCTGCATGCGGGCGTCGTAGGCGCGGCTGTAGCCTCGGCCCAGCTCAATGCGCACCGTCCGATCACCTTCCGAAAACAGCACCAGCACGCCGTCGTTGCGCTGGGCATCGCCCAGGCCCCAGGTGTTAAAGAGACTAGTGGCAAAGGCCTCAAAACTGCGATCGCCCGTGCCATACATCCCGGTCGAGGGCACCGTCACCACCACCGCCTCAATGCCGTTGGTAGCCCGCAGCTGCTCCAGCAGCTCCCGCAGTCGGGCTTTGTCGGCAGGCAGCAAAATACCGCCGTAGTCATTAATAGTGGGGTCAAGGCGCTGGGGGTAACCGGTCTGGGCGGTCTGGGCGATCGCTGCGGGCGATCGCACCGCCAGTACAGCCCCCGGCCCCAGCAGCAGGGCGGCGCAAGCTGCCCCAATCAAAAGGGGGCCAAGGCGGCGAGCAGATCGGCCTCGACTCTGATTTGCCATGGTAATCTCCTGTGGTGCGGTGCCAGGGCTTGGAACTGTGCCTAACCCCAACATGCCCACCTAGCCGAATGGCCTAGGCAAAAGGGCACAACCTGTAACTTCAGTACCGCCGCGACCGATTCCCTACGGGAATGGCTAAAGGTGATGGCTGGCGACGGGCAGTCGGTCAGAGGGTGTCGACGGGAGGTGCCGCCAGCGGGCGACGCTGAAACAACGAGGCCCCAGCCGCAGCTACCATTACCAAGGCGATCGCCCCCACCATTGCGGGGCTCAACGCCTCTTTCAGCCACACAAAGCTGATGACGGCTGCGATCACCGGTTCCAGGCTCATCAGCACCCCAAACACATTCACTGGCATGCGCCGCAGAGCGGTCATCTCTAGGGAATAGGGCAGGGTCGAGGCCAGCAGCGCCACCCCCAGCCCCAACAGCAAAATATTGGGCAACAGGAGCGATCGCCCCTCGGCCAGCACCCCCACCGGCAGCAGCAGCAGCGCCCCCACCGCCATCGACAGGGCCAGCCCCTCACCGCCGCGAAACACTCGCCCCATGCGAGCCGAGAGCACAATATACGCCCCCCAGGCCACCCCAGCCAGCAGCGCAAATACCACTCCTAGGGTATCGAGCGCTGGAGTGTTAAGGGGCGACAGCAGCACAATGCCCACCCCCGCCAGCGCTACCCACAGCCCGTCGAGCCAGCGGCGCGAGTGCAGCAGGGCCACGGTCAGCGGCCCCGAAAACTCCAGCGCCACCGCCACCCCGATGGGAATGCGGGCGATCGCGCAGTAAAACAGCGCATTCATTACCGCTAGGGACAGGCCAAAGGCCACCAGTAGTCGGTAGTCTTGGGGGCTGTGGCCTCGCCAGCGGGGGCGACACCAGGCCACCAGCACCACCGCCGACAGCCCCACCCGCAGCAGCACGATCCCCAGCGGCCCCACCTGGCCAAACAGGCTTTTAGCCAGGGTCGAGCCCAGCTGGGTTGAGGTGATCGCAGCCATTACCAACCACGAGGCCGGGGGCGTAAACGCAGGCAGCAGCGGCTTGGGCAGCAAAGAATTGGGCGACAAGACACCATTCCAACAACGACAGCCCTTCAACTTTAGCGCCCACGGTCGAGGGCACCTAACGACAGCGCCGATGGCGAACCGGATTAATGGATAGGGTTCGCGGTGTACGGTGCACGGCCTGCCTCGAACCGTGTACCGTACACCGCAAACCGTTCCTCCCAAGCCGGATTGCCCTACCCCTAGGGAGGCTGGTTTTGGCTATGATCCGCCTTAGACTGGTGACATTCGCCTTCATATTCACCCCGACACTTGGCCCTAGGGCTGTAGCTTTTCCCAGGATGTTCTCTATGCTCGCCTTCCTAGACCTCGCCCCCGCTGTGCCGCCCCCGACCCAGGGCCTCTCTGGGTTTTACCATCAGGTTACCCAATGGCTGTCTAGCCTGGTCAACAGCGTCAGCGGCAAGCTGGCTCCGCTCAGCCACAGCATCGCCAGCTTGCCGGCGCAGATGACCGCCGCACCGCAAGTCTCGGAGGTTTGGCATCTGGCGCTGTACGGGCTGCTGGTATTGGTCATGGTGGTGGGGGTGGTGGGGGCCGTTGTGCCTGCTATGCCCGGCATTACGCTGATTGTCGGGGCGATCGCAGTATGGGGTCTGGTTGCAGGGTTTGTGGGGCTAAAGTGGGCCTTGGGCGTGGCGATCGTCGCGCTCATCCTCAGTTTTGCCATCGACTACCTGGCCGGGGTGCTGGGTGCCCAACGAGTCGGGGCCAGCAGCTGGGGGCAAATTGGGGCTTTTGGGGGCATGTTTTTGGGCCTGTTTGGCCTGCTGCCCCTACTGCCAACAGGCATCCCTCTGCTGGGGCTGGTGGTCGGTACCGTGCTGGGGGCCTTTATCGGTGAGTTTTTGCACCGTCGCGAGCTAAAGCTGCCCCAGCGCGTTAAGCAATCAGCCAAGGTGGGCTTGGCGATCGTGGTCGGCACCCTAGTAGGCAACATTCTTCAGGGCGTTCTTGCCTTAATTAGCCTAATCGTGTTTTTAGTCACTACCTGGCCCGGCAACTGGGCCTAGAGCCGCTGATCGAAGTACAAAATTACGTCTGGATAATTACTGATAAATCGGGTATCAACGTAAGGCGGGACAAAGGGATATTGGGTGCAATGTATTAATGAGCACCCTGTTGAGAAGAGATAAAAGGCTCTGCGGCATTGCCCAGAGCCCGGTATCGTTACCGGTACGAATTCAAATCGGGAA
>JBBSKN010000002.1:0-100976 GCA_038256265.1 Phormidesmidales cyanobacterium
GCGTAGTAGATCGGGGCGGGCATCAGGGTGTCGGTCTCGTTGGTGGCGTAGCCAAACATCAGCCCCTGGTCGCCTGCGCCCAGGTCTTTGTCGGTGGCGACATCGACGCCGATGGCAATGTCTGACGACTGCTTGCCGATCGCATTGAGCACCGCGCAGGAGGCCCCATCAAAGCCCACGTCAGAGCTGTCGTAGCCAATGCCCAAAATTACGTTGCGCACGATGTCTTCGAGATCGACGTAGGTGTCGGTGCGCACCTCCCCGGCAATCACGGCCATGCCAGTTTTAACCAGAGTCTCGACCGCCACTCGGGCGTGGAGATCCTCTTTGAGAATGGCGTCTAAAACGGCGTCGGAAATCTGGTCGGCCATTTTGTCGGGATGGCCCTCAGACACCGACTCAGAGGTAAAAATGCTGTATTCGCTCATGAAATAGGCCCAACCAGTAGCAAAAACGGATTGGCAAAGTCAGCCGAGGCCGCTTCGCAATCCAAAGTTTATCAAAGTTTAGGAGAGATGCCGGGGATTCTACCTAGGGAGCCAGGGGAGCGGCGATCGCACACCCCTAGCCCCGGCCCTAGCTCAGTACCGCTGCCGTCGCCCCACCCATTAAGCCCTGGGCCTTTTGCTGCATGGTCTTAAAAATGTTGTAGAACCCATTGGCCCGTGAGGGGGTAAGGCTGACGTCGAGCTGGGTGTCTTTGATAAAGTCGGGGGTAAGCTGCACAATCTCGTCGGGGGTGAGGCCGTTGAGGGCCTTGATCAGCAGCGCCACCAGCCCCTTGGTGATCTGCGCGTCGGAGTCGGCCCGGTAGACGACCTTGCCCTCTATCAAATCGGCCACCACAAACACCTGGGAGACGCAGCCCGGCACCTTGTTCTCAGGGGTTTTATAGTCTTCGGGTAAAGCGTCGAGCTTTTTGGCAAACCACAGCAGCTGCTCGTAGCGGCGCTTGGGGTCGGCGGCCTTTTGAAAGCGGGCCACAATTTTTTCAATAGATTCGGGGCGATCGGCAGGCATGGCGCAGCGGGTGGGGAGACGTTCCTTGAGTAGTCTATCAATCAAATAGAGGCACTAGGGCGTTATTGATGGCGGCTAAAGAGACGGCGCAAAGGATCGACTCCTGCTAAGTAGGCAATCACAATTATTCGTAGACGCACCGAAGCTAACCCTGGCGGTGCGTTGGGCTGTCGCCACAACACACCCTACAGCAACGTTTAATTTAGGCTAACTACTTATGTATGATTAGCTATGATGAG
Organism: Phormidesmidales cyanobacterium; assembly: GCA_038256265.1. Taxonomy (GTDB): domain Bacteria; phylum Cyanobacteriota; class Cyanobacteriia; order Phormidesmidales; family Phormidesmidaceae; genus Nodosilinea. The sequence continues at coordinate 1,260 of JBBSKN010000002.1, forward strand.
TTCACCTATGGTTCTAATGCAGGGTGTTTTGTCTGTTGACACAATACGGGCTACTCACAAGCTCTCTCTATAGGCTATGACGCAGCGCCTTATACTGCGCCACCTTCTACGACCTGAGCAGTGCATAACGGTGCGCAATGACACCCTAATATCGCTACTTGACCTAGGCGGTTGCTCATTTTCACCAAGTCCTATACACCTTTCTTAATTAAATTGCTATGAGTTTGCGCGATCGCTTTAATCAGCTTAGTGGGCAGATTCGCTTTGTCGTATGTCGCGTTTTTGTGCATCTCTCAGGCCAAGAAGTAGCACCTCTCCTGGGTGTGCTCAATCAAACGGCACGTGAGGCAATCAATTCAGAAGGTGACATGCAAGTGTTGGGCGAGCAACTTGTGCGAACCTGTGAAAGCTTGCTGGAGTATGAAACTTTTTGGCAATCGGCAGCTAATGAAGGAGATGTTATTTGGAGTGAGGGTGAAGCTGGAGATTACGTTAGCGAGTTATTTACCGACTCGGCAGGACGTTATGGTAGTGCAGTAGGCTTTGCCCCAAACAGAAGTGAGGATTTCGCAATTCCCGTGACACAAAATGTGGTTGTCATGCTTACAGTTGCTTTTGAAGGCGAAGTGCCTGAATTAGAAGGTAACCTAGCCGACATCACAGCATTAAGAATAGGCTTGAAAGCTCTAGTTAACCTGCACTACAGGGGAACTCTAAGAGCGATTCAGATACATTTTTCTCCTGCTCAATTGGGAGACGAACTCACATCGGATCAACTTATCGAAAATTTTCCTGAACTCATTCCGCTTTAGTTTTTCTGCTTCACAATGCTTCTCCCTTAACTACAATGATGCGTAAACTTTCTGCTTCTTTACTAGCATTAACCCTGGTGTGGTCGTCGGCTGCTTGCACTAGCCTAGACGATTACTCCCGCTCGCAACCAGCACCGCAACTTCCGCAAGAAACAACTGTCCCTGCGGCTGCTAGCTCAATTGCAGATGGAGCTTATCCTGTACAGCAGGCCACCTACGATGACAGTTCGGGTGAATACAGCCTAATATTGCTTAACACTGGGCCTGGGCAGTCGATGTTTCGCAGCGCCAATTTGCCATTAGCACGTCTAACCGACGAAGAAATTTCTGCGGGCGAATCGAGTGAACTGCGCGTTGAAAACGGACAACCGGCGCTGTATCTGACACCTGACTTTCGAATTGAATATGTCCACAACGTTACTGCCACTCAAACCGATCCACAGACTGGACAGGAAGAAGTTGTCATTATTCGTCGAGAGCCCAGCTTTTGGACACCATTTGCAGGAGCGATAGCGGGTCAGGCGGTCGGCAGCTTACTCTTTCGTCCGCAGTACTATATGCCGCCCATCTATCAACCGGGTATAGCCCTGGTTGGCCATGGCGGTTATGGACGCAGCTACAACGAAGCCGTTTCGCGCTATCAGTCGCGCTATCAAGCACCCCCTGCTGAATATCGGAACCGTCAGTTTCGAGCGAGTGGCAGGCTGCGATCGCCTGGTAGTACGGCCCCACGCGCTAATACCAATAGACCTTCAGGCAATGGTGTCGGCAACAGTAATCTGCGACGCAATAACCGACAAAATGAGCGTGCCCGGCCTTCAAACAGTGGTTTTGGCAGTTCACGCCGCTCGGCCCCCCGTCGTAGCTCTGGTCGCAGACGGCGGTAACATCTCAGTGATATCCACGAGAGCTATTTTTGAAGCTGATGTGCTGCATTGATCAACTCCAAGGGGGTATTCAGCCGCCATTCCACACTTCCAACTGGCACATTAGATATTGAGAAAGGTTGCTACCCACCCACTCGCCTACCCCTTCGCGTCGCTGTCTTTGCCGCTGACAAAGCGATGGGCCACGGTTTCAGGCTGAATAGCTGAGAGAATAGTATGGCCCGAGTCAGTGATGATCACAGCGCGGGTGCGGCGACCGTAGGTGGCGTCGACCAGCTGCCCGCGCTCGCGGGCGTCGGAGATAATGCGCTTAATGGGGGCAGACTCGGGGCTAACAATAGCAATCACCCGATTGGCCGATACGATGTTGCCAAAGCCGATATTGATGAGCTTGATGTCCATAATATAGATAGGGAGCGATAACGGGAGATTCTGGTAACGACGCCAGGGCTACCCTTAGCTGGCCAGAAAACCCAAGGCTTTTTTGGCACAATACTCTGTCTTTGAGCTTAGATCAGGCCTAATTGTCATGTTAACGAATCTATCTGGCGCTGAGGGTTAATATCCGTCAAAACTTCAGTTTTCTGGCGTTTTCGTTCACTGGGCTACATCTTGCGGCCCTAAGAACTCCTAAGCAATAGTTTTTAGCACTTCAACCGCTTTAGCTCTGGCTCTACCCCCAAAGCCCCCCATAAACAGGGCGAGGGGGCTGCCCCGCTCGGTTTGATCTACTTGTCTGGAGAATTGCCCGTGCAGCCGGTCGACTTTACTACCCTGATGGCCTTGTGTCAAAGCCTTGAGGCCGACTGGGTGCCTGCCCGGTGCGAAACCGTGGTGCAGATCGACACCACCACCCTGGCCCTAGGGCTAAGAACCCTAGATCGACGCGGCTGGCTGACGATTTCTTGGCACCCCCAGGCGGCGCGGCTGCACCTGGGCGATGCGCCCCCCAAGGGGCAAGATACCTTTACCTTTAGCCAGCAGATCAAGCACCAGATTAACCAGCTGGCGCTAGTGGCGATCGCCCCCGTAGCCCCCTGGGAGCGGGCCATCGACATTCAGTTTGGCCCTCGCCCCGGCGACCCGCCCCAGTGGCATCTTTACGTCGAGGTCATGGGCAAATACAGTAACGCGATTTTAGCCAACGCCCAAAACCAGATTGTCACCGCCGCCCACCAGGTCAGCGACCAGCAGTCGCGGGTGCGCCCCATTCAAACCGGCGACCCCTACGTGTTGCCCCCGGCGATGCTCAACACGCTGCCGAGCCTAAAGGAGTCCCAAGCTTCCTGGCAGGAGCGGGTAACGCTAGTACCCACCACGCTCAAAAAAATGCTGATGCAGAGCTACGGCGGGCTGAGTTCGTCGCTAGTGCGATCGCTCCTAACCGCCGCCCGCTTGGCCCCCGACCAACCCGCCGACACCCTCACCCAGGCCGACTGGGATCGGCTGTTTGGGGTCTGGCAGCGCTGGCTCACCGCCTTAGAGAAACGGGAGTTTGCGCCGGGATGGGCCGAGGGGGGCTACACCGTGCTCGACTGGGATGGCCTCGCCCCAGTGGCGGACGTGCATACCCTGCTGAACGACTACTACCGCCACGAGCTCAACCTTCAGCAGTTTGATCGCCTCAAAAACCAAATTCAACAGCGGCTCAAAGGCGTGCTCGACAAGCTGCGCCAAAAGGCCAGCACCTTTGAGCAGCGCCTAGACCAGTCGGCGGCGGCCGACCAGCACCGCCAGCGGGCCGATTTACTGATGACCTACAGCCACCAGTGGCAGCCCGGCATGACCCAAATGACGGTGGATGATTTTGAGACGGAGCAACCGGTGGCGATCGCCATTGACCCCGACAAAACCGCCATTCAGCAGGCCCAGCGCCTTTACAAACAACACCAAAAGCTGAAGCGCGCCAAGGATGCCGTGTCTCCCCTACTGGCGGAGGTGCAGGCCGAGCTAGCCTATCTAGAGCAGGTGGAAGCGGCCCTAACCCAAACCCCAACTTACGAGGAACCAGCGGATCTAGAAGCCCTGATCGACATTCGCCACGAGCTGATTCAGCAGGGCTACATGGTGACCCCTGGCTATCGGCCCAGCGATCGCAAGGGCACCGACGAGGGCTTTCGCCAGTTTCACACCCCCGACGGGCTGCCGGTGCTGGTGGGCCGCAACAACCGCCAAAACGATCTGCTGATTTCGACCGTGGCTACCGACTACGACCTCTGGTTTCACACCCAAGAAATCCCTGGCAGTCACGTGCTGATGAGGCTAGGGGCTGGGGAAGTGGCGAGCGATCGCGATCTGGCCTACGTGGCCGATCTGGCTGCTTACTACAGCCGCGCCCGCCAGTCTGACCAGGTGCCCGTGATCTACACCCAGCCGCGCCACGTCTACAAACCCAAGGGCGCGCGCCCCGGCATGGTGATCTATAAACACGAAACAGTCATCTGGGGGCAGCCCCGGCGAGTTGAATCGCAGCAGATGGCTCAGAGCCAAGCGTCGGTGAAGGGCTAGTCGACTGCCAGGCTAGAGACTAAGAAGTTAGGGGGTTTACGGTGTAGGGTCTACGGCCTGCCTTGAACCGTGTACCGTGCACCGCCCTCCGTAGAAACGCTGAGTACATTTGCTCATCAGCTTAAGTTATCAAATCAACACACAACTAACAGAGATTGTGTTAAAGAAAATTTGTACTTGTTGTTACAATGGACAACGGAGGAGATGAGAGCCCTTCAGGGAAAAAGTATCAAAGCCTAGCGCTGACCTAAGCGCGGAGTTTTTGGTGGCTTCTTCCAAATTGAGAGAACAACGTAGATATTAGTATCACCTAATCGACTGCCTTCGGGGGGTCGATTTTTTTATTCTTTACTTTTGCGATCGCCCCCCAAGGGTAGGCTGACCGCTGACGGGTACAACGCCCCGTGGGTAAGGGATACGGTGATAATTCTGTGGTCAATTTGAGAACATTCCCCCGGCCCCAACCCAGTGCCGCTATTCACCGCGTAGGCCGGAAAACAGGCCGCTGCCACGCTCAGCCGCAGCCGCCTCCCCGGGGCCAGCTGGCAGGCGGTGGGCTGTAGGGCCAGGGTGATCGCCTGGGGCTGAGGGTCAGGATTGGCGGAATGATCGATGCGACAATGCCCCTGGGTGAGATTCATCACTTGGCCATCACCCTGCACCGCTGAGAGCACCAGGCTGAGGTCAAAGCTGGGGGCATCGGCCCAACAGTAGAGGGTGACGGTGGGGGTGCCCACCAGGGTTAAAGCCTCGGGCAGCGCAGCGGTGGTGTAGGTGAGTACGTCGGTGCGGCCGTCGATCGCAGCCCGGTCAAAGGGGCCAGGGGGTAGCCCGCAGTGGCCCCCGAGGGAAGGAACGGGCCGCCAGGGGTCGTGCACGATCACGTCGGGGCAGCCCCCAGGGCCTACCTGTGGCTGAGGTACCTCGGCACTAAGAATGCCGTCATCCTGCCGTATCCCGGCCAGGCCGGTGCTGCTGAGATAGAGGGTTTGACCGGGGGCGGTGGGCCAGCGATCATATCCCTGCCACTGGTTTGGCCCCATCATAAAGAGCTGGATCGGGGCCTGGGCTGGTTCAACAGCCGAGGGAGTGCCCTTGAGAAATCGGTCAAACCAGCGAATTTGCAGTCGATCAATGGGGCTATCGGCCTCGGAGCCAAAGTCTACCACCCCCACCCGTCTCCCCCAGGGCAAATGCCCCCAAGGACCGATCCACAGTTCCTGGGGTGCACGACTTTCGGCAATCATTTGCTGATAAAGCCGCAGGTCGCCGCGCAGGTAGGGGTCATACCAGCCGCCGATGTGCAGCATGGGTAGATCTACACCCGTCAAATCTGGTTGCAAGGCCCGCCAGTAACTATCGGGCCGGGGGTGATCCAGCCACTGGTGAAAGAACGACTCTGGGGCGTGGGTCTTGAGCACCTGGGGACAAGCCGGCATAGCATCCGCCAGGGGTAGGGCTTGGGCGGCCTGGCGCAGGGCCTGGTAGGCCACCTGATCGGCCTTCAGACGGGCGGTTTCGGCGGCGATTTGGAACGCCCAGCCCAGGCCCACTTGCAGGGGCAGGGCACCGTTTTCGTAGGCCCAGTCGGTGTAGAGGTCGTAGCCCACCATGGCGGGGGCGATCGCCCTGAGCGCGGGCGGTTTTTTAGCCGCCGCATACAGCTGGGTCATGCCCTGGTAAGAGAACCCATACATGCCCACCGCGCCGCTGCTCTGAGGGAGCCCCGCCGCCCACTGCACGGTGGTGTAGCCATCGTCGGCCTCGTGGCGAAACAGATCAAACTCGCCCCCCGAGCTGCCCCGCCCCCGCACGTCTTGAATCACCACGATGTAGCCGTGGCTGGCGTACCAGGTGGGGTGGGCATAGACCACGGTGGATGCGATCGCCCGTCCGTAGGGCTGCCGCAGCAGCAGCACCGGAAACGGCCCATCCCCCCGGGGATAGTAGACATCAGCATCAAGGCGAACGCTGGTTGCAGTCCCAGGGGCGCTGGGAATATCCAGGCTGAGGGTCTGCTGGGGGGCGACGGCGTAGGGGCCAGGGGAAAGCTGCGTGGACAAGATTTTTACAGAATCGTAGGAGAGAATGGTTTGGGTGGAAAGATAAAAGACTGCCACGAAGATGGCAGTAGCTCACTGTACCTTTCATAAAAAGTTGGCTGGGTTGCCCTTAAGCCTGCGGTGAGCCTCTTGGGGATGGGGCAGGCTGGATATAACCCCCTGCCAGCAACCATCCCCGCTAGATCGCGTAGGATCGGGATGAATTTCTCGTGGGGGAGTGGTTTAGGGTTAGGCTAAGCCTGAATATTGAGTTTCAATGGCTACACTGGGGCTGAGCTGATTACGGTCCTAAACACAGTGCAACCTTGGCCATCTCTCTCCAGGCTCTATCTCTCACGGTTAACGACTAATTCCTCGATCCAGAGCGCAGCATGATCGACATTCTCATTATTGAGCACGATGCCGCTACAGAGCAGTTTCTAGTCAGCGTTCTAAAGCAGCAAGGCTACAGTATGACCGTCGCCCGCAGCGGGGCTGAGGGCCTGGCCATGGCCGAAAAGTTGCTGCCAGGGGTGATCATTTGCGACTGGAATATTCCGGGTGCCGTCGATGGGTTGGCCATTTGCCACAGGCTGAAGCATCATCCGGTGCTGTCGATTTCGTCACTGCTGCTGCTGACTGCCCGCTACAGCACCGCCGACCGGGTTAAGGGGCTAGAGATGGGGGCCGACGACCTGCTCTCAAAGCCGGTGGATATCAACGAGCTCAACGCGCGGGTGCGGGCGGGGCTGCGCATCTACCAGCTGACCCAAGACCTGCGCCAGCAAAAGCAGCGCATGGAAACCGAAATGGCCGAGGCCGAGGGCTACGTGCGATCGCTGCTGCCCGAAGATCGCACCGGCAAGGTGCCGATTCAGTCGCGGTTTTTGCCCTCTCAGCAGCTGGGAGGCGACTGCTACGACCACTACTGGCTCGACCCCGACTACCTGGTAATGTATTTGCTTGACGTGTCGGGTCATGGGTTGGGGTCGGCGCTGCTGTCCACCTCAGTGCTCAATGTGCTGCGATCGCAGTCGCTGCCCGACGTTAGCTTCTATCGCCCCGAGAAGGTGCTGCGGGCGCTCAACGAAACCTTTCAAATGAGCGACCAAAACCAAAAATATTTCACCATTTGGTATGGCGTGCTCAACTGCGCCAATCGCCAACTGCTCTACGCCAGCGCAGGCCATCCCCCAGCGGTGCTGGTGTCGGTGGATGACCACCAGCAGGTCACCACCACTCGGCTGCGCACCCCCGGTATGCCCGTGGGCATGCTGCCCGACGCCAAATATCGGTGGCAGCGCTGCCAACTGCCCCCCAACAGCAGCCTCTACCTGTTTAGCGACGGCCTCTACGAGGTACTGCAAGACAATGAACAGTACATTGGCCTTGACGACTTTGTCGATCTGCTGGCCTTGGCCAAACGTGACCAAAGCCTTGACCACATTCTCGATGCTGTCATTCAGCGTCAGTCAGGAGATGTCGCCAGCGACGACATGTCGCTGATGATGGTTCACCTAGATTAGATATCAAGTATGACAGAGGCCCATTTGGCTGGGTCTTGGCTCAATAGTTAGGGGAAAAGTTGATGCTTCAAGGTCTGCCCCCCAACCTTTGCCCCTTAGACCACTTGTTTGTCGAAATTTAAGATACCTTCAGCCTGGCATCTTCGAAGGCCAGGCGGTCTTTGTATATCTCAAATACCCGATCCATGCTGGTGAGTTCAAATAGCATGCGCACCTGATCGTTGCTAGAGCAGAGGCAGAGGCTGCGGTTTAGCCCGCGAATCTTTTTTAGCAGCACGACTAGGGTGCCGAGGCCCGAGCTGTCGATGAAGGTAATGTTTTTAAGGTCAACTAATATAGTTTCGGCCCCGTTTTGTAGCAGGTCTTCTACCGACTGGCGAAACTCCTCGGCCTTGGTGCTGTCTAGAATGCCAATGGGTTCAATAACTTGGATGTCAGAACTCATAGTAAAAATACGATCCTAATTTAACGACTTACATTTAAAGACTTCCTGAAGTAGCTCGGTAGTGCCCCTGTTAGATCATAGCCAATGCCGGAGCGTAAATTGCCCTGGTGGTGCGATCACGGTCGATTTCTACCACAAGATTTACATGTTCACCGTCGCGCTTTAGGGGATCAATAAACAGCTCTGGGTGTAGCGCCCGCCAAAAATAGTCCACAAACGCGTCAATGGTGGCGTCGCTCATACCGGTTTTGCCCTGGGCTTTCATCTGGTGCTCAGCGTCTTTGCGCCACTGCTTGCTTAGGCGGTAGTCTGCGGGGCAGAGCACCATCAGCCGATCAAGGCCGGCCCACAGGGGTAGGTAGGTGGCGAGCTGAGCGTTCATATCGCGGGCAAACTGGCGGTCGGCCTCGGTGCTGATCGGCTCTGGAGCCTGGTCAAACCGGGTGGGATCCGTGGGCCGGGCTCCTAAAAACCAGCCCTCAAACAGCAGAATGTCCACATTCTCTACCCACTCGGGGTCGGCGCGATCGCCCTCACCCCCGTGCAGCGACTTATCAAACCGGGGCAGGGGAATAACCTCTCCCCTAGGGGCAGTGCGCACCTGGGCCAGAGTCGCCAGCCCCAGATCAATGTCGTGGGTGCCGGGCGGGCCGCGCCACCGCAGCCGGGGGTCGGCCTGCATCAGCGCTTGGCGGTCAGCGTAGGTCTTGTAGATATCGTCGATGGACAGGCCCACGGCTTTGTAGCCCATCACCCCCAGCAGGTGTTGCAAAATTAGGGTGAGGGTGGTTTTGCCGGTGCCCTGCCCCCCCAGCAATCCCTGAATCAGCGGTGCCTTGAGCTGGTCGCGGGCCTGTTTGAGGGTGAGGGCCAGCGGTAGCCACAGCCGCCAGTACATCTCTAGATAGCGCTCCATGGGCGCGGGCGGTAGAGGTAAGTTGCGGTGGTGAGGCACCAGGGCTTGCAACCAGTGCAGCCGCTCTTGGATCTGAGCTGTGCCATTGGCGGGAGTAATGCCCCAGGCGGCGGCCCGCCGGGGATCGTCCAGCTCCCAGGCTAAGAGCTGAGCCAGCTGGGCGGAGCTCAGGGGGGTGCCCGCTAGACGGGCGGCGAGCAGGGGCGCGATCTCGGAGTATGGCGGTTCTGGGCTGGAGTCGTCTGATAGGTCTGTCATGGCTCCTACTGGTTGCTGAGCTGCACCAAAATGCGGCCGGTCTGCATGGCGTCGGTGCGATCGCCGCTGACCAGCGTGATTTGCTGTAGATGCTTGAGGGCGGGCCGGGCGGCGGCGGCCCACAGTCGCGCCTGGGGCAGCTGGGCCACCAACCCAGCCTGAATTTGCGGCCAGTCTATATGGATATAGCCACTGCTGGGGCCGGGTAACTCAGCCACCTGCTGCCACCAGCTGGGACGCGCCCCGGCGGCACCCGCGTCCATGACGGCCGCTAGCGTTGCGGGAGTCGCCGCCAGCACTTCGTACTGATCGACCGGGGCGTGCAGCCCGGCCACCTCGACCACCACTTGCAGGGGTTGCGCTCCCTGCTGGGGCAGCGATAGGCGCGACCAGGCGATCGCCGGGGTGCCCCGTAGGTCAAGGGCACCGACCCCCAACCCCTGGGACTGGGCCAAGGCTGTGATGGCCGCTAGCGAGGCTGAGAGCCGATCGCTGCGGGGAGCTACCACCAGCCAGTCCGCTACACCAACCTCAGTGGTGGCCAGCCCCACGCCGTAGGCGCGATCTACCCCAGCCTGCAATAGCTCTGTGGCCCCTGCCCCCAGGGCATCGTCCATCAGGCTGGCTAGGGGGCTAGCCCCAGCCTGCCCAGAGACCAGCGCCAGCAGCGGCTTGAGGGTTTGGGAAAGGGTGGCTAGGTCAGACCCCACCGCCGCCACCGACGACGACTCGGGCAGGTAGGGTGCGATCGCCGCCCAATCGTTTGTCCCAACTCTTTGGGGATGCAGCCGGTGGCCCTGGGCCGCCAGCAGCGCCGCATGGCCCAGCAGCCCTTGGCGGGTCAGCTGCCACGACATCAGCCCCCAGCCTACCTCGTCGTCGGTGGCCCCCAGCTGGCCCAGCGCTACGGCTGCCTCCCCGTCAGGATGAAACCACTGGTTGAGGGCGGGCAGGTTGAGGGCCAGTAGCCCCACGCGAGGCGAGGGCAGCTCCCCCAGGGCGGTTTTGTAGCGGCGATCGCCCTGGAGATTGAGGTCGTTAGACTGGGCAGCGGTCAAGGCCTGGCGCAGCACGTCGGGGTGGTTGGCGGCCAGCAGGTAGCGGTTGGCCACCAGGGTGGTCGCCAGCTGGGCTGCTTCGCCAGAGAAGGGTTGCGATCCCCGCCGGGCGTAGATCAGCCGATTGCTCGAGAAATCTTCAAAGGTGAGGGCGTCCCCGGCGATCGCCCGGTTTTGCCAGTACAGCTCTAGGGCCGCCTGGGCCGCCTCGCTGTCGTTGCAGGCCAGAGCTACTAGGTAGCCGGGGGTGGTGCCATTGCTGGGGTCGTAGTCGAGGTCGGGGGTGACCAGCGCCGCCGTCACCTCTTCCCCCAGCCAGGGCTGAATATCGCGGCTGTAGCTGAGTCCGGTGTTAGCCAGCAGCAGCTGCTCAATACGCTCCTGATCGCCGCGAGTCTCCTGGCGCAGGCGGGGGGCGGCCAGATAGTCCCACAGGGTGGCGAGGCGATCAGGGCGCACCAGCACCGAGGCCACCAGGGTCGACTGCTTGGGCATAAACTGAAGCGCCAGCGGCTGCGCCTGGCCGCCGTGATCAATCAAATAGAGAGGATTGTTGAGGGTCAAGCGCCCCAGCAGGCCCAACCCCAGCACCAGCACCAGCCCGGCAGCAATGGCAAGGGGGCGAATAAACGAGCGAAACTTCATTGACCTCACGCCTGAAACTCAGAAAACACCCGCTGCGCGATCGCCCGCGCTAGCTAATTCCCCCTAGTGTATGGCCCTTCGAGCCCCGTAACCGCTCGGATGCCCTTGGGCTGTTGAGAAATTAAACAATGTAAACCCGGGGGTGCATTTTTTTGGGGTGCGTTCGTTTGGCTGACGACGGTTTGCCCTGGTGACGCAGTTTTACCTCTCGGTGCAGATGGGCTTTGTCAACGGGGTGCTCAAGATGTAAAAACCTCTCTTTACGAACAAGACTATCTGACGTGACTAGAGCGGGTGGTAGCACAACGGCGGCAGAACGATTCAGCACATATTTCAGGCAACGATCAATTAACGATCAATTGTCGTCAGCGTCGCTGACCTTTACATCGGTGCCGATGGCTGGGCTGATGATCGCGTTTGCCTGCTTTTCGGTGGCGACCTGGCGCTCGCTGTGGCGATCAGTGAGGTAGTCGACCTGGTCGCGCAGCAGCAGGGTGAATTTGTAAAGCTCTTCCATCACGTCGATGACGCGATCACGGTAGGGCGAGTCTTTCATCGTGCCATCGTCATGGAACTCTTGGTAGGCCTTGGCCACCGACGACTGGTTAGGAATGGTAAACATCCGCATCCACCGGCCCAAAATTCGCAGAGTGTTGACCGCATTAAACGACTGGGAGCCGCCGCTCACCTGCATCACCGCCAGGGTTTTGCCCTGGGTGGGTCGCACTGCCCCAATGGTCAAAGGCACCCAGTCAATCTGGTGCTTCATCAGACCGCTAACGTTGCCGTGCAGCTCGGGGCTAGACCACACCTGCCCTTCTGACCAGGCCACCAAATCGCGCAGCTCTTGCACCTTGGGGTGGCTCTCGGGCACGCTGCCCAAAATCGGCAGATCGTGGGGATGAAAGAACCGCACCTCGGCCCCCATACCTTCGATAATTCTGGCGGCCTCTTCAGCTAGGAGTCGGCTGTAGGAGCGATCGCGCAGCGACCCGTAGAGAAACAAAATTCTGGGCTTGTGGTCAAAGCTCATGGGTTGCTTCGGAGTTGGTTCGGATTAGCTGACAGAAATAGGACAACCCTTGCTGGGGTTTCAGAAACAGGTGGCCGACTTATGCCGCAGGATACTAGCGGGGCATTGGATTTAAGGTCATGACCGTTTCAAGTCGCTAGAGCGACTTTGCAGCAGACCGTTAGCATAAAACAAAGCAGCTGGTGGACTTAGGCAACTTCTAGAAAATAGTTTCCCCCAGGGTGGGCACTGCCCACCCTACAGCGGTGTACAGTCGCTGGATTAAAGTTGGTATTTTCTTTCCCAGAGCTCCCGGTTCGCTCATTTCTAAGGAGGTTCCTCAGATTCAGGCCCCAACAGAATGTAAATACTCAGCGGGAAGTTGAGGGCCTTTAGGATACGTTGTTGTAAAGGCGTCAGTTCGGTCAGATGGGCATAGGTCTGCCCTCGGACGTTCACCATGACTAGGGTAATCTCGCGAAAACTGGCCAACAGTAATTCGGCTGTCGGACGAGCCGTCGCCCGATTGGGATTACCGGGATATAGCCCTGAGAGGGTCTCCTGGTGGTCGGCCAAAGCTTGTCGCACCTGGAACTCCACCAGCGTCAACAGACGCAACCCAATCGAGAGCAGGCGAATGAGCCCTTTGATGTGGTCTTCGCGCTGTAAGTACATGGGGGAAAGGGACAGGGGATGCCCTTTGAGTCGGGCAAAGCTATGCTCCACCCGATATTCTTGCCGGTAGACCGTTACGGCTTGCGGCAGCGATAAGGTCGCTTCGGGATGATTGGTGACATAGACCCGCCAGCCCAAGGTACGCGTCTGCTGGTCGATGGCCTCGGTGTCTAAGGTGTAATTCACCTGGAATTGGTGGTGCTCCACCACCCGGGCCGGGCGGTCTTGGTAGCGACGCACGGCGTGTTGCTCTACCTGGTCTGAGTAGGTGAGTTGAACGTAGGCCTTGACCCGGTAGCGGGTGAGAATCGCCTGGACCGCTTGCGCTAAGGCGTCTTCATCGGGAAAGGCTTTGTGACCGCGCCCCGATTGATTGAGCGCCGTTAAGGCCGTCTGAGCGTGCTCAAGTCGGGTTTGGAAGGCCTGTTGCGCGGATTGCGCATAGGCCAGGGAGTACACCACCAACTGCCGCTCCGACCACGTCCAAGTTTGTCCGTTCCACTCCCCCGTGCGGGTCTGGGTCTGCTCATAGCCTCGGGCAATCAGCGCGGTGTGACCGTCGGCATAGTCGTAGTGAATCTCCTGCAACTCGACCGCCCCTTGCTCCACGGGGTCTAGGTAGGCCTGCATCGCCTCCGCCTTGAGCTGAGTCCCACCGAGCGGACAGAGGTAGTAGTCGCCTGTGGCCTGGAGAAAGCAACGGGTACTCAAGCTAGCCATCTTGCTGTCACCTACATAGAGCAACCCGGACTGGCTGAGGGTTTGACGCACCTGCTGAATGGCGGGAATGTATAAGGGGTCGTCGGCTCGCTGCCCGGGGACAATCTCGGTCGCTATCGGCAGCCCGAGCGGATCTAGCGTCGCCAGCATCAGTTTCAGTTGGGGCAAGTCGGGGCGATGGTCTTTGCTATGGCCATACTGAAATAGCCCGGCCTCATTGACCCTCCAATCTGCGCTGACGCTGGTGCTATCCAGCCGCAGCCGCCGCTCGGGGTGCAGGTCATACACCTGAATCTGACGCTGATTCAAAGCCGGTTCAAACAACGCCCATTGGGCATCATCACTGAGATATCGCAGCACGCTTTCTAATCGGTCGTCGCTCAGGTCAAGGGCGCGAACTGGGTGCTGCAAAACCTCTTGCAAAGTTTCTTGATGTCGTCCCACCCAAGCCTGCACGGGGTTTAGCCGGTGATCCGCTTGCGATAATATGTGGCTCAGCCAGACTACTGTCACTTGGCCTAAACTGAGCCCTTGCCAGTTCCCATGGGTCGGAAAGTAGTCGTCGAGCAGGGGTTGCACCTCCATCCGCTGTAATTGCGCCAGCAGCAGTGGAATATCGTCAACCCGTTCTGGGATAACAGTTAGGGGGGTATTCATGGCCCAAATCTAACCCAATTGGCTGACCTCATTTAAAAATGAGCGAACCGGGAGCCAGAGTTCTCCATAGGTGTGCGGTCTCAGGTGTGTGGTCTGAGAAAGACCGTGAACCTTGGGCCGTACACCGTGAAACCCAATGACCTACCATCTTTGGCTTGGCAAATGCCCTAGGTGTCTAGGTGGGTGCCAATTAAGCAGGCCCCGGTCAGGCTGACCCCGTCGAACTGGGTGCCGGTGAGGTCGGCACAGAGTAGGTTGGCCCCCCCAAGCGAGGCCCCCGATAGATTGGCATGACGCAGATCGGCTTCTTCGAGGTTGGCATTGTCGAGCCGCGCCCCCTGCAAATCAGTCTGGGACAGATCGGCCCCCTTGAGGTTGGTATCGCTGAGGTTGGCCCCGCGCAGGTCGGCCCCGCGCAGGTCTACCCCCTGGAGGTTGACCCCCATCAGGTTGCAGCCGCTCAAGAAAGCTCCCGCCAGGCTGCCGCCGCCCAGACGTGCCCCCATCAGGTTAGCGCCGCGCAGATTGGCCCCGCGCAGGTCGGCCCCGGTGAGGTCGCACTGCATCAGGTTGGCCCCCCAGAGGTTGGCCCGTAGGTCGCTGCCCACTAGGCTGGCCCCCATCAGGTTGGCCCCCTCAAGGTGAGCCTTGGCCAGAGAGGCGCGGCTGATGTTGGCCCCCATCAGGTTGGCCCCGGCCAACTGAACGCCCGCTAGGTCGCTGCCAGAAAGGTCTTCGTCTTCTAAATCGGCCCCGGCCAGGTGGCGAAGCTTGCCCAGTCGCAGGGCGGCGATATCAATAGAGTCTGTAGGCACGGGCGACAGTTCTGGGTAGGGTTTTGCAGCGAAGCTTTTTATTTAGTGCGGCGTCTTACTGGTGCGGCGTCAGTTGAGACGAGGGCTGATAGACCGTTGGCTGATCGTCAAGGTCAGGATTCAGCAGCCCCGCTCCCAGAGTAATTTTAGTCGGTATTGTGGGCAGACTGATGCCCTGTTGAAGACCCATCACCATCAGGCCCAGAATTTCGACCAGTTTTGGATCCCACCGCTGGCCCGTCTCGGCTTGGCAGGTGGCTAAAACTTCGCCTAGGGCGGCGGTATTGTTGTCGGTGGGCATGCCGTGGCGGGCCTCGGCCAGCCGGTTCTGAAACTCGGCTACCAGGCTCAGCATGCGCGATTCGAGGGGTACGGCGTCACCCTTTAGGCCAGCGGGGTAGCCGCTGCCGTCCCAGCATTCGCCCTGATGGGCAATGATGGCGGCGATCGCCCGCATGCGGGGCATTAGCCGCAGGGCCTGCACCTCAGGCATCAGCGGACAGCTGGGGCCATCGCTGGGAATGTTGGCCATGTCGGGGGCGGGGGCAATGCGGTGCAGCATGCCCGCCAGCCGCAGCCGCTGGAGCTGCCAGGCGGGCAGGTCGAGCAATTGGCCCATCATTTCGAGCAAAGACACCACTTCGCTGGCGGCCAGGGGGTTGACTGGGTCACTAAAGTCCACCAGCTGGGCCATGCGCAAAAACGCTTGCAGCTCGTTGGAAAAAAGGTTTTGCTCGAGGTCGTCTACCAGGCTAAAGGACAGGTTGCCCTTGAGGTCGTTGCGGCTGTTTTGCAAGTAGTGCACCACCTGGGTAACGGTGTTGCTGACAGCGGTAGACTCGTCGCCGCGCAGAACTGGATTTAGCTGTTTGAGGGTGGCGAGGTGCTCGGTCAGCTGGGCCGCAAGGGCAGAGTTGTAGCGATTGACGTGGGCGATCGCCAGCTCTACGGTTTCGCTCACCAGGGCTGAGTCAAAGGTCCAAAAGCCATAGAATTTGCGCTCTAGGTCTTGCTCGGGCACTCCGCCTTTGCCATAATCAGCCACCGACAGCTCTTGGCAGAGCACCATGGCGGTGTAGTCGGGGGAAAGAATCATCAGGTGCCACTCTTCGGCCACCGGGTCGTCGCTGGCCAAGTCAACCAGGGCAACATTCTCGCGCTGGCTGGTGGGGTGGTCGTGAAAGCCCGCCTCTGAGGCGGCCATGATCACAATTTGCTGGGCTTTGTCTGCGATCGCGCTGTAGCGATCAGCCTCTTCTAAATACCACTTGCCCCGCTGAAAGGCGGCAATTACTAGAGGAGCAGACCCAGAGGTCAAAATACAGTCTTCAAGGGCGTGGCAGAGGGCAACCAGAGTATTTTTGTAGTAAACGCCGTAGTTAAGGGGTGTAGTGTCGGGCTCGGCACGACCGTCTACCAACAGCTTGAGTATTGACCCGTCTAGCATTTCAGCCCTCTAACTAACCCTTACGACCTATATATTTAGGATGATAACGCAGCTCGGGAACAGAGGGGGCCGGGAGCGGGATCGCGGCAGTTAGCGCCATTGATGGCTCAACTGTGCTGTAGCAACCCTACAGCTAAGATAGTCGATCACTTGGGCATCGTTCATACTGACTATTATGCATAGGCAGCAACAGTCGTCACCGCTGCCTAGAGTTACCCGTCGCTCTCAGTGTTATTGGTCAGAGGTTCCTATGAAGCAACGCATGTTTGCGGCAGTCGCCCTAGCTAGCCTGGGGCTAAGCGTCCTGGCCCTCAGTCCTGTCCATGCTGCTGAGCGGGTGCGCATCAACTACCGGGGCTTTAGCCGCACAGTGCCGGTGCCCCTACTGGTCTTGCTGGCGGAAACAGGTGATTCCTCGGGGGTGCTGGGCGGGTTGCTTAACCAGGCAGGGCGAGATGGGGGCGAACTGCGATCGCTGCTTACCCGCCCACTCTCCGCCGACCCCGTCGTGCTTGATCGCGCGCTCAACAGCCGCCCCGGCGATTGGGCACTCGACTACCTCGGTCAGTCTATCCACACCGGCACTGGCGAAGCCAACCGTCAGGCGCTGCGATCAGCCCTGGTCGTCTCCGCCAGCGACGACAAGCAAATTACCTTGCTAGAGGTGCTGCAAAACTACCCCACCGAAGAAGTTGTGCTAGAGGGCAACAATATTCAGGCTACTTACAGCAGGTTGGCCAGCTTTCTGCGGCCCCTCTCAATTTTTCTTTAAAGGTTTTAATTAAAGACTTATCTAGGCTCTCACCGCGACCGGCCCAGCGGGCCGAGTTCGCGTTTTGGGAGGGAACTGTCAGCGCATCAGTGAAACTGCGACCATGCCCACCACAATGGCCACCACCAGCAGCGTCAGCGGCTCTAGCTTAAATTCCGAATCGCCACTAGAGCCAGTGGCGTAGAAAAACGCGAAAAACACAATCAGGATTACAACTACGTCAAAGCCAGTAAACACAACCATTGCTCCGATGACCGACTGACCTAAGACCTCTGGCCTCGCTTCGCGAACGCGAGAATGACCTTGGGACTTTATTAATTGGCGAGTCCCTTAAGGGTCAAACGCCCTGCTTTTAGCAACGTTGTTTAAACATTCACCCTAGTAATGTTTGCCTAAAGAATATTCACCTAAGAATCTCAGTCACAACGGCAAAAAATCGCCTCCGTTGCCCAGCCCAATTGGCCATGTCAGTATTTTAGTGCTTAGGCCATTAATTCTAAACTAAAAGCGTAAACCTCATTTCTCTAAACGGGGTTTAGATAATCGTATCAGTGTCGCAGGAGTGGCCCTGGGCGGCTTTAATTCTCTACTGCACCTAGGGCTTTTAGGGTAGGTTTTTGGGCTTCGGTAAGGCCGATCGCACCCTCAAACCTCATGTCTTCGTAGGGGCGATCGCACTGCTGCGTCTTTAAACATGCCCCGGTTTCGGCAGACCAATACCGAATCGTTTCATCTTGTCCCGCACTGAGCAACATCGAGGATTCTGGGTCGTACTGCAACGACCACACCCAGCTTTGGTGGCCGGTCAGCGTTGCAGTACAATCGCCCGTCTCTAGATTCCAGATGTTGATGGTCTTGTCTGCGCCGCCGCTGTACAAGGTGCCGCCGTTCCCCTCTGGGGACGCTTTGCGAACGGGGCTAAATGCCAGGGAGAGCACCTGGTCAGTATGGCCCGCCAGGGCTTTCTCATGCTCCCCCGTGGCAATATTCCACACTTGAATGGTGCCATCGTCGCCGCCGGTCGCCAGATATCGTGAGTCGGGGCTAAAAGCGACGGCCCATACGCGATTGCCGTGGGCCTGCCAACTGTGGCGGCATTTGCCCGTGGTCACCTCCCAAAGTTTGATGGTCTGGTTGTAGCCGCCGCTGGCCAGCCACTGACCATCGGGGCTAAAGGCGACGGCCAACACCGAGCTGTCATGGCCCTGGAGGGTTTGCTGGCATTCACCCGTAGCGACATCCCACAGCTTGACCGTCTGGTCGTAGCTGGCGCTGGCCAGGAGATGCCCCTGGGGGTGGAAGGCGATCGCCCAGACCCAGCTCTGGTGACCCTGGAGGGTTTGCAGCAGGTTCCCGGTGTCGGAGTCCCAGAGTTTGATGGTGCGATCGGTGCCGGCACTGGCCAGCAGATGACCCGTGGGGCTGAAGTCTACGGAGAGCACCCGACCCTGGTGGCCCCGCAATACCCGAAAGGGTTCTCCCTGGGGTGTTGCGGGTTCCTTAGCGTGAATGGCAGCGCCATCAAAGTCAAAGAGTTTGATGGTCTGATCTTCGTGGCCGCTGGCCAGCAACCGCTGGGAGGAGTGGAGTGCGATCGCATAGATCGTATTGCTATAGCCCTGTAGCGTCTTGGTGCAGTACCCAGTTTCTAGCTCCCAGAGACGGGCCGTATAGTCTTCGCCGCCGCTGGCCAGCATCCGCTCTTGGGGGTGAAAGGCCACGGCCCAAACCAAGTTGGTGTGCTTCTGGAGCGTTTGCCAGCAGGTGCCAGCGGTCATATCCCAAAGCTTGATGGTCTGGTCGTAGCTGGCACTGGCCAAGCACTGGCCATCGGCACTAAAGGCGACCGAGGTGACGGTTTTATGGTGACCGGTGAGCGTATCTAGGCAAGCGCCAGTGGCCACATCCCAAAGCTTGATGGTGTGGTCAAAGCTCGCACTGGCTAGGGTTTCGCCGTTGGGGCTAAGGGCGATCGCGCGAATCCAGCCCTGGTGCTCTTGCCACACCGAGCGGCAGGTGCCCGTGGCCAGATCCCAGGCCCGCACGGCGCTGTCTTCACCCGCGCTAAATAGGGTTTGGCCATCGGGCTGAAACCCTACGCTCCACACGCAGGCCCCGTGGCCGTGCAGCACCTGGCGGCATGCTCCCGTGGCCACCTCCCACACCCGTACGGTTTGGTCGCCGCTGGCACTGGCCAGCAGCCTACCGTCGGGGCTAAAGGCAACGGCAGTGACAATGCCCGTATGCCCCGCCAAAACTTTCAGACATTCACCTGAGTCTAGATCCCACAGCCGCACCTGATGGTCTTGGCCACCGCTGGCCAAAATGGGATGTACAGGGCTAAAGGCCACCTGCCAGACCCAGCTGTTGTGCCCCCTAAAGAGCGCCAACTGTTGACCATCGGCTAGATGCCACAGCTGAATGCCGCCCGTGGTGTCGCTGGCGGCCAGGGTTTGGCCGTTGGGGCTAAAGGCCACCGAGGTGACGCCGCCAAAGGTGGCGGCAAAGGCGCACTGGGCAAACGCCGCCGTTGCAAAGTTGACCCGGTGCAGATTCACGTCTTGCAGGTATGCCTGGCGAATGCTCAGTCCGGCAAAGTCGTAGCCGGTGAGGTCGGTTTCGAGCTGGCGGTAGAGGTTGAGTAGGCTGCCGCCGCCATAGCCAGCGGCAGCCATGGGCTGGGTTTTGAGTTTGGCCAAGAGGCGATCGAGCTTATGCTCAACCTGTTTGCTAGAGCCCAGGCGCAGAATCAGGCGATCGATTAGGGGCTGCAAAATCAGCCGAATTTGGCTATCGCGAATATAGTCTTTGACCTGGGCTTTGATCAAAGTATGACTGCTCAGCAGTTGAGGGGCCTCGGCCACAATTTCATCGCTTACCTGCTCAATCAGCTGTTCCGTCAGACATTCCATCACCACCGGCTGGAGGGTAAAACCCACCGCTGTGCATTCCAGCAGGCCACGCCAGCGCAGTGACTCCAGCACCTCCAGCACCGTGCGGTGGGAAACGGTGGGAAAGATGTCGGCCAGGAGTTGGGTGCAGGTGACCGGCTCGCGGTTGATGGCCAGCCAGTACATAATCTGCTGCTCAGTGGGCGACAGGCGATCGCACTGCTGTTGCAGCAGGGTGCCCATGCCGCTAAAGACGCTGCTGCCCTGGGCCAGAAACTGGGTAATGCTGCCCTCAAACACATCGCGAATGGAGGTCGCCGCAATTTTGAGCGCTAGCGGATTGCCCCGATAGTGGGTCACCAGCCGTTCAAGGTCTGGAGTATCGGTCGCTAGCCCCTTGGCCACAACAATTTGGCGGCCTGTGTCGGTATCGACCCCCAGCAGTGACAGGGTGCGAACAGGCAACAACTCTCCATCCTGGGCGGCAATCTCCTGGGGTTTTTCGCGGGTGGTGATCAGCACGCAGCTCTGGTGACCGATTTCGCCTAGGCGCTTGAGCAGTTCGCCGTAGTCGGCGTAGCCGCTGCGGTAGGTGCCCGCCCGCTGAGCCCCTTGCAGCACTGCCTCAAAGTTGTCGAGCACTATCAGAGCACGAGTGCTCCGCAGGTGCTCAATCAAGACAGAGATTTTACCGCCAACGGTGTCGGGTAGGGGGCGATCGCCCTGGTCGGGCGGGGCCAAAAAGCGAATCAGCGCGGTCAATAGATCGCTCAGGGGAGGGGCATCGCGCAGCGATCGCCAGATCACTGCTTCAAACTCATCCTGCACCTGCTCGGCAATCTTGACTGAGATCGAGGTTTTGCCCATGCCACCCATGGCCAACAGCGTCACCAGGCGGCAGCGCTGGCCTGCCCCATGTTCGGCAGGCTCACCCACAATCCACCGCCGCAGAGTAGCTAGCTCCTCGGCACGTCCGTAGAAAATTGAGACATCAATGGCGTCACCCCAATCAACCCGACGGGGTGTGGCGGTTGGGGTGAGCAGGGTTGGCCCTTGGGCCTCGCGCACAGCGCGCTTGAGCACGCCCTGGAGGTTGAGCTTGGTGACCTTGACCCCGTACACCTCTGACAAGATTTGCCACAGCTTAGCGCCGGTGTCTTTGATATAGCCGGGGTCGTAGCCCGACGCGCGGGCAATCTCGGTGTACGATCGCCCTTCCCACGCCTGGCGAAAGACCAAGGCCTGAATCTTGGTGAGTTGGCCTTGGGTAATAACCTGCTCGACGAGGGCGATCGCGTCTTCAACCGTCATAGGGCTACGTTTTGGGATAAGGATTAAAACCTGGCGCACCGCGATGCTTAACACTCTGCCACCACCCCTGGAGGTGCTGACGCGACAGATACCCTGTTATTCACCGTCAAAATGCAAAATCCTGATTGTTTTCTTATTAAAGTACGGTTTTTGCCCAGTCTGTCAGCCTTTAAAGGGAAAAGTCAGATTCTTGGTCTCAGTTTTATATCTGACAGGGGGCGATCTCTAGGCACCCACTATTTGACCCATGGCAAGCTCGTTGACCGATAGATCGTGTGCTGCAGGTGCTGGGTTAGCTCTTCGTGCTCAAAACGAGGGGGACACAGTATCTACGACTTAACTACAAGCAAGCAGGTCGCCTCTGATCTGACCTTTACCTGACCTTTTGCCGACCGCTAAATGCCAGGCATTGCGCTTAAGCTAAATGCAAGGGGGCATATTAAATCCCTTGAAATCCCAATTTCACCCTTGATTAACTAACCTTAATTTAGGTGTCTATGCGCTATTCATATAGAGCTGCTTCGTTCTAAATCTTGATGCCTTATGTGTCTAATAGGGTAAGTCGTTCTGGGCTTTAGAGATTTAGATTTTAACAACTTAAAATACCTACAATCACAACTTAAACCCAGATTGCCCTAGCTTTTTGTGCTTATTTTTTCTTTTTCATCATCGCAATAAGGATAATTCATGAAGATTCAACCTGTAGTCTACGCCCAAGTTTTAGGTGTAAGTATTTTGAGTGCCGGCTTCATTAATATCATTGATGTTTATCCTGCAACGGCTCAATCCTGTAATCCTTTTGGATGTTCTCAGTCAGGAGCAGGTCAGTGCAACCCCTTTGGATGTCCTAATCCAGGAGCAGGCCCATGCACACCGTTTGGCTGTCCTGCGTCTCCGCAGAACAATAGCAATAGCAATAATAATTCTCCTAGTAACTCTAATAATAATTCTCCTGGTAACTCTTCCAGCCGCCGTTCTAGCCGTCCTTTTCAGGTGACCAATAGTACTGGGCAGACAATTAACTATTTGTATGCTTCAAATTCAAGTCAAGAAAATTGGAGTGATGATTTATTGGGGAATAATGTATTGCCCGCTGGACAAGCGTGGAACTTAACATTGCGTGGGGGATGCATGTTTGATTTTTCTGCAACCCTAGCAGATGGCGAAACGGTTTTCTGGGAAGGCATCAACACTTGTGAGCGTGATCGTATCAGGCTCTATGACTAAATTAAGTCCACTTTGAGAACTGTAGTTTTAACCTTTACCCCAGCCCCATCGGCTCCAGCGCTGCTGCCAAGGTTGATTGGGCTGGGGGTGGGTGAATCGCGTCGGCGCAAACAGCTTAAGGCTGTAGCCGTTTCTGACTAACGCTAGCTTGCTGTGGCTGGGGATGTACAAAAATTTAGAACTTGAAATTTTTATACATCCCCAGCTATACATTCCTGTGAAATTGATAGCTCAGTCTACTGCCAAATCATGAAAACCATCAATAGATAGCATGCCTAAAATTACAGTTGGTGATATCGACATCAACTATAAAATTCAAGGCCAGGGTGAGCCGCTGCTGATGATTATTGGTCTCAGCTTTGGCCTGCTCGATTGGGGCATCAAGCTGCCTGAATTGCTCTCGCAACACTACAAAGTCATTTTATTTGACAATCGCGACGCCGGGGAAGCCAGTCACTCACCTTACCCCTACACCCTAGCCCAAATGGCCAGCGATGCCGCCGGTTTGCTCGATGCCATCGGTGAGCCAAAAGCCCACATGTTTGGCGTTAGCATGGGCGGCATGATTGCCCAGCACTTTGCCCTTAACCATGCCGACAAGCTGAATAAGCTCATTTTGGGCTGCACCATGGCTGGCGGCAGTTGTAGTCAGGCAGGGGATATCGGCAGCTTTTTTAGCGGTGATTTATTGAAGCTGCTGTTTACGCCAGACTTTATTCAGCATAACCAGGCCGATCTAAAGCTATTTTTGCGAGCAACCAGGCCATACCACAGCACTGGTGGTGCGTTGATGCGACAGCTTAGTGCTATGAGCGGCCACGATACCTGCAATGCACTAGGGAAGATCGTCGCGCCTACGTTGGTGCTTACCGGGGATAGCGATCGCGTCATTCCCCCAGAAAACAGCGATTTTCTAGCCCAAAACATTCCCAAGGCTCAGCACGAGGTTATCAAAAATGCTGCCCACGCCTTTAGCTTTAGCCATCCAACCTCCACTGCCGCCGCCATCATCAACTTTCTAGAGCAATAGAACGTTGGGCCAATCAACGGATCAAGCGTTATCCCAAATTTTGCCCCCTGCCCTCCTAGGCGACTTCCTCCAGCGCTTTGTCGGTAGCGTCTCCCCCTGCTTCAGCCTCACCCAGCACCGTGAGAAACTGAAGCCCCATGGCGATGTAGGTGGCGCACTGGGTCGGCGGCAGCCGATAGAACGCCTGCCAGGCAGCTGCTTTGTCAGACTCGTAGGCCCCGGCGCGATCGGGCTGTTGGTCGAGCCAGCCTAGGCGTACCGCGTGGCCGATCAGCACGTCGAGGTAAATGTGATCTTCAAAGTAGAGGTCAGAGTTGACCTTAAAGATCTCGCCCATCTCCCGCAGGGCCTCTAGGTTGAGGTGGCGATACTCCGGGGCCTGGATTTTGTTCAGCAGGTGGGTGATGCGGCGCTCAAAGTTTTGCTCGCCAGGGGTCATTTCAGAAAGGATGCGATCGCTGTCCAATCTATTCTTGCGGTCAAACTTGTTGCCGATCACAATGCCCTTCGAATGCTTCAGCACCTCCCACACCTGGGTGTAAAACCCCTCAGAGATGCGGGCAATCTCGCCGTCGATCATGCGCTTGCGCCACCAGTCTGTGGGGTCGGCTTCAGCGGTTTCGGGCTCAGCCTCAATGCCCGTGGGCAGCACCTGCCAGTTAATTGGCATGTGGGGCTTAACGTGCAGCGACTCGCGGCGAAACACCGACTGGTTGAGGCCATCAAACCCGGCCAGCACCTGGCGCAGACGCGTTTTTAGCTCGAAAGGGCTGAGGTCGATCAGCTGACCGTAGGCCTCGTCTTGGGTGATGCCCTGCTCGCGGGCCAGTTCGCTGGTGATCAACAGCAGCAGGTAGCCAACGCGCAGGGTCATTAGCCCGTCAAACAGAGTCGGTTCAGTCTTGATCAAAATGCTCAAGTCAATCAAGATCTCTTGGGTGAGCACGTGGTCGCGCACGTCGCCGCCGCAAAAGGTGCGGATTTTATCGACAATCTCGCTGTGGCCCATGGGTTCGGTGATCAGCGACGCCTCACTGTAGGACTTACCCACCGAGATTTGCTTTTGGCGCACCAGCAGCTCGGTTACCGCGTCCGACAGGGTGATGTCGGCCTTGCCCAGCAGCCCGGCGGCGCGGCGCAGCACGCTCCACTGCTCTAGCTGGCTGGCCTTGGCGTAGACCTCATCCAGCAGGCTGGCAATGGTGACGGCATGGCCGGGGCCACCCAGGCCGGTGTTAAAGTCGTTGCCGTGCAGATGCTGAAGGGTGGCGAGCAGCTCTAGCTGCTCGTAGACGTTGTTAGAATCGCGCAGATGGGTGAGCAGCAGCTCTAGATCGGTTTCATTCTCCACATCAAATTCTTCGAACTGCGACAGGGGGGCATCGTGGCCCGCCTCGAAGCCCAGGTAGGCCGTCCACAGGGGCGTATAGCCCACGGAGGTGCTGCCCAGCTGGTAGCCATTGACGTTGTCGATGCGCTCCAGATTGGTGGTCATCGTCAGCTGGTGCAGGGGGCCAAGCTTGACCGGCACGTGGTCACAGCGATCGCCCTGCAATTCTTGCATCAGCGCCATCAGCGGCGACTCATAGATCGGCTTGCGGCCCAGCTGAAACATGGCGTGGGTTAGCATCAGCGTTACCGTGGGCCGCCCCGGCTCGCGCCAGTGGTCGTAGATGTAGGCCAGCTCGCTGCGCATCTGGGCCACCAAAAAGTGGTAGTCGAGGGTGAGGTAAAACCGCTCTTGGTCTAAGAACGACGGCAAAAACACCACCGACTCCCCCTTGATCCGAAAAATGCGGGAGGTGGTCAGGCTGCGCAGCCGCCGTACCGGGCGACCGCTGAGGCCCAGCTTGTCGTTCTTGCCGATTTCAGCGTAGATCGACGACAGCTCCGTGGCCGGAAACACCTCTACCGGGGCGATTTCTTCGAGGGTTTGGGTGGGCAGGCCGTAGGTGGCCAGCTCCGTTTGCAGGGCTTTGTCTTCCGCCAAGAGAGCCACCTGCACCACGGGGTAGCAGTGGTCGCCCAGAGCGCGGTAACGCCCTAGGGGGTCAATATCGCTGGGTTTGAGCAGCCCGTCGTGGAGCAGCTGCCCCAGCAGGTAGAGGCTCTGGGCCCACACTAGGGGCAGGTTGTCATTGGGCAGGCGAGTCTGGCTGCCGGGCTTGACCCGCTCGGCCTCAATGTTCTCTTCGGGCACATAGTACAGCTCAGGCAGCAGGCCCACCCCGTCGCGCTCGACCTCTAAGGCCGCCAGCCGCTCTCGGTAGAACTCAATCTGGTCTTTGTCGCCCGCAAACAGGCTGTCGAGCCACAGGTAGGTAAAAAATAGCGGCCACTCGCACTCGATATGCTCAAACTGGCGCAGCTCTTCGGGTTCGTAGTGCAGGCGGGTGGTGTCTTCGATCACCGCCTGGTGGCCGTCGCGCAAAAACCGCTTGCAGCCGTAGCGCCCCTGGAGCTTATCGACAATTTTCTGCCGGGTCTTGCGGGCCAACTTTTCATCGTCAATGGCAAAGGCAGGGTAGCCAATCACGTTGAGCAGCGCCGCATCGATCTCCTTAGAGCCAGACTCGCGCGGCAGTAGCGACTCTAGGATGATGCGAGCGCGGGCAATCTCATCGGTGAGCACGTGGATGGTGGAGGCCTGACCGCCGCGCATACCGAACAGGTTGAAGCTGCGCAGCGCCTCTAGGGCCGCCTTAGCCAGGCCTACGGAGCTGGCATTTAGCTCGGGCTTGCCGTGGTTCATTTTGTTGCCCCGCTCCCAAATGCCATAGTCGGGGGTGCGGTAGGCCCGACCAATGTAGTAGACCAGGTTTTGCACAAAGTTAACTTCATCTTGGGTGAAGATAATTTGCAGCCCCGAGGCGGTCATCTGGGCCAGCATGAGCAAGAAGATCGAGGTGGCGTCGATTTGCAGGTGGCCCCACTCGTCGTCGCCTACCACCGGCAGCCCGGTGCCCGTGTCGTACTTGGCGTGGAGCGCTTGCAGCGGATCCTGCCGTTCTTTGAAATGCTCCACTTTTTCGGACTGGCGCAGCATAGCCTGGAGCAAACCGCGCATCAGCTTGACCACGCTCTGCTCTAGCTCAACCGTGCGACCCCGGTCGTCATCTAAGTGACGGTAGGCCAGCGCCACCCCCCACACCGCCAAAATGCTAAACACGTTGTCGCGCACCCAGGCGTCGGTGTAGTTGCCGTGGATGTTGACTGCCGTGCTGGCCGGCAAGAGGCCGCTTACCGGGTGCTGCCGCGACAAAATCACGGTTTTGACCTGGCGGTAGTAGCGATCAAGCTGCTCTTGAAGGGCGGCTGAAGACATAGGCGATGGCAAGGGGAACGACAGGGGAGGAAATTAATCGGGTTTTAACCCACTCTAGGGGCGATCGGCCAGAGAGTAGTTATGGAGATTACAGAATCCTGATGTTTGGACATGGGGCATTGCTAATCGGGTGTAGGTTGGGTGGCGCGCTAGCAGAACCCAACAAAACCGAATCTCTCATTGGGTTCCACTTCGTTTCACCCAACCTAAAATTTGCTTAGTAACTAACTAATTTTGGGTAGCGTCCCCAGCCAGTCTATCAGCAGGGGATTGACAACTTCGGGGCGCTCGTCATGGGGGCAGTGGCCGGTGTTGGGGATGCTGTGGAAGGTAACTTTGCCGGGACGGGCCACTGCTTCGGCCAGCTGGCGGTAAATTTCGGCTCCTTTGATCGGTGTCCAGGGGTCGTTTTCGCCCCAGAGCACGAGCAGAGGCTGGGTAATGTGGGGCAGCAGGTCGTCGGGCTTTGGCCCCGGCGGCGCGGTGACAATAGAGGCAAACACCTGCTGCGCGGTGGGCTTACAGGCGGGGGTGTAGATCATGTCGATCAGTTCGTCAGTGATGGCGGCGCGATCGCTATAGACCTGCTGGAGCGAGCTGCGAATGCGGCCTTTGCGGCGCACCTGGTTAAACACCAGCGGCCCCACCCTGGGGGAGCTGACCAACCAGGTAAAGGCCCCCATCACCCAAGTCAGGGGCGGGTGGAGTTCTTCGGGGCGGTGATTGAGGCCCCCGGCGCAGTTGAGTACGGCCCCGGCTTTGGCCTTGTCGGGGTGATTGGCCAGCAGCATCAGCGTCAGCAGCCCGCCGATGGAGTTGCCGACGTAGATGGCGGGAGTATTGATGAACTCGGCCCAAAAGTCGGCCAGCAGGTCTTGCCAGAGGTCGAGGGTGTAGGGCAGCTCAGGCTGGTCTGAGTCGCCAAAGCCCAACAGGTCGATCGCATAGACCTGGTGCCCCGCCGCCGCCAGGGCCGGAATATTTTTGCGCCAGTGGCCGAGGGATGCGCCGAAGCCGTGGATTAGCACTATGGGGGTGCCTTCGCCCGCTACGGTGTAGGCGATCGCATGCCCCCGCCAAGTCCAGGTGTGCTTTTGTAGCGATGCCAACGACAGAGAAACCAGTTCAGCGACCATGGCCAGAGATGTAACGACATGTAACTTCTCTATGATACAGGGTTGGCCTGAGTCGCTTGAACCCTACCGTCGGCAACTGCTACCAGTGGCATGCCCTGGCCGCCACCGTCTATCTCCCAGCAAGGCCCTGAACTGGGCGATAGGGGTTAATGAATGTTCTATAGCTCGCTGGGCGTGTCGGGAGCGACCTCAATACCAGGTTCTGCATACCGTTGAGCAGACGTCTCATCATTTAAGTCTGAGAGACCGTCGATGGTCACATTCATCTCGCTACAGGCTGCCCTCAGCGCCGCCTGGAATTTGGCGGTGTCGGTGCCGTAGCCGCAGCGTTCGGCGGCGATTGCCACGCCGCCACTGGCATTCGCCCTGGCACAATCCACCAAAATCACCCCGGTCAGCGGAGATGAGCTAGCCATAGTGCAGACTCCTACATTAATATCTGGCTGCCAAACTACCCATCGACAACCTGGCTGCGCATCTAGCTAACGAAAGACCTACAACCCGAAACCAATCTAAAGGCAGAACCTTGTCTGCCGCTATTTCCCGCAGCAGATAGATGAGGTATTTAACAATTTGCGGTTAGATAAAACAGAATGCAGTGGGAAAATAACTGAATCATATGAGTATTAACATCGGTCTGTCTGAAAAGGAACGTCAAGGCGTAGTCGACATTCTCAACAACGCTTTAGCCGACGCTTACCTGTTGCTGATCAAAACCAAAAAGTATCACTGGGACGTAGTTGGGCCTCAGTTTCGCACTCTCCACGAGCTGTGGGAAGAGCACTACGAAGCTCTCACTATTAGCATTGATGCGATCGCCGAGCGAGTGCGTATGCTCAACGGTTATCCCCTTGGCACTGCTGAAGACTTTATCAAGCACGCCTCACTGAAAGAGCACTCCGGCGAGCTGCCCAGCGCTCAAGAGATGGTTCAACAATTGGTGGCTGATCACGAGCAAATAATTCGCAACCTACGCGGGTTCATCGAGCAAACTGCCGAAGAGTTTAACGATGAAGGCACCGCCGATTTTCTGACTGGCCTCATGCAAGAGCACGAGCAAATGGCCTGGATGCTGCGGTCTTTTCTTGACGGTGAATCGTTTCAATCTAGCGGCAAGCGCGACAAAGAGCTAGTTTCTAAAGGTTCTAAAAAGTAGAGCTTAGTGAGGCTTTGTCTAATACGCTAAGCTCAATATGAAGTATCCCACCCACAGCCTTTTGTCAGTCTGTGGGTGGGATACTTTTATGCCCACCCCGAGAAATAACTGCTGCTCTGCGGGCAGTTTAGGCGGTCATAGCAGCCAAGGGGCGGCGATCGCCCTCCCCAATCGGCGCGCTCAGAGCTTCTTCCAGCGGCGCGAGACCGAGGCGTTCCTCAAGAATATCCATCACCTCGCGGCCAAAGTCATCGGGGTTGCGCTGCCAAGCTTCTAGGCACACCTCCCCAAAGAACGACCCCAGGGGTTCCGGGTTCCACAGCAGCTTCTTCGACACCCAGGGCAGGTGAATGTCGAGGGGGTTGTAGTCGCGCTTGAGCATGTTTTTCTCAAAGGCGTACTCCTCTAAATGGGTGTGGGGCTGGAGGCCAATGAAAAAGATTGCAGGCTCTACTTTGTCGCGACCAAACACCGCTTCTAGGGCACGGTGGTAAGCCAGGGTCTGGCGAATGGTTTCGGGCCGCTCGTCAATCACATTAAAGGAGTAATTAACCGACACCAGGTCGTTAAACCCTGCCGCCTTGAGGTCTTTGCAATTTTGCAGCACCGTGCGCAGGTTATAGCCCATGCGCATTTTGCGCACCAGCTCCTGAGAGCCGCTTGTAATGCCGATCTCGAAGTAGTTCATGCCGGTGTCGGCCATCAGCTTACAGAGCTTTGGCGTCAGGTTATCGGCGCGAATGTAGGCGGCCCAGTGAATGTCGGTCATGCCCGCTTCGAGAATTTTTTCCAGCAGTTCCTCCGCATCTTGCATAAAGCGGCGGGCGGGGATGAACTGGGCATCGGTAAACCAGAAGTTGCGCACACCGCGCGCATACAGCTGCTGCATTTCGGCCACCACCTCCTCGGCGGGGTTGATGCGCACCTGCTTGCCCTCAACTACGGTGTAGATGCAGTAGCAGCAGTTGTGGGGGCAACCCCGCTTAGTCTGCACACCCACATAGAAATCTTGATCTTGCAGGTAGTAGTCAAACTCGGGCCAGATGACCTCGATGTAGTCGTAGTTGCAGGCGGTTTTTTCCAGCGGCGCGGGCTCTTCGTGAATCAGGCGATCACGCGGCTGAGTCTCCCCGGCGATATAGCAGCGCTGGTCAGAGAAATCTTCCCCCCGCAAAATCCGCTCTAGCAGCATTTCGCCTTCGCCCACAGAGATAATCGTGCCCTTGGGCAGGCGGTTGTGCAGCTGCGCATAGAATACGCTCACGGCCCCACCGCCCACTACGGTGGTGACATGTTTGCTGTAACGCTGAGCACGCTTAAAGCCACGCTTGATTAAGCCCTGGTTGCGCCACAGCTCGGCCAGGTAGGTGGTGGCCATGCGCAAACCGCCGAGGGCACCCCGCGCCTTGAGCCACAGGTTACGGGCGTAGAAAAACTCAAAGGCATTTTGCAGCGGGTTGCCGCCGCGCCCGCCCACCGGGGCAAAAATCTGAATATCCCGCCAGGAGAACACCAGCAGGGTGGGCTTGAAGTCGTCTATGCAGCGGTCGAGGGCCGCTCCATAATCGAGAGGCGGCACCGCCCCCAGGTCAAAAATGCACTGTTCTAGTTCAGGAAACAGTTTGTGCACGTGGTCGGCTAAGTACACCACGCCAATGGGAAAAATTGGGTTGCAGGGCAGCCGCACGTAGAGCACACGGGCCTGATTGACGGTGGCCTGACCGATGGTGTTAAAAGGCATTACTCTCAGGCTTGATATATATCTTCACGATAACACCGTCCTCTAGCTTGGGCTGGGAGGGACACAAATCTATCGGTGCTGATGCCTTAATTCCTGAGATGGGGGCACCTAAGGCAGTCAGGAGTACCCACAGAAAGGCATAAAACTCTCTAGCCGTGGTATAAAAGCATAGTCAGCGGCTACCCACATCGGTTATGTGGAGCAGATGACCCAAGCCATTGGCTCAGGCTGTTGCCGCTGCCAAGCTTGAAACGATGTGTCGGAATATTTTGAATAGTTAAGCTGGTGTGAGGGTTGGTAGTCGCCTTTACAACAGCTGGGGATCGCATGGTGTTAGGCTTTGCGCAGTGATTCTTGCAGTATTGCCGTAAAGCATCAATGGCACAAATCCTTGATCCTCTTCCATCCGATGGACAGAGCCAAATTCTCTGTTGCTACATGAACGCTACCAGTAAAATTCAGGTGGCCCGCATTACCAATGTGTCTGATTGGTACTTTGAGCGGGTGGTCTTTCCGGGGCAGCGGCTGCTCTTTGAAACGATTCCAAGAGCAATTTTAGAAATTCACACCGGCATGATGGCCAGCTCCATTCTGTCTGACAGTATTCCCTGTGAGCAGCTTGAGGTTGAGCCAGCTGAACCATCGGGTTTTGAGCCGGCCTCAGGTGCTGAGCTTGAGGCAAGCAGTGTGACTGAGGCTTTAGACGATGCGGCAGCGATCGCCGTTTCTCCTGCTAGCTAGGCTGCTA
This sequence comes from Phormidesmidales cyanobacterium, assembly GCA_038256265.1. Taxonomy (GTDB): domain Bacteria; phylum Cyanobacteriota; class Cyanobacteriia; order Phormidesmidales; family Phormidesmidaceae; genus Nodosilinea. Next base: position 33,020 of record JBBSKN010000002.1, read on the forward strand.
CATTGGTGATCTAGCCCATAGCATCCCGGTCATGATCGATGCTGTCTACAGCATGGTAAGGGTAGGTAGCCTACCTCCTCTAGGTTATCGGGGCGTTGCTGGTGATGACGTTCAGGAGAGACGGTGAACCTACCTTCATTTTTATGGCTGTGGCGCATAGCCGCTTGGTCTATGGGGCTGACCCTTACGGGCTATGGTCTGCTGGCGGTAACGGGCGGGGTGTTGGCCTACACCCGCTCTAAGCCCATAGAACGGTCGGCCTGGCTGCGCCCGCTGCATATTGCCCTGGGTTCGCTGCTGGTGCTCTTGGTGCTGGGGCTGCTCACCATTGGCATCGTTGGTACTCTAGGGGAATACGGCAGCCTGGGGCACTCGCTGCATTTGCTGTTTGGCCTGTTGGTCGTAGCCCTGGTGCTGACCTCCGCTTGGAGCGCCAGCCGCATTGATGTAGAACGCCCTTGGGCCAGACGGCTGCACCTAACAATTAATGGGGTACTGGGTTTAGGGCTGACGGCCGTGGGGCTGACGGGCTGGCAGGTGGTGCAAAAATACCTGCCCTAGAGCGTTCTAGCTCAATACTTAGGCGACTTCTAGAAAATAGTTTCCCAAATGGTGGGCAGTGCCCACCCTACAGCTTGGTATACCTATTCGGGGTTTCGCCACGCTCGCCCCTGTTCTGATTCTGTCTATGCTTTATGACTGAGTCTTCCTCCCTGGCCCCGGCTCTCTCAGATGTGGGCGACGGTACCATTGCACGGCAGGTGTTTCACATTTCACCGTTGATTCGCCTGACCCTGCTGCTGCTGTACCTGGCGCTGATGGGGCCGCTGCCGTTTTTGGCCCAGGCGACCCAGGCGGCTGTCCCTCCAGCATGGCTAACGGCGGGCATTTTGCTAGGGGCCTTCGGCATCTACGGTGCCCTGGGTCAGCGAGTTGAGGTCAACAGTGAGCGCATTCAAGTCACCTATCCGACCTGGATTCGCTGGCTGTTTCGCGGCGGCTGGCAGCTACCTTGGGCCGAGGTGCGATCGCTTAAACCCCGATCTACTGGGCAGGGGGGCATTGTTTACTATTTTGTCGGGGCTGACCAGCAGGCCTACCTACTGCCTATGCGGGTGTCGGGGTTTGTCCGGTTGGTGGGGCTGGTCAAAACTTACACCGATATCGACACCCAAGATATCAGGCCCTTAGCTCAGCCCTGGATGTATTTCATTTTGCTGGGGTTTACCCTGCTGCTGCTGCTGGTTGATACCTGGACGATCACCACAGCGCTATCTATGGATCTGGCGAGCGGGGGCTAACTCCATCAAGCAGTATATTAATGAGGAAGATTTGCAATAACGATGCCCACAGCGGCCGCTTAGGCCTTTACTTGCTTAGACTATGCCCCCACCGGATATTCTGCGTCTCGATGCCGTCACCAAACACTACAGCTCCCATCTGCCTCCGGCGGTAGATGGGGTCAGCCTCACCCTGGGCCAGGGTGAGATCTTGGGGCTGCTGGGGCCGTCGGGCTGCGGCAAAACCACTCTGCTGCGGCTGATTGCCGGGTTTGAGCAGCCCGATGGGGGCGAGATTTATCTATCGGGTCAGGCGGTGGTTGGGGCCACTTGGCTGCCGCCGGAGCGGCGCGATGTGGGCATTGTGTTTCAAGACTATGCGCTGTTTCCGCATCTGACGGTGGAGAAAAATGTAGCGTTTGGCCTCCAGCGACGCGGGGCCAAGGCCAGGGGCAAAAAGGCAGGGCGGATCGGGGCGCTGTCAACGGCAGACATCGAGCAGCAGACTGGGGCGGCGATCGCCCTCGTTGGCCTAGAGGGGCTAAAAAATCGCTTTCCCCACGAGCTGTCCGGGGGGCAACAGCAGCGGGTGGCCCTGGCCCGTGCCCTGGCCCCGCGCCCGGCCATTATTCTGCTCGATGAACCCTTTAGCAACCTCGACGTGCAGGTGCGCCTCTACCTGCGCCAGGAGGTGCGCGATATTTTGCGCCAGGTGGGGGCATCGGGGGTGTTTGTCACCCACGACCAGGAAGAAGCCCTGGCGTTGGCAGACCGCGTGGCGGTAATGCACCAGGGCCATCTAGAACAGATCGATACCCCAGAGGTGGTCTACGGTCAGCCCGCCTCGCGCTTTGTGGCCGAGTTTGTCACCCAGGCCAATTTTTTGCCAGCCCAGCCCAGCCCCCAGGGCTGGCAAACCGAGGTAGGCTGCTTTGCCACGGAGACCAGCGCCGCCGACCCTGCCCCGATGGATCTGATGGTGCGCCAGGAGGATATTGCCCTGGTGGAGGATGCCGCAGGAGCAGCGGTGGTGCGCGATCGCCAGTTTTTGGGCCGCGAGTACAAGTACTCGTTACAAACCCCCTCGGGGCAGTGGCTCTACGCTCGCCTGACCGTGGGTCAGCCGATTGCGATCGGCAGTCAGGTGCGGGTGACGGTGCCCTCGGGGCGGGTGCGGCTGTACCCGAGTCAGCGCCCGGCGGCGGCGATCGCCTACCAGACCAATGCCCTATCGATGCCGCTGGTGCATTAGGCAGATGGGTTGGGGGTGCGTCGATCCCCTGGACTGAGATGGGGTTTATTATGGGGGCAGCGCGTCTGCCTCTATCCGTTGTCACTATTTCGGGTCACTCTCCTATGAATCGGGTTTCTCAACGCGTTTGCCTATCTTTGGCGGCCTTGGCCCTGCTGGCTGGCCCGGCTGTGGCGGCGGCCCCGGCCCTCGCACCGTTCCCCACGGCAGCGCCAGTCAATCGCCTGGCCCAGGCGGGCACGGTAGAAACGGTGCTCAGTTTTGAAACCGAATCCATGGCGATCCGCATCTACCGCAGCGGGTCTAGCCTGTTTATGAACCTCTACAACAAGGCCACCGATGTGGTTGAGGTACGGGGTAGCGAGGCCGAACTGGTGCCCAGCACCCGCGACCAAACCGTCTACACCAACACCCTCGGCGAAGCCCAGCGCTATGGCCGCATCAACGTACAGGGCGAAACCGAACTAGAGATTGTCGCTGCCGACGGCACCGTGGTGCTCCAAGAGCCGGGGTTTAACACCGTGGTGGGGGTGGCCTCTGGCTCTAGCGACTTTCGCGGCAACAACTTTGCCCCCGGCACCCCGGCCCTGGTGCTCTCGGGGGAGTCGGCCCGACTGCGATCGGCCCCGCGCCTGGGCAGCACTATTCTCGGCACCGCTCGTCGCCGTGCCGTAGTCGAGGTCATCGACCGGGTCGGCAACCCCGATGACAGCTTTATCTGGTATCAGGTGACCTACCAAGGGACTACCGGCTGGGTACGCGGCGACCTGCTACAGCCGACGTGATTCTCGATGACAGCCAAGGGGATAGGAAGGGGTTTACGGTTCACGGTTTACGGTGCAAGGCCTGCCGTAAACCTTACACCGTGAACCGTGAACCCTTGCCTCAGCCCGTCCGCCAATTAGCCTCGCTGACAGACAGCTACAGCAGATCCAGCGTCATCCCTTCCTGGGCCAGGCAGGCATTGGCAAAGCTGGCCTGCACCTGGCGCTCCAGCTGATCGAGCTGATCATCGCTGTGGCAGGGGTTGTGGTGAAACAGCACCAGATGTTTTACCTGGCTGGCTTTGGCAATTTCAATGCCCAGATGCCAGGGGGCTGATGACCCATCATTGGCCCCCGCGTCATCTGCATAGGCGGTATCGACGTAGGTGCCGTCAAAAATCAGCACATCGGCTCCGGTCGCCAGCAGCAGCAGATTGGGGTCAATGCTGGTTTGGCTGGGGTCGGTGTCGGTGGCGTAGACCAGCACCCGATCGCCCCAGGTAACGCGATAGCCCAGGGCGCTGGTGTGGCAGTTGAGGCTCCAGGGTTCGACCAGCACCTCCCCCAACATCAACGGTTCGCCGGCGGCAATGTTGTGAAACGCCATGGTGGCGGCCATGGTTTGCAGGGGTTTAACGAAATTGGGCCGCAGCATTTGATCCATCAGCCGCTGTTTTATAGAGGCACCATTGAGGGCCGGAGCGCCGTAGAGGTCGAGCTGGGTTTCTGGAGCAAAGGCCGGGGCAAAAAATGGAAAACCCTGGATTCGATCCCAGTGGGTGTGGGTAAAGAACAGGTGGGCAGTGACCGGTTGCCCCTGCTCGATCAGGTGGCGACCCAGCACCCGCAGCCCAGTGCCGCCGTCAAAAATCAGTCGCTGACCACCCACTAGCACCTCGACACAGGCGGTGTTGCCGCCGTAGCGCACCGTGTCTGCCCCCGGCGCCGCGATACTGCCGCGCACGCCCCAAAACCTGAGCTTAAAGGTCTGCATCGAAACGGGCGGCTCGGCCTGGGCGGCGTCTCCGGCGCAAGCTGGAGTCAGGGCATCGGATGGGCTAACGGTATTGGCCATGGAGTTCTAACGGTTCACCCCGTTTAGACAGTGGTTACGATTGAGAGACACCCCTGTTGCCAAACTTAGATGATCCCTAGGCGCAAACCCCTAGAGCATCCACACAGAGAGCTTCCGTAAAGTAAAGTTTACTGCCCAGATCCGATCTATTTTGCCCAGTTAGGTATTTCTGACACCCTGTTGTCAGGTAGATATGCGTTGCTGAACCTCTATGGGGTTTAGGACTGAGGGGTTTAAGACTGAGGGGTTTAGGACATTTCCAGAAAAGAGTTGCCCCTGTGCGTAGGATGGGCAAAGGGCCTTGCCAGTGCCCATCGTTAGGGCTTCGGGCCGATGGGCATACAAGCTTTGTCCATCCTACGAGGGTATGTTCTTATTCAGAGACCACCTTAGGACTGATCGTCGGGATGGTCGAATAGGTCTTGGGCAAGTTCAGGGGAACCGGGTTCGCCGTTGAAAATATGGTAGGCCCGCCGCAGTCGCTCTAGGGCACGCTGGCCGCGCTTGCGCAGGGCGGCTTGGGAGGAACGGTCTTCGCCCTCGGCCACCAGTTGGCTTTGCACCGCCTGCCAGGAGAGACCGTCAATTACCTTCCACTGGATGAGGTTGCGATCGCCCACCGACAGCGCCTCAAAGGCCCGCAGCACCGAGTTGATGGCGTCGGTAATCACGACATCATTGACGGCGGGCGGCGAGGTCGTATCGGCTACCCCCTGCTCCATCAGCTCGTCAAAGGCCAGGGCCGAGTAGTGTAGGCGATCTCGCTTGCACTCGCGAATGATGTTGTAGGCCGTGCGCCGCATCCAGGCCTTGGGCTGGTGAATCTGCTCTTGGCGCTGCTGGGTATAGCGCACGCCCCGCAGGTAAGCTTCGACAAAAATATCGATTTCGGTGACGTAGCCCTGTAGCTCAAACTGCCGAATGGTGCGTTTGATAAAGGCCAGCAGCGATCGCGCGTGGGGGTTATTGGGCTTGAGAAGAAACTGCACATCGCGGTTAAACTGCTGCGTTTCGGCTGGGTGTTGAGAAGGCATGACTTTGGGTAGATGACCACCGTTAAGCTCTAATGTAGCCGCATCAAGTTTCTGTAAAGCGTGAGATCGCGCAAGCTAGCTCCGTGATCCTTCGGGGATAGTCTTGTGATGCTTGTCACAGGGTTGCAGGCCAGACTTTAGGGAAAGCTAACAAAAACCCTGATGTTAGCGGCAGAAAGCAGGGTTTAAGCCTGGTATAAAACTGTCATTCTGCATTAGAACTAAATTGAGAAGTTACTTAGGAAATCAACCTAATGTCAAAATTCTGTGACAATCGCCAAGATTTTGGCCCCGAATCTTAACTAGGGGATCAACCTGCCGCCTGGCTCGAGAAATATTGCTTGACGATCGCCAAGATGCGATCGGATGCGTGGCCGTCGCCAAAGGGGTTCACAGCCCGAGCCATGGTGCCGTAGGCCGCCGTGTCGGTAAGTAGCTCCAGGGCATGGCGGCCAATGGCCTCGGCGCTAGTGCCGATCAGTCGAGCCGTCCCTGCCTCTACGGCCTCGGGGCGCTCGGTGGTATCACGCAGCACCAGCACCGGCTTGCCCAGGCCAGGGGCCTCTTCTTGCAGGCCCCCCGAGTCGGTGAGTAGCAGGTAGCAGCGGCTCATCGCCCCCACCAGGCGGCGGTAGTCGAGGGGTTCGCTCAAAAATACCCGAGGATGGTCGCCCAGCAGCTGGGTCAGCGGATCGCGCACCACCGGGTTGCGGTGCAGGGGCAGCAGTAGGGCGGTGTCGGGCTGGTCGTTGAGCACGGTGAGAAACCCGGCAGCGATCTCGGCCAGCGGTTCGCCCCAGTTTTCGCGGCGGTGCACCGTGGCCAGCAGCACCCGGTGGCGCTCCCAGTCGAGGCCGTCGATGGGGCAGTCGGGGTTTTGCCCCGCTACGGTCAGCAACGCGTCGATGACGGTGTTGCCGGTGTGGTGAATCTCGCCCACCACCCCAGCGGCCTTGAGGTGACCCACGGCGGTAGTGGTAGGGGCAAAGTGCAGGGTGGTGAGCTGCGAGATCAGCCGCCGGTTGGCCTCTTCGGGGTAGGGGCTGTAGATATTGTCGGTGCGCAAGCCCGCCTCCACATGGCCCACCGGAATTTTTTGGTAAAAGGCGGCCAGGGCGGCGGCAAAGGCGGTGGTGGTGTCGCCCTGGACGATGACGAGATCGGGGCGCTGGGTTTGAAAGTAGGCCTCTAGCCCCTGCAAACTGCGGCAGGTAATGTCGGTCAGGGTCTGCTGGGGCTGCATGATCGCCAGGTCGGCATCGGCGGTGAGGTCAAACAGCGCCATCACCTGGTCAACCATTTCGCGGTGCTGCCCCGTCAGCACCACCTGGGTGTCAATACCTGGGTCTTGCTGAAAAGCGCGAATTACCGGAGACAGTTTAATCGCCTCGGGCCGGGTGCCCAAGATAATGCACAGGCGCAGGGAAGAGTCAGACATAGGGCCGCCGCGATGAAGGTCACAACACAAGGTTTTAGTTCGGGCTTGGGGCAGAGCACCACCGGGCTGAGGCTCCCAGCCCTATCCCCAAAGCGATATCTATAATTGCACGGCCTTTACCCGGTGACTACGCCCTGACCCGGTTGGGCGAAAATTTGGAGCGCTAGGGGGCCGCCTCTGCGACCCACCTCTGCGACAATGGGCAATAATACGAAATCCGATTTGGTAAACCCCGATTCATAACCAGGAACCCCGTAGGGGCGTAGCATGCTACGCCCCTACAGAGCGGGTGTATTCAAATAGAATCCGGTATAACTGTAGTCTCGCTGCGCTGCTGCCCCATGGCCCACACCATTGCCCTGCAAGAGTCTCATCTGCAAACGCTGGATTTGACCCCGGCTGTGGCGGTGCTTGATCCGCTGATCGCAGCGGGTAAGGTATTTCAGGGCGAGCCAGCCCTGCGCTTTGAAATCGACATCAGCCGTGACCCCACCGACCCCAGAGAGTTGTCGGAGCTGCCGGAGGTGCGGCTGTGGTTCATTCGCCTCGATACGGTCTATCCCTGGCTGCCCCTGGTGCTCGACTGGGAAGCGGGGGAGCTGGGTCGCTACGCGGCCATGCTGGTGCCCCACCAGTTCAGCCCGACGGAGGGTATTCGCTACAACCCCGAGGGGCTAGAGATTTTTATGATGGCGAAGATTTTTGCGATCGCCGCCTGGCAAAAGTCCCAGGGCCTGACCAACTACACCCGGCTCAAGTTTATGACCCAAATGCTGGGCTACGAAATCGATGACGGGTTGTTTGAGCTGCTGAGCTAGCCCAAGGCCTGGCCTCGGGCTTGTTTTATAGCGACTCTAGGACTGGGGTGAGATCGCGGCTACCTCGGCAGATTGAGCGATCGCCTGCCAGTCGCCATCGGGGCTGAGGTAGCCCACCTCCACCACGTAGATTCGATCCCACTGGGGAATGGGCAGGTACCAGTCTTGGGCAAAGTCGTCGCGGCAGAGCTGCTCGGCCACGGCCTCGGGCAGGGGTGCCGTGGTGGCGTGACCGGTGACGTCGTAAAGGCGCAGGGTCATGGTGGTACCGCCCTGATCTTTGGCGCGATCTCGATCACCACCGTCAATTTGCCACACCGCATAGAAGCGATCGCCCTCCCGATCCACCGACAGTCGTATCCAGCTGGCAGGTTCTGGCTCAGGGGGTGCGGCTAGCGCGCTGGTGGGCACCAATCCAAAGCTATCGGCAGAGCCAGGCGGAATGCTGGCCAACGCGGCCACCACCTCCGGCGGCAGCCCCGCTAGATCCGCTCCTCCATTCTCAGCAGCGAAAGCTGGGTCGGCGGCCGGCTCTGGCGGCGGCGGCACGTAGTCACCGGGCTCTAAGGGCACGGGCAGCGGCACGGGCACCGGGGCCGGGCGCAGAGGCGGCATGGTAGCGGCCCCGTTAGTTTCGCCGGGCAGGTCTTGCCGAGTTCTATCTACGTCGGCGGCAGATCCTAGGTGAATCTGGCTGATCAGTTCGTCCTCTAGCGGGCTGGGCAATGGTTCTGGGGCGTTCTCAGGGGGGGGCAGTGGCCCGGCGGTGATCGCATTGGACGACATCGACTCTGAGGCCATCGACTCTGAGGCCATCGACTCTGAAGCCATCGGCGCTGAGGCAGTTGCCCCGGTGCTGGCATCGGCACTACCACGAAAGGTCTCGGGTTCGGGCGGCACTGGCCCAGCGGTAATGGTCCAGGCCCCGGTGGCACTGCCGTGGCTGGCGGCTTCGGCATGGTCGGGCAAGCGAGCGGCCTCTGCGGCCAACGCCGACGGAATGTCGGAGCTGCTGGGGGGGCTGCCCATAATTTCCACATCGGCGGAGGGCAGACCTAGCGCCATCTGCTGTAGCGCTAGCGGCACATCGGCATCGTAGGCGATGCCCGGCCCATACTCTGCCCCATAGTCTGACTCTGCCGATGGCTCTAAGGAGCCAACCCCCGCCCCCGGCAGGTCCGACTCCTGCGAGACCCCATGCCCTGGGTCAGGCTTGGCTCCGGTGTCCAAGGCTGCGAGCCGCGCTAGACAGGCCTGGGCTTCGGTTTGACGGCCCATTTGCGCCAGTGCCTGCCCCTTGCCCACCCAGGCATCAGCGGCAGTCTGGTCTAGCTCTAGGGCGGTGTCAAAACAAAAGACGGCCTCTTCGTAGCGACCTGTGGTGCTCAGCAGCAGCCCTTTACCCACCCAGGCATCGATCACGCTGGAGTCTAGCTCTAAGGAGGTGTTAAAGCTCTCCATGGCGTCGTCGGCCTCGCCTAACAGGGCCTGGGCCTTACCCCGCTGGGCCTGGGCCTGGGCGGCGATCGCATTGATGCCCTGGGCTGGCACCCTGGTGACCCCAGCCTTGCTGCGCTCGACTTCGGTGGCTTCCACCGCTCGGTCGAAGTAGATCAGTGCCGTATCGTAGCGCCCCTCCCGCATCAGCCGTCGACCCTCCGACAGGTCAATGCGGGCCTGTTCTGGCTTGCTGGGGGCAGTTACCACCGAGTACGAGCCATCTCCCGGCACCAGCTGGGCCTCGGGGGGGAGCCTGCCAGCCTCGCCCTCTGACTCGGCGATCGCTGGGCCAGAGGTAATGGGGGCCTTGTCCACTTCAGGGAGGTGGACAAGACCTAGCCCCGCACGTGGGGCAATCCCAGCCTCTAGAATGTCGTCGCGATCTGCTTCACGGTCGGTGTCGAGATCGTCGTCGCGGTCGTCGTCGCGCTTGCTGCCAAACAGCGCGACAACAATCCCCGCCAGCAGCAGCACCGCCGGAATCGCCGCCAACATCCACCAGGCATTGGGGGGCAGGTTTTGAACCCGCTGCCAGAGACTTTCTGAGTCAGAGACTGGGTCAGCATCGGCTGGTAGTTCAGGCTCGGGGTCAGCCGTGCCACTAGCCACCAAATCACCCTGGCTGTCGCGCAGCTCGACCTCGCGATCACTCCCACCTACCACCAGCTGACCCGCGGGGGTGTAGGCCAAGGAGGCCGCTGGGGCATCCAGTTCAATAGCCTCTGCCCGGCGGGTGCCATCGGGGTTCCACAGCTGGAGGGTGCTGTCGGCCCCGGCGGTGGCCAGGGTATCGCCGTCGGGGGTGTAGGCCACGGCGCTGACGGCGCTGTCGTGGGCTTGAATGGTTTCGCCTCGGGGTTGTAGGGTCGAGCGATCCCAGTTGCGCAGGGTGCCGTCGGCGCCGGTAGTGGTGAGCACCTGGCCGTCGGGGCTGCTGGTAATGGTGGTCACCCCGCCCTGGTGAGCATCGGCGCTCTGACCGGACGGAGTGCCGTCGGCATTCCAAAAGCCCAGGTCGCCGCCGCTGCTGCCGCTGATCAAGGCCTGCCCTCCGGCGGGGTAGTGGAGCGCCTGCACGGGGCTATCGTGGGCGGTGATGGGGGTTCCCAGGGCGCTGCCGTCGGCCAACGACCAGCGCTCGACCGTGCCGTCGGCGCTGCCGCTGGCGAGGGTTTGGCCGTCGGGGCTGAGGGCCAGAGCCAAGATCGGGCCACCCTGACCGGCGATGGGGTCCCCCAGGGGTGCGCCGTTGCGATCCCATCGGCGCAGGGTGCCATCGGCCCCGCTCGAAACCACGGTTTGGCCGTCGGGACTGACAACCACCGTCGACACCACGCCTCGGTGGGCGTCGGCCACCTCGGTGCCCGTCGGGTTACCCTGGGCATCGAGCCATTGCAGCTGGCCGTCTTCGCCGCCGCGCACCATAAAGCTGCCGTCGGGGGCCAGGGCCACCCCGCCGGGTAGCTTGCTGGCCCCCACGGTGACGTTGTCGCTGGCGATTTGCTGGGCTTCTGCGATCGCCGCCTGCCCAACTTCGCTGGTGGCAAAGCCGAGAAAAGCCTCAACGGGAAGGCTCGCCTCGCCTCGGTAGATGTAGTTGCGGGGCTGGGAGTAGGGGTAGCGGTCGTCGTCGGGCAGGGCACCGTGCATGCTGACCGGGCGCACGGCATCTTGGTCGAGCACCTCGGAGGCGATCGCATAGCTGATGCCGTCATTGCCCAGCTCGCGCACCACTGCGGCGGTGTCATCTGCGGCCACCGTCACGGCGGTTTCCCCGGTTTCAAAGGGCTGATCGCTAAAGATTTCGTAGTCGGCTAGAGCCAGTCGAGTCGAGCTGTCGGTGGGGCGATCAACAAAGCGCACCGGCACATTGGGGCCACCCACCTCGGCCCAGTTGGTGATGTCGCCCCGAAACATGGCGGCAAAACTCTCAAAGGTCAGCTCCCCTTCAAAGGGGTTGTCGCGGCCCACGATTACGGCAATTTTTTCTCGCGTCACCGGAATCGAGGTCAGCTCGGGATCTTGCTCGGCCTCATTGAGCGATCGCCCCAGGGCCGCCAGGTCAGCGGCACCCCGCTGGAGGGCATCCAACGACTGCTCATCACCATTGATAGTCGCGACCACATCGGTATCGGGGTAGCGCTGCTCAAACCCCGACTCCAGACTCTGGTTAATGCCCGCCATGGATGGCGACCCATCAATGGTGACAGTGGTGCCAGCGGGAACGCTGTCTTGCAGAGTAAAGGTGGGGTTGGGTTCCGCCGTGATCTGAGCCAGCAACCCAGGTCGTAGGGCCTCAATCGGTAGCACGGCCAGGGTGCTGAGCAGGGCCAGCAGGGCCAGGGGCGGCTTACGAAGCTGATTCATGGCGGTACCCAGCGGGTCAGTAGAAGTTCTGCTAAAGGATACACGCTGGGGCGAGGGGTGGAGCAGTTCGAATTGGGTCCACCCCCTGCCTGAGCAAATCGCGATAAGCTGATAGCGGCTCATTTTTGCTTACCAGTAGGCTACCTATGGTATTTCGCAGCATCGTCACGGCCTTTTTGATCGTCGGTATTTGGCTGGTCAGCGGCGCTGGGCTAACCGCCCAGGCCCTCACCCCCATTGAGCTAAGCGATGTGACCTATAGTTCCTGCCCCCCTGAGTACGACGACGGCATGGTGGCCTCTGGCTCGATTCAGGAGGCCAACTGTTTTTTGATCACGGGCAAAGCCATCAACCGCTCCGGCAAGCCCGTGGTCGATGCCGATATTTTTGGCCGCATCTTTGACGCCAACGACAACCCGGTGATGCAAAACCGAGGGCGGCTGGGCGGCATTGCAGAGGTGCCCCCCGGAGAGAGCGACTTTGAACTGCGGGTTTCGGTTTCTGCAAACCAGCCCGAGCCGCTCAAGCTCAAGCAGTTCAAAGCCTCAGGATTCACCAGCACCGTGCGATAGACAGGCGAGGAAATTTAGCTTGGGGATTAGCAATTAAAGAGCATCCCAGCGTCATTCCCGCGCAGACGGGAATCCATCATGGGCCTTCTGCTTCAACGCAAGCCCTCTGCCTGCCGTCCTTGACCAGCGGGAGAAACTTGTCTTCGAACGTCGCCACCCAAATTAGCTCTCTGGTAGCTGGCCCAGGTGGCCCTGGGCTTTGGCGGCCCAGCTGGGATTGCCCATGGTGATGTAGAGATTTTTGGCGTATTCCAGCACGGTGCGGGCTTCGTCGTAGCGGCCCAACTGCACAAAGGCCAGCCCGGCGCTGTAATAGGCATCGGCATAGCCGCCGTTAATTTGGGTGGCCATGCGAAACGACGCTAGGGCTGTTTCGGTTTGGCCTTGGTTAAAGCGGGCAATGCCGAGGTTGTAATGAGCCTGGGCGTAGCGGGGGTTGAGGGTAAGGGCCTGTTGCAGCACCGCTTCGGCTGCGGCATTCTGCTCAGTTTGCAGGTAGATAATTCCCCGCTGTAAAAACGACTCGGGGGCGTTGGGGCTGTGCTGCCCGGCTTGATCTAGGGCCGCCAGCGCTGCGGGAAAGCGGCCCTGGGACTGGTAAACCAGCCCCAGATTGTAGTGGGCATTGCCCAGGGTTGGCTCAATGGCGATCGCCCGCTTGAGATAGGCTTCGGCCTGGTCGAGGTTGTTGCCCTCAATCAGCGCCCCGCCCAGGTTGGCGTAGGCCAGGGCAAACTGGGGGTCAGCGCGAACCGCCGCCCAAAAGGCCGAGGCGGCATCTTGCAGCTGGCCCTTTTGGCGCAGGGCGAGACCGATGTTGTAGTGAGCGGCGGCCAAGTTGGGGTCGAGGCTGGCGGCCTGCTGAAACTGGGCCAGGGCACGGTCAATCTGCCCCTGCTGAATTAGGGCTAGGCCCTGGTTGAGGGCGGCCTCTGCCGCCGCTCCGTTAGCCGCCGCCGTCTCCTGGGCATGGCCGACCGGGGGCCGCAGCGTGGGAGACGCGAGGGGGATTGTGAGCACGGCGATCGCCACCCCCCATCGCATAGCCTGCAAGCCTAATCTGTTGCCTGTCATACCTGGCTGCCTTGGCCCTCGGCCCGATAGAACGCCCCTAACAATATAGACAAGCCCTAATTTTTTCAACTCAGACACCACAGGTTAGGGAACAGATTCCATAGGCTCCAGTGAATTGCCCTAAGAATGAATTGCCATAGAATATGGCGGCAAAATGTCAGCCGATTGACACAAAGAATTGCCAAACTTTCCAGACTGGCCCTTCATAACTATGAAGAATCTGTCAGGTTGAGGCGGTTTGAGGTGACGAATGGCCATCGTTGCCCCATGGGATGCCCCATTATCTCCTCAAAAAAATAAACAGACGGTTAGAAAACTGTCTGTTTCGTACGGAGATCCCTACCGCTGGGTTGAGGTTCTCTTTATCGCAGGTTCACAAGAACTCAAGTTCGCCAGAACCTAAGTTCATCAGAACGCGAATTCCTCTGTTGTGTTTCCGGATGACTCCCAAAACTCTGTTGTGTCTTAACCAGGAAGCCCCATGGTCACTATGAGTTCATCCACTACTCTCCCTAATGCTTGTTTCGTTGCCCCCTCGTCTACCCAGGCGAACGCCAATCTACCCCTGCTCAACGCCGTGCTTGAAGGCTTTGTCGACGGCATTTTAGTGCTCGCTGAAGACGGCACCTGTGTGCACAGCAACCAAAAAGGCAGAGCCATCTGCCGCGATCTTGGCGACGGCAACGGGGCCAATTTCATCCCCGTCGGTATCCAGGTGATGGGCCGGCATCTGGTCGAAAGCCGCGAGGCTTTCCCCGAGACGCTGCTAGAGCTTACCCAGGAGTTTACCTCTCGCTCTGGGCAGCAAATTCGCGCCCGCGTCAAGTGGCTAGACCTGCCCGTGACGGCCCAGTCTTACCTGCTGGTTTCTTTGGAGAATAAAACCCGCTCTGCCCAATCTACGGCGCTGGTTGAGGCGGTGCAGTACAACCTCACCCCCCGAGAGCGGGCTGTGTGGGTGCTAAAGCGGGCCAACCGCACCTACGACGAAATTGCCAAGGAACTCTACATCACCGTCAACACGGTGAAGCGCCATATGAAGAGCATCTACGTGAAACGTAAGGAGGTGAGTGAGTTCATCCCCAACTAGCCTTGGCCTTAGCAACCGGTTGCTAAGGCGATCTGCCCCTTCCCCAGGCACCCGGTCTCTGGCCCACCACCACCCGGTAAGCCCAGTAAGCTAAGATCAGCATCCGCATCTGATCTTTCTTTGCCCATGCTGCCCAAGGATGACCTGCTGAAATCGGTAGAACACCGCGACTGTCTGGCCCGCGTTTTAGACCAAGCCGACCAAGCGATTAAAACCTGGGAGATCGTTGTGACCGACTTTCTCTCGCCCCCAGAGCAGGCAGAGGCCGTGGCCATGCTGGGACGACTGACCGATGTACATAGTCTGGCCTGGGGCGGCTATCCCCAGGCCGAGCGGCAGCGGCTGGCGATCGCCCGCACCGACATTCCCCTCGACCCCAGCCAGGTGCCCCTGGCGCTGCTGACGGTGGCGGGCAACTTTATGTTTGACCCCGCCAACCACCGCGACTTTTTGGGGGCGCTGCTAGGCACGGGGCTAAACCGCGATAAAGTCGGCGACATCATTGTGCTGGGCGAGCGGGGTGCCCAGGCGATCGCCGTGCCTGAGCTAGCCGAGTTTCTCACCCAGTCGCTCACCCAGGTGCGCTCCGTCCCCGTCAAAACCCAGCCCCTCGAGTGGGATCAGCTGCGGGTGCGCCCGCCCAAGAAAAAAGAACTCACCACCGTCGAAGCCTCGCTGCGGCTCGATGCCGTGGCATCGGCGGGGTTTGGCATGTCGCGCAGCAAAATGGCCGATCTGATCGGCAGCGGCGATGTGCAGGTCAACTGGAAGGCGATCGCCCAGGCCAGCCACACCCTCTCGGCGGGCGATCTGGTCTCGATTCGCGGTAAGGGCAGACTCGAAATTGGCGACGTAGCCGTCACCAAAAAAGAACGCTACCGCATCAACCTAACCCGATACAGCTAAAACACCGGTTCAAAAACCCGGTTTCTGGGCCAGCAGGCCAGTCATGTCGTTAGAGCAGCGCCGAAGAAACCGGGTTTTTAGCCATCCTGTACCGATGCGTTAGGTGGTCTCAATCCAAGATTCCAGGCGCAGGCGGGCAATTTTTTCGATTTCACCCAGGGCGGTGGCCATTTCAAGGTCTCGGGCATTGTTCAACCGCTGGGCAAAATTCTCCAAAATAGAGGCCTTGGTGTGGCCCGCCACCGCCAAAATAAACGGAAAGCCAAAGGTGTCTTTGTACTGCTGGTTGAGCTGCTGAAAGCGATTGTATTCTGCGGCGCTGAGCTGGCTCAGCCCAGCTTGGCTCTGCTCGGCAACAGAAGCCTCCGCCATGGCCACCCGCGTGCCCAGGTCGGGGTGAGCTTTGATCAGAGCCAGTTTTTCTCTTTCAGGCAGGGCCTGCACCAGGCTGACCATGCGCTGGTGCAGGTCGGCCACAGAGCTAAATGGCCGCTGAGGCCACACCTGGGCGGCAATGGTCGGCGTATCTTCAAAGGCGGTGCCGATGGCCGCTATAAAATCGGCCTGGGTCATGGTGTTGAGCTGGTCGAGGGTGTGGGGCATGGATGGGTGAGTGGGTGGATGGGCGGGGGTGAGTTCGGGCTTTTTTTTATGGGGTCTCGACTAGGGGAATCTGATTGCGTTAGATCTGCTGGGCTAGGGCGATCGCCACCGGGCAGAGCAGCAGCGCCGGCAAAAATGAGGCCACGCGCACCTGGGCAATCTCTAGCAGGTTGAGGCCGATACCCATGATCATCAGCCCACCGGTGCCGGTGATCAGCAACACCTGGGGACTATTGGTCGGGTCAGGAATAATTGCCCCCGACAGGCTGGCCAACAGCGACAGCCCCCCCTGCACCACAAAAATGCTCAGCGCTGAGAACCCTACCCCGATGCCGTAGCTGCCGGTGAGGGCGATCGCCGCCAGCCCGTCCATGGTCGCCTTGAGGGTGAGCAGGGCGTTGTCGCCCGTCAGCCCGTTGTTGAGGCTGCCTACGATCGCCATCGGGCCAATGCAAAACAGCAGACTGGCTGCCACAAACCCCTCGGTAAAACGGCCACCGCCCCGCACCCGGGCCTTGAGCCAGTCGCCCAGCACCGCCAGACGCTGCTCGATCTGCCACCATTCTCCCAGCAGGCCCCCGGCCACCATCACCAGCAGCGCCAAAATAATGCCGTTGATCGGGCCAGCCTCCAGGTTGGCCAAGCCGCTGGCCATCGTCACCCCAATCACCAGGGTCATCAGCCCCACCGCCTGGGTAATAATCTGCTGCATCGACTTCGGCAGACGGCTGCGCAGCAGCAGCCCCAGCGATGTCCCCATTACAATTGTGGCCACATTGATCCAGGTGCCGCTGGTTTTCGCCCACAGGCTCAGCATAGACAATTCCTGCTAAAGTCCAAAAGAATATCACCCACCCATCTACTCCCCACTCCCCCACTCCCCCCGCCCCCCGCCCCCCAGCGGTGCTATCCTCCCGACAACCCATCGCCCCAGGAACCACCCATGGCCACCCCCGTCAACCTCATTCGCGCCAGCTCTTACCATAGGGCCGAACTGGGGCGATCGCTCACCCAGGTGCTAGAGCCGCTGGGGGGCATGGCAGCTTTTGTCAAACCGGGCGATCGCGTGCTGCTCAAGCCCAACCTGCTGACCGGCGCACGCCCCACCAAAGCATGCACCACCCACCCTGAGCTAATCTACGCCGTGGCCCAGCAGGTCAAGGCAGCGGGCGGCAAACCCTTTTTGGGCGATAGCCCCGCCTTTGGCAGCGCCTACGGCGTCGCCAAGGCCAATGGTCTGCTGCCCCTGGCCCAAGAGCTAGACCTGCCCATCGTCGAGCTCCATGGCCACCGCTACCCCACCGACAACCCCGAATTTGACCACCTGCGCCTCTCAAGAGAAGCTATGGAGGCCGATGTGGTGATCAACCTGCCCAAGGTCAAGTCTCACGTACAGCTCACCCTCACCCTGGGGGTGAAGAATTTGTTTGGCTGCGTGCCCGGCAAAATGAAAGCCTGGTGGCATATGGAGGCCGGCAAAGACGTGCAGCGCTTTGGCACCATGCTGGTGGAAACCGCCCGCCTGATCGACCCGGCCCTCACCATTGTCGATGGTATAGTCGGCCACGAGGGCAACGGCCCTAGCGGCGGTGAACCTAAGGATCTAGGTCTGCTGGGGGCATCGGGCAATGTGTTTGCCCTAGATCGTGCCGTGGTAGAGGTGCTTGGTGTCGATTCACTGGTGGTGCCTACAGTGGCGCAGTCTCTGCGGCTGGGGGTGTGCCCCGACTGGTCAGAGATTACCTTCCCGCAGCTCACCCCCGGCGAACTGCAAGTGGCCGACTGGCAACTGCCCGCTGAGCTGATGCCCATCGACTTCGGCATGCCTCGGGTAGTGAAATCGACCTTCAAACACCTCTATATTCGCTTTATCAAAGAACCGATGACGGCCTACGCCGGGCGATTTTAGCTCTGGTACGTCAGGCTATTCTCCAGCAGTTACTCGACCCAGGCGGCTGGCCCCTGGGGTAGCAGGACTGCCCTGGCTGGCCAAGATAGTTTGCTCTAGCACCTCGGCGGCGCGGAGATACTGAGCATCAACATCGGTGCCCAGCAGCGCGGGGTTGCCAAACAGCTCGCGACGCTGCTGAACACTGAGGTCAATGGGGACATCCGGGGTGATGCCCTTGGTGCTGATGTCGGTGCCGTTGGGCGTATAGTAGTGGGCCACGGTGACGGTCAG
This sequence comes from Phormidesmidales cyanobacterium, assembly GCA_038256265.1. GTDB lineage: Bacteria > Cyanobacteriota > Cyanobacteriia > Phormidesmidales > Phormidesmidaceae > Nodosilinea. The sequence continues at coordinate 50,975 of JBBSKN010000002.1, forward strand.
GCCAGAGCCATCGGTGAGACCGTGAAGCGACTGCACCAAGGCCTTGCCAAAGGTGGTGGTGCCTACCACCGTGGCGCGGTTATTGTCTCGCAATGCACCGGTCAAAATTTCGCTGGAGCTGGCTGATCGCCCATCGACTAGCACCGTCAGAGGCAGGCTGGTGAGGGCGGTACGGTTGGCGGAGATTGCTTCATCGTTGCCGCTGCGATCAAGGGTGCGCACAATGGAGCCATGCTGTAGCCACATGCGGCTAATGTCGATGCTGGCCATCAGCAGACCGCCAGGGTTACCACGCAGGTCGAGCACAAACCCCTCGACCCCGGCCTCGCTCAAGGTGCGGATGGCGGTGGTCATCTGGGTAGAGGCGTTGGCGTTGAACTCAATCAGACGAATGTAGCCAATGGGTCGCCCGCCCACATTTTTTTGGGAGTACTCCACGGTGGGCAGCTCCATCACTGCGCGGGTGAGAATGATGGTGCGAGGTGCGCCGCCGCTGCGAGAAACTGTCAGGGTGACTTGAGACCCCTCGCTGCCACGCAGCTGCTGTTGTACTCCTTCGACAGTGAGCCGCTCGGTACCCTGGCCGTCAACCAGCAAAATGCGATCGCCTACTATCACCCCAGAGCGCGCCGCTGGCGAGCCGGTCGATACGCCAGTGACTAGCACCGCACCGGTCTGACTGTTGCGCTCTAGACTCACCCCAATGCCCGACACTTCTCCAGAGGTCTGGTCGGTGAGGTCGCTATATTCTGCGGGAGATAGAAACCGGGTGTAGGGGTCATTGAGCTGTCGCAACGCCGTTCGCAGTGCTGTGTAGGCCGCTTCTTTAGAGCTGTACTCGCGCCCTAGCAGGTCTTGGCGCGTCGCCTGCCAGTCGGTCTGGTTAAAGCTGCCGTCTACATATTCTCGGTTGATGATTTGCCAGGCTTCGTCAATGACAACCTTGGGGCTGTCTTCAAGCTCAGTCAACTCTACAGCGGCTAGAGATGCCTCGGCGGCTACGGTGGCTAAGGCAGCCAGGGCCAAGCCCCGCACCGCGGGGCGCACTAGGGACAGCAGCCGGGAAAAGGGAGAGGTTGACATTGCGGTAATACCATCCTGGGCAAGGGAGGAAGACAAGTCGGGGCAGCGCCTACGCCTGGCCAATCTTGAGCCTATTGTGACCGATGGCTTAGCGCTTTGGCCAGACACAAAAGCTGCTTTTGTGGATTTTAGGCTTTTCTTTAGTTTGGCTCGAGAAAAGCGGGCCGCTTTTTGAACTGGCTCCTTGCCCAGAATCCGGCTTAGAGTCTTGGGCAAGGTCACTCTTGCAGGTGTCGCCTTTGACTAGGTGGTCTAAATGTCGCCTTTGCAAAAGCCACGGCATTGCCCAGCGCTAGGCTCGGCTAGCGGCGGTAATCTCATCTAAGATCGCCTGGGCACCCTCACCGCGCAGGTGTTGGGCCAGCTCTGCGCCCAAGGCTTCGGCCTCTGCCTTTGGCCCCTGCACGGTGTTTTTAATCACCCGCTGACCGTCGAGGCTAGCCACTAGCCCCGTCACAATTAGCTGGTCGCCTTCTAGGGTGGTGTTAACGCCGATGGGCACCTGACAGCCCCCCTCTAGTTCGCGCAAAAAGGCGCGTTCGGCCAGGCAGCGGGCGGTGGTGGGGCCGTGGGAAAGCACGCTCAGCAGCTGAAGGATTTCGTCGTCGCCGGTGCGGCACTCGATGCCCAAAGCACCCTGACCCACGGCATGTAGAGAGATCTCGGGGGGTAAAATTTCGTGGATGCGATCGCCCATCGCCATTCTTTGCAGCCCCGCCGCCGCCAAAATGATGCCGTCGTAGCCGCCCTCGTCGAGCTTGCGCAGGCGGGTGTTAAGGTTGCCGCGAATGTCTTTAAAGGTGAGGTGGGGGTAGTGGTGGCGCAGCTGGGCCAGCCGCCGCAGCGACGAGGTGCCAATGACGGCCCCTTCGGGCAGGGTGGCCAGGGTTTTGTCCTTATTTTTTTCGTGCACCACTAGGGCATCGGCGGGGTCTTCGCGCTCGGTGACGCAGCCCAGCATCAGCCCCTCGGGCAGGCGGGTGGGCAGGTCTTTGAGCGAGTGCACCGCAAAGTCGCTGTCACCCCGCAGCATGGTGTCTTCTAGCTCTTGGGTAAACAGTCCCTTGTCGCCAATTTTTGACAGCGACACATCAAGCACCTTGTCGCCCTGGGTTTCCATGGTGACGATTTCAAAGCCCAGCTCGGGGAAGTGCCGCTGCAGCTCATCGCGCACCCAATGGGTTTGAATCAGCGCTAGCTGGCTCTTGCGAGACACAATCCGAACGGTGCGCTGGGGAGTGGAAACAGTGGGGGATGCGGTGGAGTGCATAGTCTGAAAACAAGGCTTGCGAGGGGTCAAAAAAAAGCTGTAGACAGGGCGGCTTAAGCGTCACCGAATCTTCAGATTACAGGATGAAGGCTCTCTCTATGGTGAGCCTTTGGCAGATGTTAAGGGGTTGTCACATTAGGGCGTTAGCGGCATTTATCTGGGGGCGTTTATGATGATGGTGCAGATGTAGGAGAGACCGTTGCCCCGTCAGTTTTCTATCGATTCGGGTTCTATCGATCAGGTGGCGATATCACTGGTGCGGCGATTAGGGCGGCGATGGGGGACGCTCCCGCTGGCGCTTTCAGGGGCGCTTTTGGCGGCGATCGCCCTAGGCTTCGGCGTTGCCCCCATAGCTCTGGCCCAGGTGCTGCGCCCAGAGCTGCGGTTTCCCTTTTTGGCCGACCCGCTGCAAGATCAGCCCCGCGACCCGCTGCTGCCCAGCCCGCCTGCGCCGCGCCCTCTCAGCCCGCTAGAGCTGTACGATCTAGAGCAAAACCTTGACCAACTGGCCCTAGAGGCCGCCGCCCTAGATCAGGCCGGGGAGGTAGCCGACGCCCGCCAACTCTGGCGGCGAGAGATTCGTCTGCGCCGTCTGCTGGGGATTGACCAGGAGCTAGCAGCCATTGACCGGGTGGGGCGGGTGCTGCGCGATCGCACCGCCACCCAAGACCTTCAGCTCTACACCGTGCGCCTCGACGAAATTCGCGCTGAGCTGGCCCTGCCGGCAGACCGCGATCGCCTGGAGGTAATGGCTGCTACCTACGTCGTTTTAGGTAATGTCAATGCCGCCGCCGAGATTCACCGCGCCCTGGCTGATGCCGCATTGCAGGTGGGAAATGTTGCTGAATACCGGCAGCAGCTCGAAATTTTGGCCGCGCTTCAGGCTGACTGGTTTCAGTTTAACGAAGCGGCCCAGGTCTACGGCGAGCTGGTAGCTCTGGCCGCAGCCGATCCGCTGCGCGATCGCGAGATTCGCTACCTGAGGCTACAGGCCGACAATCTGGAGCAGGCCCAGGACTTTGAGGGGGCGATCGCCCTCCAGCAGCGCCTGCTGACCCTTTTCCAGGCCGACGCTAGCCTCTGGCCGCAGATCGCCCCCCTTCAGCACCGAGTGGCCCACAACTACCAGACCCTGGGCGACCTCGACACTGCCTCACGCCAGTACCAGGCCGCTTACACCAACGCCATCGATCAAGGCCAGCTAGAGGTGGCTACCAACGCCATTGCCAACCTGGCCGAGATCTACAAAACCCTCGGTCGCCAAGCCGACGTGATTTACCTCTATGAGCAGCTCTTACTGGTTTCACAGCAGTCCCACAGCGCCTACGTCAGGATGGCCGCCTACGACCAGCTAGGCCAGGTGCATGAGCAGCTCGGGGCCACCCCCTTGGCCCTCGCCGCCTACCGCGAAGGGCTGGTGCTGGCACGGGTGCTGGGCACCCGCAAAGCCTACTTCGAAGCCCAAATTGCCCGTCTCACCGAGGATGCAGTTTAAATGGTTAATGAGCATGGTCATTGAATGGCTGACCTTTGCGGTCGACCCCGACAGCCGCGAAACCTTTATTCGCCTCGACAAAGAAATTTGGACAGCGGCCCTAAGCCAGTACCCTGGCTTTATCGCCAAAGAAGTGTGGATCTCGCCCGACCTGCTCGACCAGGTGATCGTTGTGATTCGCTGGCAGACCCGCGAGCAGTGGAAGGCAATTCCCCAAGATGCTTTAGACGCCGTGCAAGCGCAGTTTGATGAAGCTGCCAATTTCTCCCACCGCATAATTGACTCGCGGGAGTACCAGGTACGGCGGTACCCTGCACCTTAGGCCACAAAACAAATTATTCTCACCCGATGGTTGACCCGATCGCGTCCTTGGCCCATTGTGTTGGTCAGACCCTGCTGCCAGAGCTGCGCCTAGAAAGCCTTGACCCTCACAATCCAGTGGTAGTGCAGGCTATGCCGGCGCCCTGGCGATGCCTGGGGGCAGGCAACTATGCCGCCGTGTTTGCCCACCCCGCCTACTCTGAGCAGGTGGTTAAAGTCTACGCCCCCGGACGTCCAGGCATAGAGGCCGAGGTTGAGGTCTATGGCCGCCTGGGAGACCACCCTGCCTTTTCCCAGTGCTACTTTAGCCAGGGCAATTTTTTGATCCTCAAGCGCCTGACGGGGGTGACGTTGTACGACGCCCTGCACCAGGGCTTGGCCATTCCTCCCCAGGTAATTCGAGATATTGATGCGGCCCTCAACTATGCGCGCAGTCGGGGTCTGTTTCCCCACGATGTCCACGGGCGCAATGTCATGCAGCACGACGGGCATGGGGTAGTGGTGGATGTGTCTGATTTTTTAAATTCCACCCCCTGTCGCGCCTGGCAGGATATAAAACGGGCCTACTGGTGGATTTATCGACCTCTTTTTCTGCCTCTGCGCCTGCGAGTTCCCTACGTTTTGCTGGACTGGGTACGGGGTGGGTATCGTCTGTTTCGTCGCCTGCTCAAGTTTATGCCCAAGTCATCAAACTAGGGGGTTGACCAGCTGCTGGCGCTCTCAAAGCCAGCCTGGGTACTGCGCTAGGATACGGGCATAAAGACCTGACGCCATTGGCCTGCCTGTCGACAATGCTCGATGTTCAGGGTTGTCCCCGCCAACAAGTTGCTTTCAGTCTGCTTCTTTTCTTAATTTTCTCCCCATGCTGTCGTGCCCCCGCTGCCAGGCCACCATCGAACCCACCGCCATTCAGTGCCCCCGCTGTCGGCTCACCCTCAAGGCCCACGGGCATCCGGGCATGACGCTGCACCGCACCGAGGGCGATGGCTTCCTTTGCGCCACCTGTCTTTACGACGCCGACGACACCTGCAACTTTCCCCAGCGGCCCGACGCTGAGACCTGCACCCTCTACCGCTCGGTGAACTCAACTAAGGAACTGGCATTGCCCACACCCTCGGCTGGAGAGCGGATCAGTTTTTGGTTCAGGAACCACCGGGGGCTAGTGGGCATAGTGGGGTTGCTGTTGTTCAGCCTGATGCTGGTGCTGGTGCGTTAGGGGCAGATCCCAGGGTTCTACTAGCGGGGAGACAATTATCCCGAGCAACCGACCCAAGAACCCTGGGATCTCTCTCCGCATAAAGATCTCAGGGTTCTGCTGGTGGACAGACAATTATCCTTAGCAACCGACCCAAGAACCCTAGAATCTTGTCCCCTATCAGGACACGGGTTCTAGGGCAAAGAAGTCAGAGAATACCTTCCCCCCAACGGTGTTGAGCCGGGTTTGCAGGTTGTCGAGAAACTCGTGCAGCCCCTGGTGGGTAATTTCTTCCATGGTGAGGTAGTCAAGCTCTGAGCGCAGGCGACCGAGGGCGCGATCGCTGCCCGTGCGCCAAGTGCCCGCTGGGGTGCCCGAGATGCAGTGGAGCGATCGCTCCGCCTCAATCAAACAAAACTGAATTGAGCGCGGAAACTCCCGGTTGAGAATCAAAAATTCCGTCACTCCCTGGGGCGTAATCCGGTACTGGCACTTGCGATACATCTCGTAGGCGCTGGCCGACTTCAGCAGCGCAATCCACTGTAAATCGTCAAGGGGCGACCCCACATCGGTCACCGAGGGCAACAAAATGTAGTACTTCACATCGAGAATGCGGGCGGTCTTGTCGGCCCGCTCTAGCAGTCGCCCCAGCTGGCCAAAATGCCAGCCCTCATTGTGGGTCATGGTCGCATCCATCACCCCGGCAAACAGGTGGCTGGCCATTTTCACTTTGGGGAAAAAGTTGTGCAGATCCGAGAGCAGCCCCACATCGGCGGCCTCATTCACCATCAGGTAAAAGGTATTGACCTGCTCCCACATTTCTGACGAAATAATCTCCCGCACCGATCGCGCATTTTCCCGCGCCGACCGCAGGCAAGAAATAATCGAGTTGGGATACTCACGATCAAAGGTGAGAAACCTCAGAATGTTGTCGGGTGTCGCCTCACCGTAACGCTCTTTAAACAATGCCTGATCGCCCGTCGTGATCACCAGCGGCTCCCACTGCTGCTCCATCCCTGGGGGGGCGTCTAGCAGCAGGTTGAGGTTGACATCGACAAAACGGGCCACGTTTTCGGCCCGCTCGACGTAGCGGTTTAACCAGTAGATCGAGTTGGCGACGCGGCTGAGCATGGGAGGTTAGGTGTAGGGGGGTAGGGGAGATGGGGAAGGTGGGTCAGCTCATATCGTAAGGAGTCCTTGGATATGCCGTTGGGGATACGCGATCGCGCCCAGCACTCTATTGGCTTTGAATCGGCAGCTGGGCGTTGGGGTCAACCGACTTCACTACCCAGGTATCTTTGCTGCCGCCGCCCTGGGAGGAGTTGACCACCAGAGAGCCGCGCTTGAGGGCAACACGGGTGAGGCCACCGGGGTTCACGTAGATCTCCTCGCCGTAGAGAATGTAGGGCCGCAGATCCACATGGCAACCCTCAAAACCGTCTTCGATCAGGGTGGGCACCCGCGACAGGCAGAGGGTAGGCTGGGCAATGTATCCCCTGGGGTTGGCGCGAATGCGATCGGCAAACTCGGCCTGCTGATCTTTAGTGGAATGGGGGCCAACCAGCATGCCGTAGCCGCCGGAGGCATTGGTGGCCTTAACCACCAGCTGATCGAGATTATCCAGTACGTGGGCCTGCTGGGTGGCATCTTCGCAGAGAAAGGTGGGCACGTTGGGGATGATTTGGTCTTCGTCAAGGTAGTAGCGAATCATCTGGGGCACGTAGGCGTAGACCAGCTTGTCGTCGGCCACGCCCGTGCCCAGGGCGTTGGCCAGGGCCACCCGCCCCGCCCGATACACCTCCATCAGCCCCGGCACCCCCAGCAGCGAGTCGGGCCGAAAGGCCTGGGGGTCGATAAAGTCGTCGTCGATGCGGCGATACATCACATCCACCCGCTCTAGACCCTTGGTGGTGCGCATTTTTAGGTAGCCGTCTGACACCACCAGGTCGCGCCCCTCCACCAGTTGGGCACCCATCTGCTGGGCCAAAAATGAGTGCTCAAAGTAGGCCGAGTTGTACATGCCGGGGGTGAGCACCGCCACGCGGGGGTCGTCTAGGGCCTCGGGAGCCAGGCTCAGTAGGGTTTCGAGCAGTTGGCTGGCGTAGTCATCCACCGGGGCAATATCCATGGCCGCAAACAGGTGAGGGAAGGTGTTTTTCATCACCCGCCGGTTTTCGAGCACGTAGGAGACACCGGAGGGGCAGCGCAGGTTGTCTTCGAGCACGTACCAGCGGCCTTCTTTGTCGCGCACCAGGTCGGTGCCGGTGATGTGGCACCAGATATTGTTGGGCGGGTTGAGGCCCATGCAGGGTTTGAGGAAGCCGGGGGCGCTCTCGACCACATGGCGGGGCACGACGCCGTCGTTGAGAATGTTTTGGTCGTTGTAGACGTCGTGGATGAAGCAGTTGAGGGCGTAGATTCGCTGCTTGAGGCCTTTTTCGATCCATTCCCACTCGTGGCCTGGCACGATGCGCGGAATTACGTCAAAGGGGAGGATGCGCTCGGAACCCTGGTTGTCGCTGTAGACGTTGAAGGTGACCCCCAGCTTAAACAGGGCGTTTTGCAGTGCCTGCTGCCGCTGCTGTAGCTCGACCAGCGACATGGCGTTGATGCGCCGCACCAGCAGCTCAGCTTCGGGGCGCGGCTGGCCCTGGCTGAGAAATAGCTCGTCAAAAAAATCGCCGGGGTCGTAGGCGTCAAATAGCACCGGGGGTCTCCTAAAAATCCAGGGTTAGGGATCATCGCTGTGGGGTGCCCTGGGTGGCCAAGCCAGCCCAGCAACAGGCTCTTTAAAACAGAGAGCAGTACAGTAGCTTTAACCAATACTGGGGTAGGGGCGCGACAAGCTGTAGCGCTCACTACCGTTTTGCGGAAACGCCCTGGCAGACCCCCTGGTCAATCTCAGCTCTGGCGGGTAAAACTAAGGCACCTAAATTAAGCGGATCGCCAGCTAAACCCTACAGTTAGGCTCAGCTGGCGATCGGTTAATCAACCCAGAAGTGCCATCGGCCTGCAATCGGGCGATGGAAAAACCTAGGTTATCAAAGGTTTAGGCCACCTAAACCCCAAGACTTTAGGCTTTGGCAACCTCAAAGGCAGGCCCCAGCCCAGCCACAATTTCTGAGGAGGAGAGCTTGCCGTCGTGGTCGAGGTCAAGGGCGTCAAAGGCGGCGTCAGTGCCGAGCCATTCTTCCCTAGTAATAAAGCCGTCGCCGTCTAGGTCATAGGCTTTAAATAAATCAAATTGGTCATTCCGAGCTTTGGAGGTCGTACTGTCGCTCTGGGTGAGTTCGGTGAGCCGAGTAGCGAGCAAGTTTTCGAGGGCTTCGAGGGCCTTGCTGAAGCCTTTGATGCCTTCGTCGAGCTTGTCTGTGGCCATGCGATCGCTCTCGTGCATCGATCGAAAGGTAGCCTCATCCATAGAGAGTTTCTCAATCTCCATAGACTCGGCCTTGGCAGGGTCGAGCTGGCGGGGCAGGTCGGCCTGGGTGCCGTCGAGCTTGGCCAGCAACTGGGGCGAAATGGTCAGCAGGTCGCAGCCGGCCAGTTCGGTGATTTCGCCAATGTTGCGAAAGCTGGCTCCCATTACTTCGGTCTTGTAGCCAAACTTTTTGTAGTAGTTGTAAATCTCGGTGACCGAGAGCACGCCAGGGTCTTCGGCAGCAGGATATTCATCGCGCCCCGTATCTTTTTTGTACCAGTCGAGAATGCGGCCCACAAAGGGGGAAATCAGGGTGGCCCCGGCCTCAGCGCAGGCGATCGCCTGGTGAATGCCAAACAGCAGCGTCAGGTTGCAGTGAATGCCCTCTTTTTCGAGAATCTCAGCGGCTTTAATGCCCTCCCAGGTAGAGGCGATTTTGATCAGCACGCGATCGGGGGTAATACCCAGCTTGTCGTACTGGGCGATAATATCGCGGGCGGTGGTCAGGGTAGCCTCGGTGTCGTAGCTAAGGCGAGCGTCTACCTCAGTAGAAACTCGACCGGGAATAAGACCAAGAATTTTATGGCCAAAGGCTACCGCCAGATTCTTAAATGCCAGGTTAGCAATGTCTTTATCCGAGGCTCCCGACCCTGCATCGGCCTTGGCCTTGAGCAGGGTGTCATCCACAATAGCCTGGTACTGAGGCATCTGTGCTGCGGCCGTAATCAGTGAAGGGTTGGTGGTGGCGTCGCGGGGGGTAAATTCTTCAATGGCTTGAATGTCTCCGGTGTCGGCGACAACAACAGTCATTTTCCGGAGCTGTTCTAACAGGCTGGCCATGATTTTGATTTTCTCCTGGTGATTAAGGGGGCGAAAGGCAGGGGGCCAAGTCCAGATCAGGGTCAGTCTGCTTACCCGATAATGCTCCAATCCATATCTAGACTTGCCTTCTAAACCTGCCTTCTGGACTTGAATGGGCCGATTTGCAGTTGCCCACATTGTAAACAGGGGATCGGAGCTGGGTATTAACCCTTAATTAAAGCTACCGGCCGGTTGCAAAGCATTTCGTGCCCCCTGAACCATCTCTCGGCCCTGACGGTTTCTTAAGGCTTGGGGTATTTGCCTGTAGTTTAGGTCGCCGCTGCCACCACATCCTCTGCCCAGCGGGAGAACTGCGTATTTTGCGGCGGCAAGATATTAATTAACCGCCGCATAACGGTCAAACCTTGGCATGATGGGGAAGATTTATTCTGCACCTGTGCCATCCCTATGCTGACTTCTGTTTGGCAACAGCTCACCCTGTCGACCTTTGTCTTTGAGCAATGGCGCGCCGCCAGCCTGATTCACCGGCTGCTGGCCCCGCTGCGGCGATGGCGGCAGGGCAGCCGCCTGTTGCAGTGGGGCGACTGGATTGGGCTGGCTATTGTGGTAACGCTGTTGACCCTGGCCCCCTACGTCTCAACCACTCTGATTGGGGTGCTGCTGCTGGCGGCGGCGGCTCTCTGGGCGCTGCTTACCGTCACCGATGATGCCGGGGTGGGCATGACGCCCCTGCACGTCACCGTGGCGGTGTATTGGGGAGTGATGGTGATGGCCACGGCCCTGTCACCAGTACGGGGAGCTGCCCTGAGCGGGCTGATTAAGCTCAGCCTGAATATTCTCTTGTTTTTGCTGGTGGCGCGGGTGGCGCGGCAGCCCAGGGCCAGAGGGCTGCTGGTGCTGGCCTATATTTTAACGACGCTGCCGGTGTCTATTTATGGACTGCGGCAGTATTTCTTTGGAGCAACGGCCCTGGCCACCTGGGTAGATGCTAAATCGGCGGTGGCCGATGTGACGCGGGTGTACAGCTTTTTGGGTAACCCCAACCTACTGGCGGGCTACCTGATACCGGGGGTGACACTGAGCGCGGCGGCGGTGTTTGTCTGGCCCCGCTGGGTGCCCAAGGGGCTAGCCCTACTGGCGGCGATGATCAACACCCTTTGCCTAATTTTGACCCTGAGCCGGGGCGGCTGGATTGGCTTTTTGATCGCTGGGTTTATGCTGATGACCCTGCTGGTCCAGTACTGGAGTCTTTGGTTTACGCCCTTTTGGCGGCGCTGGGCGCTGCCGGTATTGTTGGGCGGGGTCGCTGCCGTGGTGGTGCTTGGGGTGCTGTCGGTGAGCTCGTTGCGGCTGCGGGTGCTGAGCATATTTGTGGGCCGGGCTGACAGCAGCAACAACTTTCGCATGAACGTGTGGGCGGCGGTGATCGACATGATTCGCGCCCGCCCCATTCTCGGCATTGGCCCCGGCAATGAAGCGTTTAATGTGGTGTACCCGCTGTTTCAGCGGCCCCGCTACACGGCTCTGAGCGCCTACTCGGTGTTTTTAGAGGTGCTGGTGGAAGCCGGTATTGTCGGCATGGCGGCGTTTTTGTGGCTACTGTTGCTGATCTTTCACCAGGGCTGGGTGCAGCTTCAGCGGCTGCGCGAAACCCAAGATCAGCAGGGCTACTGGCTGATGGGAGCGATCGCATCGATCACCGGCATTCTCGGCCAGGGCATTGCCGACACGGTGATGTATCGGCCCCAGATCAGCACCCTGTGGTGGATGGCGATCGCCCTGGTGGCTAGCTATTACCCAATGCAACAGTCCTGGAGTGGCCGTACCTTCAAACTGCGACACGATTAAACACCGTCAGCGGGGGGCTTAGATCCAGGCTAGAAATCGTAGTCTTCGGTGCCGTTCCAGGTGGCGTGGGCCATCAGTCGCACCTTGCCTTTGGGAGGCAGCGCCTGGCTCGTAGCCAGGGTGCCGCCGTTGAGCGCCAGGTGGGCCTTGAGCCGCTTTTTAGCTTCGGCCATCGAGCCCACCCGCAGATTGAGAATGTAAAGGTAAGGGGCCGGGCTCTGGTCTAGCTCAGTGGCGCTTTCCCAGATCCGCAGGCGAATGCCGTCGGCGTCAGAGACGATTTTATAGAAGAGCAAATGGTCTTCATCGGCGGCGGCACAGTTGCCGGGGGAAAACGAAGCGTGCATGTCCCGAGTACCAAATCAAACGACCGAAATAGTGACCAAAGTAACGAACTGGCACCGCACCTACTCTGAGATTACCCATACCGGAGTACAGAATCTAAGGGGTCTTTATAATTTCCTTACATTTGATTCAGCGCATCGCCCGTGCTCAGAAAATCCGGACAAATGTAATCAAAATGCAAGGAACTTTCCTTAAGTTGGGGCTGGCGAAGCAGCTGCCCATAGCCTGAGCTACCGGCAATATCTATTCTCCCAGAATGGGCTAAGTTGCGACAGCAGGCTCCTACCTCTCAGAGGCTTTGCGCAAATCTACCTAAAGAGGGGCTTATTCTAAAGATTGGGTGAGGCGGCGCGGCGCTCCATCTCCGTGCGCAGGGCCTTGATGGTGTCGACCAGGCTGGCCTCAAACATGCTATAAAACATCGACTTAAAAGGGCCAACATCGGCCTCGGCCCGCACCTGCTGCGACAGCAAACACCCGGCGGCGGCCCCGAGGGCGGCTGGGGGGGTGTCGATGCGCCAGTGGCCGTACATATATTCCAAATTGCCTTCTAGCAGGCGAAAGCTAATCTGCTGGCCCTCTAGCTCCAGGTTTTCGGTCAGCACCTTAGATTCCATCGTGGTCAGCAAAATTCGCCGCCGGTCGAGTTGCTCTACAACGGTGCGATCGCCTTCTGACTCCACTACCCGGCTGGTCACCACTGTAGGCAAAAATTTGTCGAAGTTACCGTAGTCGGTCAGCACCCTCCAGGCCGCCGCCTGGTTCACCGAGGTGGCGGCCATAATGCCATACTGGCCCTTGCCGCCCTTGACCAAGACCTTGCCCTTGGCCAACACAGCCCAATCAGCCTCGGTTAGTTTGGCCAAATAGGCCTCAGCGGGCTGAACTTGACGGGACAAACGCGACATAATACCAGAGTGCCAGGATTCAATCACTGTAGCGCTAACCTGCCCCGGAGCGCTAACATCCAGGGCCGCAGGCCAAACGAATATTTGTTGTTTGCGATTTTATCTTTCCAATGCTTAGTTTTGACGCGGTGCTCGCGGCCTACCAAGATCTACCCCAGCGGGTGCGCAGCTTGATGCTGAGCACCGTCAATGGCAGCGGCCAACCCCAGGCCAGCTACGCCCCCTACGTGATCGACAATCACTACCAGATCTATATCTTTACCAGTGGTCTGTCGACCCATACCGCCAATCTCCACGCCACCGGGCTGGCCAGCGTGCTGCTGATCGAAGACGAGGCCGAGACTGCCCAGGTGTTTGCTCGCCAGCGCATTAGCTACGATTGTCGCGCCACTCTACTGCCCCGAGGCACCACCGCCTGGGATGCGATCGCCGATCACTTCGAGCAGCGCTTTGGCGAGGTTATCTCGATGCTGCGATCGCTCGAAGACTTTCAAATTTTTTGCCTCAGCCCTCAGGGCGGGCGCTTTGTGATGGGTTTTGGGGCCGCCTATGTGGTCGATCCCCAGCACCTCGGCCAGCTGATCGGGCCGCCCCAAGCCGGGCCAGACAATACCGCAGCTGATACCTAAAACCCAACACCTGAAACCTATCACCTGCCATCCGGCACCTGCGACCCAACACCCTAGCCGTTGACCAGAATGCCCACCCCCACCAGTGCCACCACTGCCCCGGCGATCGCCCGTGGGCTAACCCGATCGCCTAGGGCCGCCGCCAGGGGCAGCACAAACAGAGGACTGGTAGAGGTCAGAGCCTGGGCCACACCTGTGGCTGCATACTTGAGGGCGGTCTGCTGAAGATAGATGGCCAGGTAGGTGCCCAAGACCGCCGCCAGGGTCACCCCGGCTAGTAGAGGGGGCGATCTCAGGGGTCTGAGCGGCCCGGCTACCGGCCCCTGAGATCGCAAAATCGCCAGAATAATCACCACCCCACCCCCTAGCCGCAGCAGCGAACTCCACATCGGGGCCACCTCAGTATCGGCTAGCACCGCCCGCGACATCACCGCACCCGTGGCCTGGCCCAGGGCCGCCAACACCCCATAGATAATGCCGCGTGGGTCGGGTTTGGCCGAGCCCACCGCCCCCGGCACCCGTTCAGCGATTACCCACAGCACCCCAGCCAGGGTGAGGGCCATACCCAGCCAGGCGCGAGGGCCGAGGGCTTCTTGCAAAAACACCAGGGCCAGCAGCGCTGCCAGGGGCGGGGCCAGGGTCTCTAGCAGCAGCGCCCGGCGGGGGCTAAGGCGGTTGATGGCAGCAAAGTAGGCGGTGTCGCCCAGACCAATACCCACCCCGCCGCTGAGGGCCAGTAGCCCCACCGCCTGCCGGTCTAAGCCTGCCCGGCTCTGCCCCACTAGCGCCAGGGTGAGCGCCAGCAAAATTAGGGCGATCGCCCCCTTGGCTAAGTTGAGCACCAAGGGCGACAGCGCCTTGCCCAACCGCCCAAACATCACCGTGGCCAAGGCCCACAAAAAGGCTGCCGTCAGCGCTGCTAGTTCCCCCGCCATAGAGCCTCAACTAGAAATGTGAAGTAATGCCAGCCTACCGGACCCGGCAGCGCCCTTACGCCAGAGGCCTAGGGCCAGATGCTTCTAACAAAACCGTAGAGCTGCCCAGAGCTAGCACCTGACCAAGCTGATTGTGACCAGAGCCACCTAAGGGGCAGGAGTACAGTTCCCGTTCTGCCCAAAACCCAAAACCCGAAACCGTAAACCGTAAACCGCAAACCCCACCCACCCGTCACCTTTGGCTCGACAGACTACTAAATTCTGGTAACAGAATCTTCACACTTTTGCTCTGGGATTGTACTGATCGAAGGCCTTACCTCTGTAGAGAGAACCAAGACAAAGAGAGTTCACCCCAAGAGAACTCAGACAGTCTGCCCCTCCTAGGAAGTTTGAGTTATGCGCATCTGGGCATTAGCATCATGCGGTGGCCTGCTGGCCCTGGCGGCTTGTAGTGCCGAGCAATCCAATACCCCCAACTCCAGTGCGGCCCCGCCCGACGGCGACGATGCCGCCCAGGTGACGGCTCGCTCAAGGGCCACCGCCTCTCGCCCCACTGCTCGGCCAGATGTGCGCTCTGGCCAGAGCTTACAAAATCGTGTCAGGCTCAGCCCATCGGTGTCTAGGCCCTCAATCGCGGAACCGGACTCCTTAATCCAGCTGCGAGAGCGGGTGCAGCGTCTGCGCGCCCAGCATGGCTCCCGCTTAGTCCCCAGCACTCCGCTGAAGACGACGCCCGCCCCCCAGGTGATCAATACTCCGCTTTATACAAGTCTTCAAGCCCCGACTCCCCCGGCTGCCCGACCCCTTGCCAGGGCGTCAAGTTTCTCCGGTGAGAACTCGACCCCCGAAAATTTCACCGTGCGCTTAGAGAATACGCCGCGTTCTGTCTCAGCATTGCAACCACCCCCGGCCTTGCCAACTCCCCCGGCTGCGCCAGCAGTGCTAAGTCTTCCCCTACACGACACCCCCACCGACCTAAGGCCGGTGGTAACCACCAACGCAGCCCGCAGCTATCCCATTGCGCCGCTGCGTCACCAGGGGCACAGCAGTCGCTTCCAGCGGCAGACCATTGTGCTCACAGCCCCTGCCGCACCAGAGTTTGCGGTTGCTAGAATCCACGGCGACACCCCTGCCTCCTTGAGCGTGCCACTGGCGGTTGCTACAGCTGAGCCGAATGAGGTGGCAGCGACCCCAGAGGCAATTCTAGAGACGGCACCGGAGCCGCCCCAAATCGCCGCCATTGATGAAGAAACTTTATCCACCGAGGTTTCGCTTGTCCCAGGGGATTCAACCGCCCACCAGTCTAGCGGTAGCACGGCCCTCACCCTAGCCCGACAGAGCACCGTTGATCTGACCTCAGGCGGCAGCACTGGGGAGCACCAGAGTGGAAGAACAGAGCCTAATTTGGCAGCTGTCTCGCTAGCACCTGTCCAGGCTAGGGCTACGCCTCGCCCGGCCCCGGCGGCGATCGCAGACCAATCCGCAAGGCCCGTCGCTCTGCCCGAGAGCCTGCCCCTTCGCCCCCCGAGTCTAGAGGGCGATCTCCCCGAGGGTGACCAAGCGGTCAATGCCTCTCGCCCTGATGCCGCCCCTGGTTTAGGTCAGTCACCCATAGCTGAGCTAGCCGCCACTGTGGCTTCTCCTGAGGGCCCTGCCGCCCCCGCCCATGTCAGCCAGGTCGCACCAGAAACCCTGCGGCTAGCCACCCCTAGCAAAAACTCTAAAAACTTGATTGCCCCCTACTGTCTGACGGACAGCGGAGTTCCCCTGCCGCTGGGAGGTGAAGCCCAGGGATCAGCTGCTCCCCTGCCCAAGTTCAGCCCCTCTAGCCAGGCCGATGCTAGCCTTGCCCTGGGGGCCAACCCTGGCAAAAGTGAGTTAACCGCAACTCTCTGCCAAGAGGCCTCATCCCCGGCCCCAGCCCCTGAATCTACCCTAGAGCCAGCGTTGATCGCGAATTAGCCTATAGCTCCGGGGAGCGCACCCGCATCTAGCCCCCACCATCTGCCCGGGCTATGGTGGGGGGAGAAGGCTACGCTGGGGATCGCAACAGACCATGAAACTGCATTACGAAGACCAAGGAAAAGGGTTTCCTATTCTGTGTCTGCATGGGCATCCGGGGTCGGCCAAAACCATGGGGGTGTTTACCGAGGGGCTGCGCGATCGCTACCGCACCCTGGCCCCCGACTTGCGCGGCTACGGTCGCAGCCAAACGCGATCGCCCTTTGACCTCGAAGACAGCCTCACTGACCTGGTCGAGCTGCTCGATGCCCAGGGCATTGAGCGCTGCCTGGTGCTGGGCTGGTCGCTGGGGGGCATTTTGGCCATCGAGCTGGCCCTGCGCCACCCCGAGCGAGTAGCTGGGCTCATTCTCATTGCCACCGCCGCCCGCCCCGTCGGCGCCCACCCGCCCACCTCCTGGGTAGAGCTACTCAACACCGGCCTGGGGTCAATTTTGAATGTGATCGCGCCCGGCAATCGGCTAGTGCGAGAGGGGCTGGGGCCGCGATCTCTCTACCGCTATCTGCTTCGGCAGCATACCTCCCACGCTTACCACCGTTTAGCTAAAGAAGGATTTTGGGCCTTTCTCGGCACATCTCCGCTGGCCCACCGCGCCCTCAACCGCGCCCTGGCCCGCCGCTATAACCGCTTGCCAGATGTGGGGGCGATCGCCGTACCCTGCCTAGTGCTCTGCGGGGCCGAAGACTGCCACATCACCGCCGCCGCCAGCCTCGAAACCGCCGCCCACCTGCCCACCGTCGAAAGTCACTGCTACCCCAACACCGCCCACCTGCTGCCCTGGGAAATTCCTGGTTCGCTGCTGGCAGATATAGATAACTGGCTCGACCGTCATCAGCAGGAGCTAATCAACCGCCACAGCAGCGCCCTCCGGTAGCTCCACCCGCAATTGACTATCAGACTGAGCCTTACAGCCTGCCTACTTAGCCTTCTGCTTTGCGTACTAGGGCCGCCCGCTGAAAACTGGCGCAGAAAATCCACCCCCTGGAGTATCCCACTCATCGGTAATGGTGAGCTCGTTGGGGTGGCTACACAGCTGCACCACCGGCTGAATATTTTGCGCCCCTTCTTGCTCTAAATCTTCGATATAGCCGCCTTGGGCTGTGATGGCCTCAACCTCGCTGTCGAAGGGGCCAAAGTAGTAGGTACAGGCAGGCTGGTTGGTCTTAATCTCTACCCACCAGGCTTTGCTCTGGCCAAACAGGTTAGCTAAAAAGCGACCCAAAAATTTATTCATTAGACTTTTCCTATCTGCCCGGTTTTTTAAACAGGAGTTACGTCCCTAATCCATCCTGAGATAGTGTCACCCCTTGCTTGGTTATACTGTCTTGCTTTTGATTTTGCAAAGAGGAAATTTGCATCTGCGCCACCCATTGATGACGATAGATCTCATAGAGCGCCATGCCTGTAGCCACCGATGCATTTAGGCTAGGAACCGTGCCCCGCAGAGGGATTGAAATTAGGGCGTCGCAGCTTTGCTGCACCGTCAGGCTCAGCCCGCTGCCCTCAGACCCCACCACCACCACCGTGGGGCAGTCAAAAGTGGTGCGGTGCACCGGCTGGCTCGCCTCAGAGGACAACCCGTAGATCCAAAACCCCTTTTCTTTTAAAGTGTCGAGGGCACGCTTGAGGTTGATCACCCGCGCCACAGGCAAATGCTCTAGGGCACCCGCTGCCACCTTGGCCACCGTAGAAGTCACCCCCACCGCCCGCCGCTGGGGAATCACCATACCCTGAACCCCCAAGGCCTCAGCGGTGCGAATAATGGCCCCCAAATTGTGGGGGTCAGTAATGCCGTCGGCGGCGATGATCACCGGCAGTTTGGTAGCCCCGAGGGCTGTCTCAATCATCTCGTCTAGATCGTGGTAGGCATGGGAAGCCGCTTGCGCGGCAATGCCCTGGTGGTTGGCCCCGGCGGTGATTTGATTCAGCCGTAGGGTATCGACTTCATCGATCACTGCACCACTGGCTTTGGCCTCATCAATCAGCGACAAAAATCGAGGATCGTAGCGAAGGCGGGCGTTGACCCATACCCGATTGAGGGGGCGCTGGGCCTGTAGGGCCGCCTCAACGGCGTGGCGACCATAGAGTAGATCGGTTTCGTCTTGACCGTCATCGCTCTCCCCCGCTGGCTGATTGCCGACTACTAGCTTGTGGGCCGGGGCCGCATCACCGCGATTTCGGGACGCATCGCCCCCCTGGTAGCGGGGCTTGCCTCCCCCGTAGCTGGGCTTGTCGCCCTCGTAGCGGGGCTTGCTGCCTTGGTAGCGGGGCTTGCTATCTCCATAGCGGGGTTTGTCGCCTCTCGGCTGGGGGCGATCGCCCTCGTAGCGGGGCTTGCTGTCGGCATAGCGAGGTTTGTCATCGCCGTAGCGGGGTTTATCGTCTTTATAGCGCGGCTTGCCCCCTTGATCGCCGCCGTAGCGGGGCTTGTCATCGCTAAAGCGAGGCTTATCGCCGCCGTAGCGCGGTTTTTCATCCTTAAAGCGCGGCTTGTCATCGCCGTAGCGAGGTTTGTCGCCGCCGTAGCGCGGCTTAGCAGACCGGTCATCTTTATAGCGAGGCTTACCATCGCCCCCCTGGCGGGGCTTGCCCCCTTGATCACCGCCGTAGCGAGGCTTACCGTCGCTACGCTGGGGCTTGCCACCTCGGTACCCCTCAGCATGCTGACGAGGCTCCGACCCAGAGGAACGATTAGGGTTACGAGAAGGCTTGGGGGTCGACATGGCCACACTTATGACAGAAAAGGATTTAAGAACCGGCAATTGAAATTGAATAGGAGTCCTAGGCTAGCACGCCCATTCCCTTCCCTATCATTCTTATTTTGTAGGTTTGAGGCTGGGGCGTGTATAGCAGTATCGGCAGTTCAATCCCAAAAGCCCAAGAGACTTACTTAAGAGACTCACCTGTAAATGGTTACTATGACCGCTTCTGAGGAAGCCTGGGTCTAGTCGCTAGCACCCTGCGGCATAAGGCGACTGCTGGAAAATAGTTTCCCTAAGGGTGGGCACTGCCCACCCTACAGCGACTAGAGTCGCTGAATTAAAGCTGGTATCTTCTTCCTTAGAGATCGTCTAAGCCGGCTAACTGCTCCTGAACCCTAAAACCCAACGCCTAAAACCCAACACCTAAAACCCAACACCTAAAACCCAGTAAGGGTTGCCCTATTTCTGCCAATCAGTACTAGCATGCCTCAACAGGATCACCCCAGAACATCTTAGACAGATCTAAAAACAAGATTAAATTTTTAGCATCTAGCGCCAAGCTAACCGTCATCCCTGGAATAATCCTTCACAATGAAAAATGACATCCCCTTACCGGAGTGATGCCAATGCCTCACGCACAGAACGGTACGAAGATCAGCGGTACGAAGCTCGATAGTCCGGTTCATTTGGTGTTGTCATACATTGGCGGCAAGTGGGCTATTCTCATCCTACAAGAGCTGTTTCAGGGCAGCCGTCGCACTAACGAATTTTTGTCGGCACTGCCCGGCATCAGCACTAAGACCCTCACCGCCCGCCTGCGAGAGCTAGAAAGCTACGGCCTAGTGAAGCGGACGGTATTTCCGGAGGTGCCTCCACGGGTTGAATATGCTCTCACCGCCAAGGGGCAAGAGGTGCAGCCTATTATGGCTGCCCTCGACCAAGTGGGGCAGCACTGGCTGGTCCATAGCCCAGCTAGCCGGCCGACCACCCTTTATGGAACGCGGCATCGCTAGTCGTTGCTCCAGGTTTCGTGGGTGAGCAGGTCGCCAATGCGATCGCGCAGAAAGTAGTCGTACTCTTCTAGCTCAGCCTCGATAAACGGCCATTCGCGGGCCGCAATGTAGCCGCACAGGGCGGTGATAGATTGACACCGATCTAGGGTGCCGCACTCGACTAGCTGCTTGGCTTCGTCGCGAATGGCATCGATTGTGTAGTGTCGGGAAAGGGTCGGGTTAGCGGTTGTAGTGGTCATATCAAAGCCCTCCGAAGACTGGATGGCAATGAGAATATTTACTTACCACCCACCCCTTATAGTGCAGCCCCAACTTTAGGGATCAAAGCAGTTGATGCGTTTCCTTACCTTTGTTTACAGGGCTTAATACTGTAGTCTGCTATACCTTTTGCAGGCAGCCCCAGGCCCATGACTCCAGGCCCATGACTCCAGACCAATCGACTTCTAACTAGCGTCATCAGCTTTTCATGAGTATCTAACTATTTAGCAATGTAAGCTTTTGCGCCACACATTAAATAACTGATTGACTATATAGTGTATGTAGGGCTCATTTTAGGAACTTTGCGCTATGGATGACACCTTAATCTTTCGTCAGCTATTCGACGCCGACTCATCTACCTACACCTACCTGCTGGCTGACTCAGCCTCTAAAGCAGCGGTGCTGATCGACCCCGTTTTTGAGCAGCACCTGCGCGATCGCGCCCTGATCGAAGAACTGGGCCTTACCTTGCTGGCCACCCTCGACACCCACTGCCACGCCGACCACGTCACCGGAGCCTGGCTGATGCAGCAGGCGCTGGGTGTCAAAATCGGCATTTCGGGCCGCTACGACGACATGATCACCGGGGCCGACTACCGACTCGACCATGGGGATACAGTGACCTTCGGCAGTCGCACCCTTGAGGTACGCGCCACCCCTGGCCACACCGTCGGCTGCCTCACCTACGTGCTCGACGACCACTCCATGGCCTTTACCGGCGACTGCCTGCTGATCCGCGGTGCCGGACGGTGCGACTTTCAGCAGGGCGACGCCAAGCACCTGTACGCCTCCATCACCGAGCAAATCTTCACCCTGCCCGACGACTGCATCATCTGGCCCGCCCACGACTACAGCGGCCGCACCTCGTCTACCGTGGGCGAAGAAAAAGCTTATAACCCCCGCATCGGCGGCGAGGCCGACGAGCGTGATTTTGTGGGGTACATGGACAACCTGGGCCTGCCCCACCCGAAAAAAATCGATATTGCCCTGCCGGCCAACGCCGTCTGTGGCCAGCCGGAGGACGGCAAAATGCCTGCCGTGGCCGATTGGGGGCCAGTTCGCCTGACCTACGGCGGCGTTAAAGAGATCGACCCGCAGTGGGTAGCCGAAAATTTAGACAAGGTGCATGTGCTGGACGTGCGCGGGACGGACGAGTTTAACGCCGAACTGGGCCACATCAGCGCGGCCCAGCTGGTTCCTCTGCCTGACGTCGAAGAACGAGTGGGTGAAATCCCCGATGGGCGACCGGTGGTGGCGGTGTGTAAGTCGGGGCGGCGATCGGCCCAGGCCACCGTCATGCTCAAAAAACAGGGACGCACCGAGGTGGCCAGTCTGCACGGCGGGATGCTGAGCTGGCATGCCGCTGACCTACCAGTATCGAGCAACTAATACTCAATCCCGCTTGGGTAGTTTATCGGGGCCGCGCAAACACCTGGGTCCACTAGGGGCGTCCGGCAGCCGTAGCCTGGCTCAGTAGATGAGGCGGTCTTCGGTGGCGGTCAGTTGAAACCGGTTTCTCTCCACTGCGCCTGCCCTGTTGCCAGCGGTATACTAGCCAGCTATGAGTAAAGCTAGTTTTACCCAGGGGGCCGTTGCTGCCGGGCACCCCCTCACCGCTGAGGCCGGGGCTGAGATGCTGCGCCAGGGAGGCAACGCCTTTGATGCGGCGATCGCAGCCACCTTCACCGCCTGCGTCACCGAGAGCGCCCTCACATCCCTGGCGGGGGGCGGCTTCTTGCTGGCCCACACCGCAGCGGGCGAAAACCGGCTATTTGATTTCTTTTGCCAAACGCCGCACGCCAAGGAGATTGGCCGATCCCCCGATTTCTACCCCATCCACGCCAACTTTGGCGACACCACCCAGGAATTTCACATTGGCCTGGGGTCGATGGCGGTGCCGGGGGTGGTCGCAGGTCTGCTCCAGGTTCACCAAAATCTGGGACGGCTGCCGCTGAAGACCATTGTCGCCCCAGCCCAGCGTTGGGCCATTGAGGGCACTGAGATAGAACCCTTTCGGGCCAGCAGCTTTCAAATTTTGACCCCTATTCTGACGGCCACCGCCGCCGCCCGGGCGATCTACGCCCCCAAAGGCAGGTTGCTAGGTAGAGGCGATCACCTCTACCTGCCAGACTTTGCCGATGTTCTCACTGACCTGGTTCGCCACGGCGCTGACCTACTGTACCGGGGCGACCTGGCCCACCAGGTGACCCAAGCCTGCCAAACCCAGGGCGGCTACCTGAGCCTCGAAGACCTGCAAACCTACCAGGTGATTGAGCGTGAACCCCTGGCCGTGTCCTACGGTAGCGCCACCCTACTGACCAACCCGCCCCCTAGCTCAGGCGGCACGCTGATTGCCTTTGCCCTACACCTGCTGGCTCAGCTATCCCCCGCCCTGACCGACTACGGCAGCCCTCGCCATTTGGCGGCCCTGCGAGCGGTGATGGGGCTGACCAATGTGGCCCGTCAACAGGGCTACGACGACCACCTCTACCGGGCCGATATCGCGGCCGAATTTCTCAGCCCAGCCCATCTTGCGCCCTACCTAGAGCAGCTGCAAACTTCCCTCAGCCAGGGCGGCAACAAGTGGGGCAGCACTACCCACATCAGCGTGGTCGATGGCGAGGGCAACGCCGCCAGCATCACCACCTCCAGCGGCGAAGGCTCGGCCTACGTCATTCCCGGCACTGGCATCATGATGAACAACATGCTGGGCGAAGAAGACCTCAACCCCCAGGGCTTTCACCAGTGGCCGACCAACCAGCGGATGTCGAGCATGATGGCCCCGACGGTGGTGCTCAAAGACGGCAAGCCCCGCCTGGTGCTGGGCTCGGGCGGGTCAAACCGCATTCGCACCGCCATTTTGCAGGTGGTGTCGAACGTGCTCGACTTTGGCATGGATATTGAAACCGCCGTCCACGCGCCGCGCCTGCACTGGGAGCGGGGGGCGCTGCACCTAGAACCCGGCTTTGATCGGGCCACGGTTGAGGCCGAAGGGATTGCCGGCGATGACCAATGCACCTGGTGGCAAGACCGCAGCATGTTCTTCGGCGGCGTCCACGCGGTGGCAGTTGGCCCAGGGGGGGAGCTGTCCGGGGTGGGGGATGCGCGGCGCGGGGGGGCTTGTGTGGTAGTGGATGGGTAGACCACCTTCTATGGCCTCCTGGGTCACAATGGAGATAGTTTTGTCATCCTGAATTTCCCTATGGCCTCTACGGCAACCACCCAAGCGCAGCCTGCCGCATCGACTGCAAAACTCTGGGCCAGGGCGATCGCCCAGCCCGCTACAGAATTTGCTGCGACTCCTCTCACCCTCCTAGAAGGAGAACTGCCCGCCGATTTGCGGGGTACTCTCTACCGCAACGGCCCGGCTCGATTTGAGCGCGGTGGCGATCGCGTCAGCCACTGGTTGGATGGCGATGGGGCGGTGCTGCGGGTCAATTTTGACGGCGAGAATGCGGTGGCCACCTACCGCTACGTGCGCTCCGCCGGGTTTGTAGACGAAGCCGAGGCCGACCGGCTACTCTACCGAGGCTACGGTAGCCTGGCCCCTGGCTCGTTTTGGCAGCAGTGGCAGGCCCAGGTCAAAAATGCGGCCAATACCTCGGTGCTGGCTCTGCCCGACCGCCTGCTGGCCCTGTGGGAAGGGGGACTGCCCCACCGCCTCGACCTGGAGACCTTGGAGACCGCCGGGCTTGATAATCTAGAAGGCTTGGCGGCCAGCGACACCTTTACCGCCCACCCCAAGCGTCACCCCCGCACGGGCAAAATTTTCAGCTTTGGCACGGTGCCCGGCGGCAACACTACCCTCAAGCTCTACCGCTGTAGCGCCACTGGGGCGGTCGAGAAAACCGGCACCATTCCCCTATCGGGTATTCCGCTCATTCACGACTTTGTGCTGGCCGATCGCTACCTGGTGTTTTGTGTGTCGCCTGTGCGACTCAACCCGCTGCCCGCTCTGTTTGGCCTCAGCAGCTTTAGCGATGCCCTGCAATGGCAGCCCAAGCAGGGCACCCAAATCATTGTGGTCGATGCGGATAGTCTGGAGGCGATCGCCCTCGGTGAAGCCGACCCCTGGTACCAGTGGCACTTTGGCCACAGCTACCTCGATTTTGACGGCAGCGTGGTTTTCGACGTGGTGCGCTACGACGACTTTGCTACTAACCAGTTCTTCAAAGAAGTCGCCTCTGGCCAGATCTCAACCGTCGCCAAGGCCCAGCTCTGGCAGTACCGCATCGACCCCAAAACCGCAAAAATTCTCGACCAGCAGTGTCTAGTCGACCGCAACTGTGAGCTGCCCGTGGCCCTGGGGCAAGACAACGAAGCCGTCACCTTTATGAATGTGCACGCTACAGCGGTCACGCCACCGGGGGAGTTGTTTGGTGCGATCGCTCGCTTCCATCCCAAAACTGGCCTTACCATCGCCGATGCGGGCGAGGGCCGCTACCCCTCTGAACCGATCCCTGTGGCGAACGCTACGAACCCTGAGCAGCCTTGGGTTATCACCGTGGTCTACGACGGCCACCACCACCGCAGCGAGGTCTGGGTTTACGCAGGACACGACCTAGAGAAGGGGCCGATCTGTCGACTAGGGCTGCCGGAAGTAGTAGCCCACAGTTTTCACGGGATTTGGGTAAGTGAGTAATATGGCTGGCGAGGCATCCATATCGGTAAGAAACAATGAGCCAGATTAAGCGTAGTTCAACCCTGCCCGGAAAACCTGCGCAGCCGTTAGCGTCAACGCTGGGAACGCCGGAGAACAAACAGGCTGATCACCTTGAAGCAACTGGATTTGATATTCTCCCTCAACCAATTGACACAGCGAAAGTGTCGGTTGCTTCGGATACCCCGTGAAACGGCGAGCACCCAGCGCGCGAAAATCAACAATCCAATACTCGCTAATTCCCATCGCTTCGTAGTCAAAGAGCTTGCGGCCATAGTCATCGCGCCAGTTGGTGCTGACGACTTCAATCGCCAGCTTAATTGATGCCCCACGGGTGATCACCGAAGATTTCTTCCACAGTGGTTCCTGGTCTAGAGATAGGCGATCAACCACCAGCACATCGGGCTGGTATCCGCTAGCCAAAACAGGAGGCCTAACAATGTAAGTGCGAGGAATGAACCAGGGCTGCTCCAGGCGATCAATTTCGACATTGAGTTTGTGGGCAATGAATACGCCGACTTCTTCGTGATCGCCCGTAGGAGTCATTTCAGAAATCATTCCATCGATCAATTCATAGCGCCCTTGCCCGTCTGGATACCAGTCGAGAAATTCTTCGAAGGTCACAGTTTCGGGAAGCGCTTGAACCATGGGCAAAGACGCAGATAGGCAGAACAGCTTATCTATAGATTAATCGAGGAGGCCTAGGCTGGGCAAAACGCAGTAGAACCCAACGCTAGAGATAATTGTGTTGGGTTTTGCGATCGCGCCACCCAACCGACGCAATGGTAGGCACTTTAGGCGGCTAAATCGGTGGAACCCAGGTGCGTACAACCCGACCGAGTATCTCTTTCCCCAGCCAGGGGGTATTGGCAGATAAAGAGCACAGGGTAGCTGGGCTGACTGTCCAGTTAACGTCTGGGTCAAACAAAACCATTTCGGCGGGCTGCTGGGGTTGAATCGTGGGCGGAGTCTGACCCCAGCAGCGGGCGGGGTTGGCGCTGAGCGCCGCAATCAACGTCAGGGGTGACCAGTCGCCCTGGGCCACAAAGGTATCCCACAAAACCGCCCAGGCCAGCTCTAGGCCAATGGCACCGGGGGGCGCAGAGGGAAAGCCCACGGTTTTGTCTTCGTAGGTGTGGGGGGTGTGGTCAATGGCGATCGCATCCACAACCCCCGCCTTCACCCCTGCAATCAGCGCCGCTTGGTCTTCAGGATTTCCCAACGGCGGAGCCAGCCGCAGGTTGGGGTCATAGCTACCCAGATCCTGAGCGCTAAACAGCAGGTGCATCCAAGTGGTGCTGGCGGTCACGGGCAATCCCCGCTCCTTGGCCTGCTGCACCAGCTCCACCCCCCGCGCCGTAGAGATCCGCATCAGGTGAACGGGGGTGCCGACCTCGACGACGCATTCTAACAACGCGGCCAGAGCGGCGGTCTCAGAGCTGGCCGGGTCGCCCACCAGGCCGTAGATCAGCGAGAACGGGCCTTCGCGGGCTACGCCAGCGTCTCGGAGGGTGCGATCGCAGCTCCACAGCGCCACCGGCTTGCCCAAAGGCCGTAGGTACTGCAACAATCGCTGCACCAGCAGCGGGTTTTGAATCGCCCGCCCGTCGGCAAAGCCCACAATCGGCGACCCCGCCAGCTCCACCAGCTCCACCATCTGCTGGCCTTGGGCATTTTGGGTCAGCACCCCCCAGGGGTAGAGGTGGGGAATGGAAGGATTGGTTTGGGCGATCGCCCCTCGGCGGGCCAGTAGCTTCTCCACCATTGCCGGGTTGTCGATGGCAGGCTCAGTGGTCGGCAAAATCCCCAGGCGCGTAAAGCCCCCGGCTTGCCCCGCCGCCAGCAGCGACTCCAGCGTCTCCCTCGACTCGTGACCCGGTTCCCCCGACTGGCTGTAGAGATCTACCAGGCCAGGGATGAGAATCTTTCCCTGGCCATCGATCATCTCGGCACTGGCGGGAATCACAGTGAGGGATGGGGCCATCTCCACCACCAATCCATCCCGCACCAGCACATCGGCTACCTGGTCGGTCTGCGCCACCGCATCCAGCACCTGCACCTGCTGAATTAGCTGAGTCCCGGCTCCATACGTATCGGTCACAGTGCCCCCGCTGCGGTCTTGTCGAGCACGCTGCCCGACAGGTGAATGGTGATATTGGCCGTGGTCAGCACCGGGGCGCTGTCGATGCCGTTGGGGTAGTCGATCACGCTCACCGCCCCATTGCCCTGCTTAAACCGCCAAAACGACTCTGGCCCCAGCCCCAGCACGTGGCACAGCAGCGCCTTGTTTACCGCATCGTGGGCCACCACCAGCACCGTCTGCACCCGATCTTCAGACAAGCCACCGCTGTGGGCCGCCACGATTTCTTTCCAGGCGGCGATGGAGCGCTGCCACACCTGCTCCAGGTTCTCGCCCCCCGGCATCTGCACCGTCTCAGGCTGGCGCTGCCACTGGGCCAGCATTCCCGGATAGCCGCCCTCAATGTCGGCCTCGTACAGCCCTTCCCACTCGCCGTGGCTAATCTCTTGCAGCTCGTTCACCGAGTGCAGGGTTAGCCCCCCGTGGTGCTGGAGAATAATTTCGGCAGTTTCCTTCGGGCGGGCCATAAAGCTGGTGTAGGCCACATCAATCGTCACCGGCTTGAGAAATTCTGCCGCCTTACCGCCTTGGGCGCGGCCATTATCGTTGAGCGGCACGTCAATTTGGCCCTGAAAGCGGCCCTGGCGGTTCCACTCGGTTTCGCCGTGGCGTACCAGCAGCAGGCGCGGCCCCCGATGCCCTTTGCGCATAGCAGGCAGCGGCGCACCCATATGACTGGTCAGGTTCATCGCCTCCACCTGGGCCAGGCTGGGCCACTCGCCAGCAAAATTCAGCACGCTGATGTTGCAGTTGGCCTGGTTGAGGCTGTTAAACCGCTCTGGCCCCAGGCCAATGGCGGTGCTAATCAGGGCTCGGTTGATGGCGCTGTGGGCCACTATCAAAATCGTTTTGCCCCCGTGCTGGGCCAACAGCCCCTGCCAAAACCGCGTTGCCTGCTCGTACAGTTCGCGAATCGGGTAAAAATCTACCGTTGTTCCCTCTGGCCCACCGACTTGGGGAATCGCCATCAAAAAGTTGGCTGGGTCGGTACGCCACTGGCCAAAGGCCTCGGCGTACCGGGCCTCGGCCTCACTAAAGGCCATTCCTTCCCAAAGGGGCAGACTGATTTCTTTTAGGTCATCGGTAAAAGTAGGGGCCGCCAAGCCAGGGGTAGCCTTCTGTAGCTCAGCGGTAATGATCTCCGCCGTCTTGCGAGCGCGCTTGAGAGGGCTGGCCCACACCACATCAAAGGGGATGCCTGCCAGCGCTTGACCCACCTGCGCCGCCTGGGCTTCACCCGCTGGGGTTAATTCTGACTCGTCGCAGTGGCCTTGAATGCGCTTCAGCTGGTTGTAGGTGCTCTGCCCGTGGCGAACGATAATTACGCGGGTTTTCAGGGGTCTGTCCTCTCAATTGCTCAACCAACGTCAAATTTTACCCTGTTGAGGAGTGCCTCCGCAGCTTTACACCCCACTTGCCAGCGGCAGGCTAAACCACCCAGACAGCAAAAAGGCCACCCTGAGGTAGCCTTTTTGCAAGTATTGCGCCGTCTAGTAAGCGTCTTGCAGCTCGTAGAAATCGGGGGAAATATAGTCTTTCCGCAGGGGCCAGCCCACCCAGTCCTCTGGCATGAGCAACCGCTTCAGGTTGGGGTGCCCTTCATAGACAATGCCATACATGTCGTAGCTTTCGCGCTCTTGCCAGTCGGCAGCCTTCCAGATCCAGTAGACCGAGGGCAGCCTCGGGTTGCTGCGGGGCAAAAACACCTTAACGCGCAGTTCCTCAGGCCGGTCGGCACTATCGTCGACCTTGAGCAGATGGTAGAAGCTGACCAGATCCTTGCCGGGGCCATCATCGTAGGCACCCTGGCACTGAAGGTAGTTAAACCCGTAGGCGTAAAGTGCTGTGGATATGGGAATCAAAAACTGAGGCTCTACCTTAATCACCTCAATTCCCAAATGATCCCGAGTCATGAGTTCGTGGGCAAACCCGTTTTCGGTCAGCCAGCTAGAGGCTGCCCCAGCTTCCACCAGGGGTGCTGAGTTTTCTTCTTCCCCAGTGGGCTGTTCAGGGGCGTTAGATTCGGTGTCAGCCATTAGGTATCCTCACGTTCGGGAGCAAGCTCAGCTACGGTCTCAGCCATGGGCATGCCCATAGCCTCCAGCAGCTCTTTGGGTGGCGCATCGTGGTTGCCGGTTTGTAAATACTGCCCCGTCAAAATTGGCGGCACAGTCTTGAGGTCGTGATTGCGCTCGTAAAAGCGGTGGGTTTGCAGGGTGTAGGCTCGATCCTGCATCGACTCCGTAGCCACTTTCTTTCGCAGCTTAACGATGGCGTCGATGATCGCCTCAGGCCTGGGGGGGCACCCTGGAATATACACATCCACCGGAATCAGCTTGTCGACACCGCGCACTGCCGAAGGCGAATCAGTGCTAAACATACCGCCCGTGATCGTGCAGGCACCCATAGCAATGACGTACTTGGGGTCAGGCATTTGCTCGTAGAGGCGAACTAGGGCGGGGGCCATCTTCATGGTCACGGTGCCAGCAGTAATGATGAGATCTGCCTGGCGAGGGCTGGCTCGAGGCAGCAGCCCAAAACGGTCGAAGTCAAACCGAGAGCCAATCAGCGCCGCAAACTCAATAAAGCAGCAGGCGGTGCCGTAGAGCAAGGGGAACAGGCTAGATAGCCGACACCAGTTGTACAGGTCGTCGACCGTGGTCAAGACGACGTTCTCAGACAGCCCGTGGGTCACCGCCGGAGGAGCTGAGGGGTTGGCAAGCATTTCCCCAGGGACCAGGGAAGCTCGATCCGTAGATGACGGGGGGGTCATGACCATTCCAAAGCTCCTTTACGCCAAGCGTACACAAGACCAATCACCAAAATGGCAATAAAAATTAATGCTTCTATAAATGCTAGCAAGCCCAGCTGGTTAAACGCCACCGCCCAGGGATACAGAAACACCGTTTCCACATCAAAAATGACGAAAACCAGCGCAAACATGTAGTAGCGAATGTTGAACTGAATCCATGCGCCGCCAATGGGTTCCATCCCCGACTCGTAGGTAGTTCTGCGGGCGGGGCCACGGCTGACGGGTCGCAGCAGCTTAGAGGCAGTCAAGGCCGCCACCGGCACCAGGCAAGATATGAGCAAGAAAACTAAAAAATACTCGTAGCCAGATAAGACAAACACAGGCTCATCACCCCAGAGGCTGTACATACGGCGTTAGCTCAGTCGGCTATACGCTTCAGTTGCATTCTAAGGCAATTTAGCTGAAAAACCAGGGGTGCAGCCGGACTTGGGTGAGGTTTACATGGTGAGGGCCAGGGTCGGGCGATCGCCCAAAATTACCTAGAGATACTCTAAATTAGACGACAAGCCTATCTGTGTCATAATTGTTCACAACAAGCGTTTTTGGCCTGCCCGGGATGGCCAACTGTTCGGGAGTTGAAGAGATGTGCTGGCTGTCCGGCCTGCTCTTTTCCCATTGAGGTGCCCTAGTTCTATGAGTTTAGGTCTATGAGTATTGAGTCTGAGCCTTCAGCTAACTCTTCTGAATCGGTCGAATTTATAGATCTAGTCGCAGCCTCTGAAGCAAAAGTTGATCCAGAGGGTGGCTCTGATAAAAACGTCATCGATAAAATCGATAAAGACGTTCTTGAATCACCTGCTGTTCTGGCCCCCGAGAAATTGGCTCCCGAAGACATGGACTGCTACGAATGTCGCGCCTGCGGCTATTCCTATGAGCCAACGAAGGGAGACAGCCGGGCAAAGATTGCCATGGGTACATCCTTTGAGGAGTTGCCTCTAAATTGGCGTTGTCCGGTGTGTAGCGCTCCCAAAAAGCAGTTCAACAACATTGGCCCGGTCAATGCCCCTTCTGGCTTCAAAGAAAACCTAGACTTTGGTCTGGGCGTGAATCGGTTGACCCCAGGCCAGAAGAATATTCTCATTTTTACTGCGCTGGGCTTGGGTTTTTTGTTTTTTATCAGCCTCTACGGCCTCAAGTGACCGCCGCTCATCTGGCAGAGTTACGCGGTTGCAGGTCTTGCTGTAGGCTAAGTTGACTCGATTGTCGTTTAGAAAATATAGGTTTTGGTTGTCTATGCACGCTGCGTTTGACTGGTTAAAGCGAGGCCTGGTGATGCTGGCGGCGATTATGCTGACCACTGGCTGTTCGGGTTATTTCTTAGCGGACGCAGACGTGCATCCTTGGGACGTGGTACAGGTTCCCGTAGAGGCTACGCTGTCGGATGTGGCGTTTACCCAAGACGCCAGCCATGGTTGGATCGTTGGCAGCCGCAACACGCTGCTTGAAACCACCGACGGGGGTGAAACCTGGCAGCCGCGAGAGCTAGATTTAGGCGATCAGCGCTACACCTTCACCTCCGTAGACTTCAGCGGTAGCGAGGGTTGGGTGACGGGCATTCCATCGGTGCTGTTGCACACCCCCGACGGTGGTGTAACCTGGGAAAGCGTGCCTCTAAGCAAGGAACTGCCGGGATCGCCCTTTCTAGTTACGGCAGTGGGGTCTAAGTCAGCAGAACTAGCCACCGACATCGGGGCTATCTACCGCACCGAAGACGGTGGCCGTACCTGGAAGGCTCTGGTTCAGGGTGCAGTAGGCGTGGTGCGCAACATGGTGCGCTCCGATGATGGGCGCTACGTGGCCGTATCGTCTCGGGGTAATTTTTATTCCACCTGGGCCTTGGGGCAAGACCAGTGGATTCCCCACAACCGCCAGAACTCAAGACGTCTGCAAAACATGGGCTTTGACAAAGACGGGAAACTCTGGGTAATTGCTCGGGGTGGGCAGGTGCGGTTCTCCAATACTCGGGCCTCCGATGACTTTACCGAAGCCATTAGCCCTGAGTTTGGCACCAGCTGGGGGCTGCTCGATATGGCCTTTCGCACTTCAAATGAGCTATGGGTGACCGGCGGCGGCGGCAATTTGCTCTGTAGCTTTGACGGTGGCGAAACCTGGTTTAAAGATGAAGCCGTAGGTGATGTGCCGTCTAACTTCTATCGGGTGAAGTTTCTAGGGCCTGAGAAGGGCTTTATTCTGGGGCAAGAGGGCACCATTCTCAAGTACAGCCCCGAGGTCACCTAGCAGAAGTTTGGGGAACTTCCTTGAAATAGCTTGTTAGGGTTTCCGGGGTTCTCTATGATGAAGTTAGATTCTTCGCGTTTAGAGAGGAGACGTTGATATGGCAGGTACTACAGGGGAGCGCCCCTTTGGCGATATCGTTACCAGTATTCGCTACTGGATTATCCACAGCATCACCATCCCGATGCTGTTTATTGCGGGCTGGCTGTTTGTCAGCACTGGGTTAGCCTACGATGCCTTTGGCACACCGCGCCCCAATGACTATTACCCCGACAACCAAATGCAGCTGCCGATTGTGACCGATCGCTTTGAGGCGAAAGATCAGATCGACTTGTTCTTGAATCAATAAAGTGCTTTAGTTACTCCCACGTTTGATCTAACCCATGCAAAGCAATTCTCCCAACGAGCAAATTACCTATCCAATTTTCACCGTGCGCTGGCTGGCTGTGCACACCTTAGGGGTGCCTAGCGTTTTTTTCCTAGGCGCGATCGCGGCAATGCAGTTTATCCAACGATAAGAAGAACTCATGGAACGCTCTCCCAATCCCAATAAGCAGCCCGTAGAACTTAACCGTACATCCCTATTCCTGGGTCTGTTAATGGTTTTTGTGCTAGGTCTGCTTTTCTCTAGCTACTTCTTCAACTAGGCTAATGCCAAGTCCAACTCAGGATCTGTAGCTTTTCCGTAGGCAGAGCTTCACAACTGCATTTGGATTTGGCCTATATGGTTCCAGCTAACTAGCTATCCAAGGTTTTGCGGTGACCGGCCCAGCGAGCTGAGTTCGCTGCTCTGACCATGATAATTTTTGGCGGGAACCTTTTAGAGATCTGCTGTAGCTTAGGGCTACTCAGGCTGTGTTGAGTTATTTTCCCAAAATGTAGGAGGTGAATATTATGCTTCA
Organism: Phormidesmidales cyanobacterium; assembly: GCA_038256265.1. Lineage (GTDB taxonomy): Bacteria > Cyanobacteriota > Cyanobacteriia > Phormidesmidales > Phormidesmidaceae > Nodosilinea. Next base: position 83,991 of record JBBSKN010000002.1, read on the forward strand.
GAGTGGACGTATTCCATTGTGGATTGTGGCAACTGTCGCGGGTACGGGTGTGTTAGTGGTGGTGGGTCTATTTTTCTACGGTGCTTATGCGGGTGTAGGCTCTGCCATGTAGCCGACCTTGGTCGACTAGCTGCTTAAAACCAGGGGTGAGGGGATTTTGGTTCTCTCACCCCTGGTTTTTGTGATGGTGCTTAGTTATTCAAGAGCCCCAACGTACTTTGCGACTAGACTGTCGATACCTGTAATGGCCGTACCGACGACAACAGCATAGGCTCCTAGCTCAAGGGCCTGCTGGGCCTGGGCTGGCGACGCAATCCCCCCTTCACAGATCACCGGCACCGAGCAATGTTTCACCACGGCCTCAAGCAGCGCTAACCCTGGTAAGGTATTGCCCTGAGTGGCTTCGGTATAGCCAAATAGGGTTGTGCCAACGCAATCTGCTCCGGCGTCTATGGCCTTCAGCGCGTTGTCTAGGGTGTCGACGTCGGCCATGACGGGCTTGCCGAGACGGTTGTGAATCTGCTGAATCAGCTGGACTAGGGTCTCACCGCTGGGGCGATCGCGCTGGGTAGCATCGACGGCAATCACATCGCTGCCCGCTTGGGCCACGGCCTCTGCGTGGTGAAACTGGGGGGTGATGTAGACCGATGAGGGCGGTATCACCTGCTTCCATAGGCCAATAATGGGGCAGCCGCACCGCAGCCGCACCTCCTGAATATGGCCGGGGCTGTCGATCCGCACCCCCACTGCCCCTCGCGTCACGGCAGCCTCGGCCATGGCGGCGATCACTTCCGCCTGGTGCAGGGGCGAGTCGGCCGGGGCCTGGCAAGAGACCACTAGCCCCCCCCGCAGGGGTTCCAGAATAGTTTTCAATAGAAACGGCGCTCCCACGCTAGGGTTTTATCTAATTTCCCCTCTCATTCTATGGCGGTTCGGATTTCAAAAACTTTGCTGGTGGCCTCCATTGGCCTGCTGGCAGCGATCATTTTACTCAACAACGTGACCGACTACAACGTCAACTTTAACTACATCCAGCATGTGCTCAGTATGGACACCGTGCTTTTAGACAGCCACCTGACCTGGCGGGCGATCGCATCCCCCAAGTTGCAACAGGTAGCCTACCTGGCCATCATCGCCACTGAGGCTGCGATCGCACTGCTGTGTCTGGGCGGCGCAGTGCGTCTGGGCCAAACTCTCGGCGGCAGTGGCGCAACCTTCAATCGGGCTAAGGCCACGGCCACCTACGGCCTCACCCTGGCATTTTTATTCTGGTTTGTGGGCTTCATGGTGGTAGGCGGCGAGTGGTTTACCATGTGGCAATCGGTAGACTGGAATGGGCAACAGCCCGCCTTTCGCTTTATTGGCTGTGTGGGCTTTGTGCTGATCTACCTCAGTCTGTCGGACGGCGACTTGGAGCCCTGACCCTAGCGAATAGGGGCTGCCTGAGTCTGGGGCAAATCGTGCATCAGGACTTTAATGCGATCAGACTGCTGCACATCTAGCACCTTTGGAAAACCCAGCTCAATACGGGTTTCTTGATCAGATCGATCAATTTTGTCGAGCTGAGCCACCACCCGCACCGCTTCACCACCGTTGACCTCAACTGATAATCCAACCGGCTCCCCCGGGCCAAAAATCTCTGGATGTAGAATCAGCGGGTGATCGTGATTAAGCACCGCCTGTAACCCTCGACTGTTAATGGCGTAGGTGAACGCATCTAGGTAGTGCCCGTGACTATATATCTGTGCCGGGGCGGCGACTTGCTTAAATACCGGAACAGGGTCCGAAGCCGTGGGATTGTGAAACACCCGCAGTAGGCTAGTAATCAGAAAGCGAATAGACTCCAGGGGCCTGTCAGAGTTGGTTCGAACCTGGGAATACCACTGCTGCACATCGGAGTACAGCACTAAGATCAAGTCATCGTACTGAGCCGGGGTGAGATGTTCAAAGGCCAACGTGATCACCACGGCGTTGTCAGATTCGGGGGTAACCCGCAGCACTCGAGCGCTTAAAAAGACCCGACTGCTCGTATCGCCGTGGAGTTCTACATCAACTACATCGGGCAGGTTAGGCCAGTCTGGTAGCCGAACTCGGGCACCGGTTTCGCTGATGTCTACCGTAGTGCCCTGGAGCGTATTCTGCCCGGAGAATAGGGTAGTAGGTAGATGGCGATCAAGGCGGTGAGACTGACGCAGCTGAGGTTGTTCGAGCGCTACTAAAACAGCCGCGCTAAGCAGAGCCACGTTGACAATGCACCAAACGGCGTTGATCAGTACCGCGTCAGCATCCTGTAAATCAGTGATGATCCAGTAGGGGACTAAAATCAGCGATAGCAGGCTAAAACCACCAATAATCAACAGAACCTGCACCGAACTCCAGTCAAAGCTGCGCTTTGAGACCTGCACCCCCTTATCGGTAACGTTAAAGCTACCCATTTTAGGATTGACTAGGGCCATGAAAGTTACCAGTCCATCCTGAAAAGCCATAGCGTACTCAAAGATCTCATTCCAAAATGAGAAGCGCACGCCTTTGTGAACAATGAAGTTGGCGTTGAGGGCAATCAAAATTGATGGCAGGGCGTAGGTCAGAGTCTCTAGACCCAGCCCTCGCACCGAGTTGATTCCAAAGACGAGAAAGGCAATGGGTGCGATCGCATACATCAGCCGGGGAAACCCAAAGAAAAAGTGGGTTGTGGCGGAGGTGTAGCAAATCCGCTGGGGAATGGTGAGGGTACGGTTAAAGATGGGCCACTCGAGCCGTAAAATCTGGGCCATTCCCCTAGCCCAGCGAACCTGCTGACCCACGTAGGACGAAAACTTCTCTGGGGCCAGCCCAGCCACCATAATTTTGTCGTAGTAAACCGTTTCGTAGCCCTTGCCGTGGAGGCGTAGAGACGTATGGCAGTCTTCGGTCACCGTTTCAACGGCAATGCCGCCGACCTCTAGCAGGTGGTTTTTGCGCACCACCGCTGCCGATCCACAGAAAAATGAAGCATTCCAGAAGTCGTTGCCCTTCTGCAAAATTTTGTAAAACAGCTCATTGCCCACCGGAATCTTGCCCTGAGTGAGCAGATTGCGCTCGAAGGGGTCAGGATTGTAGAACCAGTGGGGGGTCTGCACCAAGGAAACCGTAGACTTTTGAAAAAAACCGACGGTCTCCTGCAAGATATTGCGGCAGGGGATGTGGTCGCAGTCTAAGATCAGCACCAGATCCCCTGGGGTGCGAATCAAGGCGTGGTTAATGTTGCCGGCCTTGGCATGGTCGTTGTTATCTCGGGTCATCAGGTAGCAGCCAAGATCGATGCACATCTGCCGTAGTTCTTCTCGCCGCTCAGGGTATTTACGACCGTCGTCGAGCACGTACACCTCTTTCTTGCCCGCCGGGTACTCGATAGCCATGGCCGCCAGCACAGTCTTGCGGACAATTTCAACGTCTTCGTTATAAGTAGGAATATAGATATCTACAGTGGGCCACTGCTGTAGTGGCACATGAGCCATGCTAACGGACTGTCGATTGCGAATCTTCAGGGTCTGGAAGTAGGCCAGCAGCAGCGTTGCGATCGCATACAGTTCTGCCGCGTAGAGCAACAGGCTAAAAATGCTGTTGACCCAGCCGTCAAAATTGAGAGTGCTAAAGGTGCGATACCAGAGGTAACGCAGGGTGACCACCATACTCAACCACACCAGTAAAAGATGCAGTTGCTCGCTTAAGCGGCTGTCTTGAGAGCGCTGCTCAAGCTGCACCAGGGCCCACCCCAGACCAATCAACACTACTGCCAGCCAAAACTGTTGTCCCAGGGGCAAAGGCGTTACGACCAGCGGCAGCGAGAGCACCAGAGCGACCAGTATCATAACCACCAGTCCCCCCTGGCCAGTGCGGCCTAGGACAGACTCTAGCCACTGGGGTAGCGCATCTAGCAGTTGAACAAACCAAGCACGAGATCGTTGGGCAGGGTTAGTAGAAACCTGGGTCATTGGATTCCCTCCGGACGGCTGAGACGGTTGAGAAAGAGCTGAGATAGGCCATAGAGCAGCAGCGCCAGCAGCAGCATGCCACCGGGCAACAGTACCCAGTTCGCCTGTAAGAAGGCAACAGAGCGAGCAACAGGGCCGCGACGATCAACGGTGTGAGTCGGCTGCTGGCTTAGGGTCGTGACCTGATAATCGGCCTGGTTATAAATTGAAGGGTTGGGAGTTGTGCGCTGCACGATCGCTGTATCCCCTGCCAGGCGAGAGAACAGCGCGTCTTGGCCAAAGACCTGCTGCACCTCGGTTAATCCCGCCGGTTGCTGGGCTGTTAGCCCCAGCAGCAGCCGCTCCTTATTCCAAGGCGACACCTGGGCTTGAATGACGCCAGCTTCATCAGCAAAAGTTTGCATCTGAGTCTGGTTGAGCTGCCTCCCAAACTGATTGCCCAGCACCAGACCCGAGCCACTCTGGATTGCCTCGGGCAGAGGGAAGCTGTCGCGCAGGCCAATGGCAACCACGTTGTGCTGGCGGGCCTCATCCGGTAGCCCGTCCGCCAAGTAGGCCCCGAGCTTTACCGACTGGGCCTGGCTCAGTCGCCCTAACCGCCCACTGACCTGTAGCAGGGTGAGAATGTCACCCTCAGATGGTGTAGCCGGCAGCACAAAGGATGCTTGGGATAAGTCTTGGGGTGCAGTCAGGGGAAAGCCAGTCTGCAAACGCTTGAGATCTGGCAGCTCTACTACATTCGCTCGATTGAGTTCCAGACTGCTGTTGCTGTGCACGGTGCCCCACATGGGTTGGTCGGGGATGGCGCCACAGTTAATGGCCACATCGGGAAAAGTGTAGAACTGCACCGCTAGGTTAGACGTAGGCGTAATCAACTCTGGCGGAATATCTACAGTGACTGAATCAGTGCCGCCATTGGCTGATTGCAGCCGCTCGCCTCCAATTCCTTGACCATTTAAGATGACCGTCACCGATGACCGGCGAGGGTCAATGCCGGGGCCGTAGCTATAGCGCAGGGTAAACTTGCTGCCCCTGAGGATTCGCTCATCGGGCAGGGATTTCAGCGGAATTTCTATCGCCGGAGGAATCGGCAGACCATTGACAGTTCTGTCTTGAAACGGCTGATTATCCTGGGTAGTCAGGTCAGCCAACAGCAGCTGCCGGACATCCTTAGGCAGGTAGCCGGGCCAGTCTCTAAGGTCGGGGGTAGGCACTTCAGAAACCTGATTCACCAGCGCTGCCTGACCGGTTAACAGCTGGCGATCGGCGGGCTGCACCAGTGACTGTACGGCCTTGAGCACGCCTGCGTGGTCGTTGCCCGTGGCCACTAGCACCGGCACTTCCCCGTTCGCTGCTGTCGTTACCATGAGTACGCCGACGCTGTTGGGCAGTGGTGCCCCATTGCCGTCGAGCACCTGATTGTCTTCAATCGCAAAGGGTAGGTCGAGACCGGCTAGGGCTGGCTGTTCCGCCGGAGTGCCAATAATCACCAATCGGTCTTGCCCATTGAGCTGATCGAGCTGGTTGACTAAGCGAGCTTGAACGGGTTTGCCGTTGCTGAGGCGGTTAGCTGCCGCCTGATAGCGACCACTGGCGGTAAGCCAGTGGCTATCTACGGTTTTAGGCCGTAGGTAGGTGAGACGATCCGCCTCCAGCCCCAGGCGATCTAGAAAGGGGTATGGGTAGTTGCTCAAATCTAGGGCAATGGCCTGGGGACGGTAGTTCAACACCACCTGAGAGTCAGGTAGAATCTCTGTCCACAGGGTAGGGTCAGTGGGATCGGTGCATTCCGCAGAGGTATGCTGCTGCACCTCCATGATCACGGTATTAAAGTCTTCAATGAGATTGGCGGGTACGTCGAATAAAACATTGCCAATTTCGTCTTCGGTGCGGTTGAGGGGTATGCTCCCCAGGTGGCGGTTATTTAACCGCACCGTCAGGTTAGACCGGTCGGCGTAGAGCGCTGGCGACTGACGAAACCGAATTTGAATTTTGGCTGATTCTACCTGCCAGTGGCGTGGGCGAGTAAACCCCAGTCGAGCTTGGGACAAAATGCCCTGCATTTGCAGCGCATTGCCGACTACCGGCGATCGGTTGAACTGAAGAATGTATTGGCTTAGGGCTGGTGCTGCCGGGGTCGGTTCAGGTTCGGGCTGCGCCGGGGTCGTCTCCGGAGCAGGGGCCGCCGCCGGAGTGGCTGCTGGCCGACTTTGGGGCGCTGGGCTAGGGCTAGGGCTAGGGCTAGGCCGCTGGGGAGCCGGGGCGAGTCGAGCTGGGCTGGCTGGGCGACTTGGCGGTCTCACCACCGGCGCTGGGGGAGGAGACCGGGGCAGAGAATACTGCTGAATAACCGCGTCTTCCTGGCGCTCGACGGTATTGCTGGTCTGGGCCAAGGCCGGTATCAGGCTGACCAGGGCAACTAGCGATGCTCCTATTAGACCTAAACCCACGGGTCTAAGTTTTTTCCATCGAGGGCGCGAATAAAATTTAAGCAGGTTGAATCTAATTAACCAATTACGCATAATTTCTCCTTATCGGCCAAGTTGACCAGCTTTGATAGAGGCAATTTAAAGACCTGGGCTTAAAGGACTTGGGCCAGCCTGAGTGCCAGAAATGGATCCCAGAGATGGGCCTTAGGGAAAGGGCTTGAGACTATAGCGATAAAACGGCGGATGCATCCGCTGATAGGTGCTAAAAGCGCTCCCACGGCGGCTGAATCCCCCGCTGCATCAGCAAGCCGCCCTGAATTTGCTCAATTTGGCGGGTGACCTGGGGGTTGACCTGGCCCTGGGCAAGCTGCTCCTGCTGCCATCGTTGGAGCTGCTGAATAGCCGCTAAGGGCTTGCCCTGCACAGCGTTGAGGGCTGCTAGGGCCGTCCGAGCCGTAGCATTTTGGTCGTTCACGGCTAGCGCCTGCCGATACAGATCGTCGGCTTGGCGGTAGTTACCCTGCTCAAACTCCAACCCGGCCAGGGCCAGTAGAGCATCCTGCTGGTCGGGCTGGCGCTGGAGCACCGCCTGGTAACTCTGTCGGGCTGTATCGTAGGCTTTGGTTTGTTGGGCGATCTCTCCCTGCACAAAATACCAGTCGAGCACAGCGGGATTGGCCGCCACCAGCGCCGTCGCCTGGGCCTGGGCCTGTGCTGGGTTAGTGGTCGCCAGCACCTGAAGCGATCGCAGCTGTAGCTGGGGGTTGCCTGGGTCGCTAGCCAGCAGTGTTTGGTATAGTCCCGCGCGCTCTGCCGCCGGCGGCAGAGCTGTGACTAGAGAGGTGAGTTCCGGTGGCGCGACCGTGGTGCCGTACTGCTGGGCACCTTGGTTCAGCAAGGCGGTGGCCTGGGCATCAGAGATCAGCCCAGCCTGGTAGGCCAAGGCAGCTCGCCCCAGCGGATAGGCTGTATTTTGAGGATTAGCTGCAATCAGCGAGTCGTAGAGTGCCAAAGCCGGCTGTAGCTGCCCTTGGGTCTGGTACACCGCCGCGAGACCCTGAATTGCTCCAGCCCGAATCGGCCCGGCCTGGACGGTGTTCAATAGATCCTGGTAACGCTGAGCGCTTTGGGTCAGATTGCCCTCTCGGCGTTCAATGTCCGCCAGCAGCAGCTGCGTGGTTTCTGGATCGCGACTGCCCGCTGGAGTGCCGGTGTAGGCTGAGAGGGCCTGCCGAGCGTCCGCCAGTCGCCCCTGCTGGGTGAAAATCTGCGCCACTCGGAAGTATAGGAAGCCCTCGGTGGCGCCGCCGCTGATCAGGCTTTGGTACAGGGGCAACAGCTCGGTAACCGGGGGCGTCTGACGGCTCAGGAGCTGCCCCATGTAGCGCACTTGCACCGGGTCACTGGGCAGCTGAGGAAAAGCTGATCGCACCTGCTGCACTAGATTCGTCTGGGTTGTTTGGCCCATTTGGTAGGCCAGCAGCTGGCGCTGGAGAGTAAGACTGGCATCGCCAGGCTGCTCCTGAGCCAGCTGTTCGATTAGCTGAAGGGCGGCCGGGTGATGCTCGGGCAAATTGCCCAGGGCAAAGCTAGCCTCCCGCCGCACCCCAGGGGAAAGGTCGGGGGTGGTCGTTAACACCTGCCGATAGAGGCTGGCTGACTCCTGGTTATAGCTAGCCTGCTGACCATAGTCACCCAGGGCATTGAGGGCACGCGCCAGGGTCAGGCGAGAGTCTGTGCGCCCGCGCAGCGGTTGAAGGAGTTCTAGCGCCGGTTGAAATTGACGGTTGGCGGCGTAGGTGCTGGCCAAAGCCCCCCGCAGTCTGATCTGCTGGGTATCTGAGTTGGTCGAGCGGCGCAGTTCTTGCTCTAGCAGTTCGGTGGCCTGGGGTAGCTTTCCGCTCTCCCGTAGAGCTTGGGCGTAGGCGATCGCCTGGTCTCCTCGCACTGCGCCCGCCGCCGCGCGATAGCGGTCAAATAGCGCCAGGCCAGCGGCATAATCGCCGCTAAAGGTGTGAGCCTCGGCTGCTGGACCCAGAATATTTGGGTCGCTGGTGCCTGACAGCACCAGAGCATAGTCAGCTAAGGCCGCCGAAAAAAGACCCTGGTAATAGTAGAGCTTGGCCCGCTGGGAACGAGCCTCAAGGGAGTTTGGTTCCAGCTGTAAAAGTTGGGTTAGCGCCTGAATGCCAATGGGCTGCCACTCAGGCCGAAATTCGCCCAGCAGTCCTAGGGTATTTAGAGCTAATCGGTTACTGGGATCTAGAGCAATCACCCGCTGATATACCTGTAGAGCATCGGCGTCGCGACCGGCTCGACGGTAGGCAATGGCTAGCCCCAACTGGGCCTCGACATTGTTGGGGTTTTGCTGCACAAGCCGCTGAAAAGTCGCGATCGCCCCCGCAACTTGTCCCCCCGACAGCTGAGTATAGCCCTGTCCAACAGTCTGGGCATAAACCGGTGCTCCGGCTCCCGCCAGGGCTACCACTAACCCCGCGATCGCAAGCCCTGCCCTAGCTCGACGGCAGGGCATAACGTAATGCCGATAGGCTTTATCAATTAACATTTGACCTCACTCACTCTAAGGATCGACCCGGCAGTAGATTAAAGTCGCTCCGAATGCGGAACCCCGCAAAGGACTCCTGGAACTGATCGCGCTGTTGGAAAGTAAAGCCAAGGCGCAGGTGGGGCATTAGCTCAAAGTCGTAGAACAGCTCTAGAGCATCGGGAGTGCGGCCATTCACCGCCGCCGTAGACAGGTTGCGACCGTAGCCCAGACCCAGGCGATCATCCTCCATAAACACGTCGAACAAGTTGAGGCCAAAGCTGTAGCTATCGCCTGAAAACCCGCTGCCGCTGTTATTGAGCTGCCCGTAACGGCCAAACAAGCCTAGATTCACCTGGGGAATAAACCACTCGGCATTGACCCCGTAGGCATCTAGCCGCCCTCCAGTGTTCTGAAACTCTGTATCGCGGGAGGTAAGGAAGGTTCCGCGCAGAATCACATCACCTGTGCGGAAAGCCACTTCCCCCGCAAAGCCATCAAGGGCAAAGTCAGTAATATTCGCCGCAGACGAAAATACCGCCGCATTTAAGGTGATGTCGTCGGTGACGGCCCACTGCACCAATCCCCCAGGCCGTGAGGCGGTGGCATTAGCGCCAGCAATCAGGGCCGGATTCGTCTGAAACACGGCGTTAAAGAAATCTCGAGAAATGTCCTTAGAAAAGCTGTTGCGATCAAAATAAGAGGTCAAATCAAGCTGCCCTAGCCTAAACCTCAGCCCTGGGGCACCGGGCACCGATGTGGCCAGGTATAGCTCAGTCAGCTGTACCCCATCCCGGTTGGTTAAATCAGGCCCTGTCACTAGGTCTAAAGCGCCCCCCACCAGTAAGTTGGGGGTCAAAAAGGCGTCTCCCGAAATTCGCGCCCGGGCTGAGGAATTATCGCCCTGGATCACGTAAAGCCCCTGAATATCGAGATTGGGCTCCGGCAGTAAAGGCGGGGTGATTGTGGCCTCAGGGGCTAAGGGAGCGCCCTCAAGACCAGTGCTTTGACCGACAAGACCCTGGCCTAAAGGCAATGATCCGCTAGAGTTACCAGGTGGCAAGTAAGTACCCGACGTGACGGGAGGCAGTGACGGCTGCCCCCACGTTGCCGCTGGCAGCGGCGACAATGTTCCTGCCGTGACGCCATTGGGTAACGTGGGTACGCCGAGAGGGGCTCTCGCAGGGGCAGTTTGGGTATAGACCGGGGCTGCACCGTAGCCGTACCCCCCCGGTAGAGTTTGAGTATAGACCGGAACTTCGCCGTAGCCTCCAGGGGCCGCTGGGGGGTATGGCGAAGTTACGCCATAGCCATAGTTAGGCACTGTACCCCAGGGGATTACCCCCACCGAATGTCCCTGCGGAGCGGCCCCATAGGGTGCAGCGGTTGGAAAGCCAGTAGCAGCCTGGGGCAATCCGGGATTGGCACCTGTCGAAGTAGCTCCAGCATCTGGTGCCCCCGGAGCCCCGTAGGGCATCCACACCATGACCCAAGTTCCGCCTGGGTAGGTCACTGCCGGGTAATAGGCCCCATATCCAGGCGGGGTAGCTGTAGCAGGACTAGTTCCTGGGGGTAGCTGCGCTGTGTGCCAGGGAACCTGCATTCCAGGGGTAACCGCCGCCTCGGCAGGACTAAGCATGGGCGGCGGCAGTACTGGCGAGCTTTGGATAGCCATACCAGCATCAGGAGCGAAAGTCAGCAAATTCCCTGGGACAATTTCTCCCCTTGCAGGATGTAATGCTGGCTCCAGCTCAGGACTCTCAGGTTGAACAGGCGCGGCGGCAAAAAACAGGTTAGCTGGGGCAACCATTGCCGTGGCCGAAGCCGTCTGGGTAACAACCTCCGGATTGGACTGTAACGACAACCTAGGCTGCAATGTGGTGCCGTCAGAATTTTGATTGGTTCGGGCCGGATCAGAACTTGATTTAACCCCAGCAGTGGGAGCCTTTCCCATAGCAGCATCAGTCACTGCTGCCGAAGTCTCTGTGGACAAAGACGCAACTGGCTCTAACTCTGACGCGTGGGTAACCCCCGGCAAACTGGCTAGACCCAACAGCAGAATTGATCCGGTAAAGCGACCGTGAAGCCTGTAAGAAGGTTTATTAAATGGGGGCATAATAACGTGTAACTCCCTATCAGATGCCCTCGGGCATCAGGTAAATAAACGATAAATTACTATGGCGTTGTCAGGAGAGTACCCGTCAAAGCGTTGGTAAAAACAGCAAAGCTAATTTCTTCATCATGATCTTGTGAAATCCTATGACTAAAAAACTTCTTACCAAGCTTCTAGTGCTCGCTGTTTTGGTGCTGGCCACTGCCTGCGATCGCCCCTCGAGTAATTTATTTAGCTGGGGGCAAAATAACACCGTTGACATTGTCATTGAGCAAATTACTGAGACCGGCCAACCCGGACAATTTACTCTGACAGGCACCACTAACCTGCCAGACCAGACCCCTTTAACGGTGTCAGCGGTGCGACTCCTTAACTCACCCAACATCAGCGATCTAACCCCTGAGGAGTCACAGCACGCCATCCTAGCTCGCAAATCTGCCCTGGTGAAAGATGGCCGCTGGCAAACTCAACTTCAGCTTTGGGAGATAAGCTCTAAAGGCACCTACCAAGAGAACTGGCAAACCATAGTCGGCAGCGCTACTGACCCAGCTTCTATCAGCCCCAGCGTCGATTTTTTAGCGACCCTAGAGCCGATAGATTTGGCCAAATCCAATCTTATGGCCAGGTCTGACCTGCTCGAAGGTGCCAACAGTCCACTGCTCAACTTCACTCCCGATGGCGAACCCTACCTTAAAGCCAGTCAGTCTCGGGCAGTTGCGCTTCCTAGTGGGACCCTGTCAGCGACAAGTCTGCCTCAGGAAAACCAGGCAACTTGGAAGGATAGAGCAAGCCGTGGCAGCATTGACAGCCCAGGCGTGCCCCAAATTCCCTTCACGGATGCCGACAATGTGGTTTTACCGGAGGACAGTATTTTGCGTTAGCCAATTCCCCAGTCCAAGACTAGGCAGCTAGGCGATCACCGGATCGCCCACGCAATTCCTCTACCTGCTCAGATAGCTGATGAAGCTGATTGAGGAGTTGTTCGAGGGGCTCGGAACTAGCTTCAGGGCTGGGTGCGTGGGCCGTGCGGCCGCTGTCAATGGCAATAGGCTGACTAAACCCATTGGCAAAGGGCTGATCAACGTTATGGGAAGGTACGACTTTTTCTGCCTGGCCTTGGTACAAAAACGTGTTGAGATCGGCGTTATGCAGCCGAGCTTCAGAGAATTTGATGCGCTCAAGCTCGGCCTGGTGCACGGCCAAATCGCGGGCCATGACCTGGCGGGCCGACTCGACCCCGGCTAGCTTGCGGGATGACTGTCGCCACCCCATCAGGCCAAAAGCTCCTAGCCCTACCGCCGCGCTCACGCCCCCAGCCAGCGCTAAGTAGGGGCCAGCGAGATATTTTAGTTCGGAAGAGTAAATAGACTTATTTTGCAGTTCAATGCCAACGGTGTTGGACTTAAAAATTGCAAGGGGAGCCGCAGTAGCGGAGAAGATTGCCCCTGAAACACAAGCAGCAATAAATAAGGAGCGAGCGAAGGGTGATTGACTCATGGCTAAATTAGTTATGTAGATAAAAGGTATAAATTAGACCTGAGTAAAGCTAAAAGACAAGGAAAATGAATTCAACCTAGTTTTCCAATAACAGTCAAAAAGGTTGTCTCAGACCATCAAAACTCTTTTCTAGCTTCACAGCGCCGGCAATATACCTTGCGCAGCACTGTCAGTAGAGGCACCCAAAAATTAATCTATACCTTTAAAAGATAATGCTTAGGAACAGTAAGTGTGTAAACCCAGCATGATCTATCCATGAGATATGTAAAGGTAGAATCAATCCTTGAAGTTAGATTAAGCTCTTAGCTTAAGCAAAGGACTTTTGACAACTCTAGAAATACAGAAAATTATAGAGATGCACCGGAGTCTCAAAAAAATACCGCCGCCGTTGATGCTCGGCGGCGGCGATCACAAAGGTTCAAAGCACTCAGGTGAGTTGGCTCCCCAGAAAACTTCATGTGCAAGGGGTGAGCCTCAAAAGCATCTCAGATCAGCCGAGACAATGTCCTGGCGACAGGAGAACCCATGGGTTGTCTATACCTTAGCTAAGGTGACCTGCTCAGCCTGGTCTTGGTATTTGCCTCGGCGGGTGGCATAGCTGACCTGACAGGGTTCTCCCTCAAAGAAGATGAGCTGGACTACGCCCTCGTTGGCATAGATGCGGCAGTCGGCGCTGGAGGAGTTGGAAAACTCTAGGGTGAGGTGGCCGCGCCACCCGGCTTCGGCGGGGGTGAGGTTGGCAATAATGCCGCAGCGGGCGTAGGTAGACTTGCCGATGCAAATAACGCTGATATTGTCGGGTACCGAAATTTTCTCTAGGGCAACGCCTAGACCGTAGGAGTGGGCCGGCAACACGAAATAGCTACCGCTGTCGCTGGTTCTAAGTTCCGTAGGTTCTAAGTTGGCTGGGCTGAAGTTTTTGGGGTCAACGACGGTGCCGGGGATATGGCGAAAGATTCTAAACTCGGCGGGGGACAGCCGAATGTCGTAACCGTAGGAGGACAGCCCAAAGCTAATCACGGGCTGGGCTGGGCTGGTTTCGGTTTGCTCTAGCTGCCGCACTAGGGAGGGTTGGAAAGGCTGAATCAGGCCTTTTGCGGCCATCTTTGCAATCCAGACATCATTTTTGATCATGGCGGTAGTCGGTGGAGGGCTAGGGCAAAAAAAGGGCTAAGGCAAAAAGTTGCGGCGAAACTCGGTGACCTGATCGGCTACGGTGCTCAGCGCGTCGGGCATATCTGGGCCGGTAAGAATGACATCCACCTGGGGGGGGCGCTGTTGGAGAAAGGCGATCACCTCTTGGGTGGGAATCAGACCGTAGTTGACGGCTAGGCTGAGTTCATCGAGGACGACTAACCCGTAGCGCCCCTTGGTGATGACTGACTTGGTGTGGAGCCACAGGTTTTTGACAGACTGTTGCTCGCTGGCGCTGACCTCGGGGCCATGGATGCAGCGGGGCATGTCGCAGCGAATCCAGTCTAGATTTTGGCCAAACTGCATGGGCTGGGTTGGCCCCTGGTGAATGCCGCCCTTGAGAAACTGCACAATTAGAACAGACTTGCCCTGGTCGGCAATGCGCAGCGCCTCAACCATGACGTTGGTAAAGAAGTTGCGGTGCAGGGCGGTAAAGACCTGTACTGTGCCTTCTACAGTTTGCAGCAGCGGGTGGCGAACAATAGAAGATGCCGGTAACGGCAACGACAGAGGCTTGAGCTGGGAGACCATAGGCGGGCACAGGGGGCAGTTTGGCAGGGTAGCGATCGCCCTTCAGCCCCAAAAGGCCTAGGGCATGAAGCCACCCTAATGGCTGAGGCGGCATCAATGGCTGGGCTAAATATAGCGTGATTTCCCCCCGATTAATTGATAATTTACCCCATATGTATGGAATAGTACAAAATACTTGGTGATCCGGATTGTGGATCGCTGTCCCAGTTGGGCTGATCTGGAGGGAAGCTGAAAAAGTCTGCCGTCGGACATCGCCTGCTGTATTCTAGTTGAGGTATTTTGGGCACTTCAACTATGGCTTGGCAACGTCCAGATGGTCGGCAACCGCACCAGCTGCGCCCGGTGAGTTTTGAGCGACAGTTCACGAAATTTGCCGCTGGCTCTGTGCTCACCCGCTGTGGCAATACCCAGGTGCTCTGCACGGTGTCGGTTGAAGAGGGCGTGCCTCGCTTTTTGCAAGGGTCGGGGCGGGGCTGGCTGTCGGCGGAGTATCGGATGCTGCCGGGGGCTACGCCCCAGCGCCAGACGCGCGAGTTGTTAAAGCTGTCGGGGCGTACCCAGGAGATTCAACGGCTGGTGGGCCGTAGCCTGCGGTCAACCCTCGACTTTGAGCTGCTGGGTGAGCGCACCCTGCTGGTGGATGCTGATGTGCTTCAGGCCGATGCGGGGACTCGTACCGCCTCGATTACCGGGGGCTACGTGGCCCTCAAGGATGCAGTGCAGGGGCTGGTCGAGCAGGGCTTACTGGTGCGATCGCCCCTAATCCACAGCGTAGCGGCGGTTTCCGTGGGCTTGATTGAAGACGACACGTTTCTAGACTTGCAGTACGAAGAAGACGTAGCCGCCGCCGTAGACTTCAATCTGGTGCTCAACGAAAGCCTCAACATTATTGAGGTGCAGGGTACGGCGGAAGAGGGCAGCTTTAGCCGCGAGCAGATGAATCAGATCTTGGCGGTTGGTGAGCAAGGCATCAAAGAACTACTTGCGGCGCAGCAGGCGGCGTTTGTATAGATCTTTATAGATCACCAGCAAGCCACGGTGCTCGACAGCGAGGTCGTGGGGGGTGCATCCCACTTTTGCAGGTGTCTACGTCATCCCCATTCAAGTGCGAATCCATGCGGGAGCAAGCTGTCTGCTGTGGATTTCCGTCTGCACGGGAATGACGGGCTAGCTAGCCATCAGAATGATGAATTTACAAATTTGGGATCTACCCATGGCCGAGTGGATTCTGCCCAGTACCCAAGTCGTAAAATGAGGCATCTGGGCCAATGGTGTTGCTAAGGCTAGCAAGTTAAGCGAGCTGCGGTCATCGTTAAGAAAAGCATCGATATCATCGGCCAAAGTTTTGACCTGGGCAGTCTGAAAATAGGCTACAGGCTAAAACGATATTTTCTCTCGGGGGAAGGTGAGCCATGATGTTAAATGAGTTTGCGGTAAAAGAAATTACGGTTAGTCGCCAGTCTTCGGCGGAAGAGCGGCGGTTGGCTTTACAACAAATTTATGCCCAGGTACTTGAGCGGCAGCCCTACAGCTTTGAACGCAAACAGCTGTCTAAATTCGAAGCAGAATTCTTAAGAAATAAGATTGGCGTTAAGCGGTTTTTGCGTGAGCTGGGCCACTCTGAGGTCTATCTCAATGAGTTTTACTATAAATCCTCAAATCCAAAATTTATTGAGCTGTGCTTCAAGCACTTTATTGGCCGCGCCCCCAGCGATGCTGAAGAAATGCGTTGCTACTGCGATACGCTAATGCGCCACGGGGTTAAGGCGATGATTACAGCCCTGCTTGACTCTGAAGACTATAGCCACCACTTCGGCTGCTTTACGGTGCCCCATGCCTGGGCCGAAGAGCAGTATCCATCGCCGAGAACGTTTTGGGAAACCGAAGTGCTGCTGCACGAACTGCATGGGCGGCGCGGCTGGATTGTGCCGACGATGACTTGGCACGATCTACAACTCAACTGTGATGGCGGTAGCTGTAACCTGCCTGAAAATACCGCTGCCCCGATCCAGGCGGCTGTTACCCCAGGAATAGAAGCGCTACACCAGGTGCTCAGCACCATGGGGGCGCAGGACTTAGAAAAATTTGCTTCTACCCTATCGGCTGATGAACGCGATAAATTGCGCCACCTGCTGATGCAGCCTGCCCGCTAGTCTAGGTTATTTATGGGATGAGGCGATCGCAGCCGCTGTCGGGTGAGTGCTGATCACTAATCGGGGAAGGGGCGATCGCCCCAATGCAACCTGCTGAACTGGCCTGGTTTTAAGGGAGATTGGGCTAATTGGTTTAGCTTAAATTTAATGGTGAGCAGTGCCTGCCCTACTTATTGTTGTGGCGGGCTTCGCCACGGGGGTAGCTGCCAAAGAGAATGATTTCCTCTGGGTTGAAGCGATCAGCGATTTATTGAATAATGATTTGGGAGAGCATCAGAATATATCCAATATTTTTACCTTCAAAAAAGGGTTCCCTGGACTCCCTCTGGCTCTAACAACTTGGGTGGCCAAAATAGACCAAGCACAACCCAAGTATTGTATGGGAACACCGTACCCATAAAAAACAACGTATCGGGTATCAACGTAAGGCGGGACAAAGGGATATTGGGTGCAATGTATTAATGAGCACCCTGTTGAGAAGAGATAAAAGGCTCTGCGGCATTGCCCAGAGCCCGGTATCGTTACCGGTACGAATTCAAATCGGGAACGA
>JBBSKN010000003.1:0-90583 GCA_038256265.1 Phormidesmidales cyanobacterium
CCCTTCGACACCGTGAGAGGAGTCAACAGTGACAAATCATAGGATTTTGGTCATCGATGATAGCCGGGTCATCCGCATGCGCGTCCGCGACATGCTGCCCCAGGGCAACTTTGATGTCATTGAGGCCCAAGACGGTGTAGAAGGCATGGATGCCATTCACAGCCATCGCCCCAACCTGATCATGCTCGACTTCTTGCTGCCTCGCATGAGCGGCTGGGAGGTCTTTCAAGAGATTCAGGCTAACCCAGAGCTGCAAAACATTCCTCTGGTGCTGATGTCGGGCCGTAAGGAAGAGGTAACCGAAAAAATTACCGAACCCTTTGAGTACTTCGAGTTTATTCAAAAGCCCTTTGAGCAAAAAGAACTGATTGAGGCGATTAAGGGGGCCATGGTCAAGGCCCGCAAGCCACGCCGCACGCCTGTAGCGGCCCCAGCGGCGGCGGCTCCGGCGGCGGCGGCTCCTGTGGGCGGCGGTGGCGACGTCAGCGCCGCCGAGTTCCAGGCGCTACAGGCTCAGGTGAAGCAGCTCCAGGGCGAGGTGGCTCAGCTCAGAGGCCAGATGGGCAAGATGCTGGCCTTCATCAAGCAAAAGCTCAAGTAGGCGGAGAATTAGGGGCTGGGCAACGGTGTTGGTTCTGCGATGGTCTAAGATTGGCCCGGAGGGCGATCGCATCTCACCCACCTCAATTACATAGGTACTAGCGGGGCTCACCGGCCCCGCTTTCGCTTAGCGGTGGGGTGACCCCATTGCCGTTGGTTTCTAAGCCGCTACCTGGCTCGCTAAATGTCACATGGGGTACCCCAATGGCGATACCCGACTGATCAAAGGTAATCCGCAGGCGGCGACGAAACTCCCGAGCCACCAAAAACTGCTTTAGGGGCCGAGTGCGTATCCAGATCAGCAGGGTAAGGCCGGCATGGCTCATGGCCTCGACTCCCAGCATTTCCACCGGGTTGAGAATGGCGCTACGCCATTCGGGGTCATTGGCCATAGCATGGGCGGTTTCGTGTACCACCCACAGAGCCTCGTCGACATTGGTACCGTAGGCCACGTCAATCAGGAGGTTGGCTCGCGACCAGGTGCGGCTGAGGTTTTCGACCTGAGCGATGAGGCTGTTAGGCAGAGTCACCAGACGGCCATCTTCGCCGCGGATTTGGGTAATTCGCAGGTTGAGATTTTCAACAATGCCCGTGGTGGTGCCGGTGGTCACTAGGTCGCCAATGGCGTACTGGTCTTCGAGCAAGATCAGAAAACCGTTGACCAGGTCTTTAACTAAGCTCTGGGCCGCAAAGGAAATCGCCAGGGCGGCCACCGCTCCAAAAGCCAGAAGCGAGGCCGGGGCCACTCGGAGGGTTTGCAGCACCAGTAGAGTGGCTAGGGCGTAGATAATAGCTGTCTTTAACCCCTTGAGTGCCCCGGTAATGGTCGAGAGGCGCATTGACTTGCGCTGGATATCGTCGAGGTCGCCCAGCTCGTTTTTGCCCCAGGCCTGGGCGACTCGATCAATACCCAGGTTGGCCAGGCGATTGAGCAGCCCGGCAAAAAACCAGGTCAGCAGCAGCAGTACCGGAATCGAGAACAGCCCAAAGGCATAGCCACGGGTTTGGGGAAAGATGTAGAGCACCGCAGAAATGCCCGAGATCCACACAAAGGCGACGCCCCAAAACATCAGCCAGCGAAAAAAAGCCACTACCTGGAGCCGCTGGGCCAATGTTATTTGGTAGCTGAACAGCTGCTGAAGCTCTTGATGGGGTGAATCTTCTCCGGGGGGGATCGGCAGCTTCTCCTGAGCGGTTTGCCTTTGTTCTAGGGTGTTTTTGCGCCAGCCCAGCAATTGCCAAATGCTGGTTAGGGCCAGGGTCAGCAAGACACTGGTTAGTAAAACCCAAAGAGTGCGGCGAATTTGGCGTTGGCGAGCCTCGGGGAGACGACTGTTTATAGCCCGACGGAGGGCGTCTCGCAGTACCTCCTGCCAGCGGTCGGCCAGGTCGGCTTGAGATAAGCCATTGTACTGAGCGTCAGTATCGGTGACGGTGAGTAAAACTCTAGGTTCGGCTAGGCCAGTGCCCACCGCAAATAGCACTGGCTGACCGCCAATGGTTTCAATGCTGACATCCAGGGCAGCGCTATCGACGGTGTCATTGTCATAGATCAGCGCCAGGGAACGGTTGATCACCTGGTTGAGGTTGCTCTCAATTTGCCGAGCCCTCACCTCCACAGGCATCTCAGCGCCCGACTCGTTGCGGTTAAACACTGCCGGGGAGGCGATGTCAAAAAGAGCCGTGCCGTCGAGGGTGACGGCTGTGACCTCCATCTGGCCAACCCGCTGCACTCCCGATGGGGGCAGGGTGTTATTGCCAGGGCTGAGGGGGTTAGCAATTTGAGCGATCGCGGGCACAGTACCCCAGCCCCAGGCAAGGAAAACACCTAGAAGCAGGGTTAGCAGCAATGACCTTGGGCCGGTCTTTGACCTTCGCCCCCCCGTGGGGGAACGGCTGGCTATCGTTGTCAGCAGTGGGGTGAAGCTAAACATAGAAAAAGCGACGGCGATGACAACACAGAGCAACATGACCTGTGGTGTTTTACCATTTTGCGGTACTCAGCTGCCCAGCTTAGTCTAAACAATGAACCGTATACCTTACCCCGTGACCCCACCAACCTGTCACCTTTGATTTGGCAGACTACTAGAAAAACCAGCCGTAGCTGTGCAGCCCCTTGCCCAGAATATTGACCCCCAGGTAGCAGACCCACACCACCACAAACCCGGTGGCGGCCAGAATGGCGGGGCGACGACCCTGCCAGCCCTTGGTGATGCGGGCGTGGAGGTAGGCGGCAAACACCAGCCAGGTAATTAAGGCCCAGGTTTCTTTGGGGTCCCAGCTCCAGTAGGAACCCCAGGCCTCGTTAGCCCACACGGCCCCGGCGATGATGCCAATGGTAAGCAGCGGAAAACCCAGGCCAATCATGCGGTAGCTGATGTTGTCGAGAGTGTCGGCTAGGGTGAGACGCTGGGGCGAGAGCTTGACCGAGGGGGCGGTTTTCTCCAGTACGGCCGCGCCGCCACCGGACATAGTTAGTACATGGGATGAGTCTTGGGGGTTTGAGGCCTGGGCCTCGGCCCGGTGCAGCTTGACGTTGCGGAAGCCGCCGGTGCCGACGGAGCTGCCCTTGAGCTCTATCGCCTGGCCCTGGGTAACCAGCAGAAAAGCGATTGCCAGCAGTGCCCCCACCAGCAGCGCCGCGTAGCTCAGCAGCATGACGCTGACATGCATCATCAGCCAGTTAGATTTGAGGGCGGGCACCAGCGGCTCAGACCCCTGCATGGTGCCGGGCAGCGTCAGGGTGGCAAAGGCGGCGATCGCCATGGCGATGGGGGCCGTCACCGCACCCACCAGAGCGCTGCGGCTCATGCGCTCGGCCACTAGGTGCATGGCGGTGATGCCCCAAGCCAGGGCAAACAGCGACTCGTAGAGGTTGCTCATGGGAAAGTAGCCCCCCTCTAGCCACCGGGCACCTAGCAGGGCGGCAATGGTGAGGTTGCCCACGGCCATGGCCCCGGTGCCCAGAGACGGCAGCACTAGGGCTTTAGGGAACGCGACGCCGCACCAGTAGAGGAGCATCGCCACAAACAGCACCGCAAAGGATGCGTTGTCGAGCCAACCCTGAAGCGCAATCAGATCCATAGGTTTGGTAGCCGTGAGGGGTCTTTTCTATCCTACCGACTTTTGTTGTGCCCATCGCTACCGGCTGGGGCGGGACGATGATTATTCTGTGGCGGCCTCTGGCTCGGGGGATAATTCGGCCTCTGGCTCTGGCTCTGGGAGAGGGGGTGAGGTTGAGCCGGGGGCCGGCAGCGGGTCGGGTCGATCGCCCCGCTTGAGCGCGACCATGATGTCGTAGCGCACCTGGCGATCGCTCAGCACCGTAGCAGTCACCCCAATCGCCTCAATTGCTTCGGCGCTCAGCAGCCCGGCCTGGGGCAGAGGCGGCAGCAGCAGGCTGTTTTCTACGTTTGTCAAGGCCTCCAAGTTGACAAAGAATTGGCCGTTGTTGGGCCGAGGGGCCTCTCCGGTGGTGGTCTGAAACAGAGAATTGACTCCTAGCGCCCGGCCCGGCGATGGGGCCACTAGTTCTGCAATGCCTTCGCCGACAGTCAAGAACGCAATATCGCCCTCCAGCCAGCCGTGGGACAGCACCAGTGAGCCGAAGGGAGAGATCCAGCGGGTGACGGGCACGCCGCCGATATCTACCGCCTCGACGGCAAAGCGGTAGCGGTCTGCCATCACCGCGTCGAGCTGCTCAAAGGTGGCGGTGGCGGCCTCGCGATCGCTGGCTTTGACCATCAGCACCAGGGCCGGGTTGGGCAGCGGCGGCATCTCGGCCCCACCAGGGGCGTTATTGGGGACGCCATCGGGGGCGCCATTGGGAGATGTGGGGGGCGTCAGCACCCCCAGGGCAAACTCTCCGGCCATCCAGGGCAGAAAGTTTTCGTCAAGGCTGAGGCCGGTGGCTGATTGCAGCCCCAAGGTCAGGTCTTCTGCTACCAGCGGCAGCAGAGCCGAGAACTGCTCTCCGGCTTCAAAATCTTCCCAAAACTGCTGAAAGTCGCCGCCGGAGAGCGCCACCAGGGCACCGGTTGGCAGGCGCTGGGGCATTTGGTCGGCGCGGTTGCCGGTGGCAAAGGTGGAGGAACCTGGCTCTAGCCAGCTCACCCCTTGCAGGGCCACACCGCGATTTTTGACGGCGATCGCCCCTACCAGTCCCCGCTGGGTCTGAAAGGCCCGCAGTCGGATCGGGTCAATGGGCGGGTCAGCGGCCTCGGCCACGGTTTGAGCCAAAGCGGGGACATCGACATAAAAGCGCGCTAGGGGTTGGGTTTCGGTGATTTGCCCAAAGGCTCGGCCCACCTCGGGGCGACTGACCAGGGAGTCTTCTCCCCGGTAGGCGTCAATGGATCGCTTGAGCAGGGGCAGCTGAGGGCTGATCACAGCGGTGGAGCCATCGAGGACGGCGGCGTAGAGTGGTGCTTCGCCCTGGCCATCGATCTGCTGGAGGGCAATGCCCCGGTAGGGGTCGGCTTCGGCCAGATCAGCCTCGCCTAGCTGATCGCCCAGGGTACTCTGGGCGCGGTTGGCATCGGCGATCGGCACCACGGCGACGATATTGTTGGTTAGCGCTAGCTCGGGGGCGGGGATCGAGGGAGGCAGGTTGCTGGCCTCACCCTCAATGGGCAGCAGTGCCAGAGTGATTTCGGGGCCGACCCAGGGCTGAATGTCTTGGGCAAAGTTGAGGTCTTGGTTAGCCAAAAGGCGATCACGCCACTGCACCAGCAGCTGGTCAAACTGGGCCTGGGTCGCCTCAGTGCCAAACTGTCGCAGCCTGCGCCACTGGGTCTCGTCGCTGCTCAGGGCCAGCACCACCAGGGCGTCGGCAGGGATGGCGTTAGACCCGGCGGGCAGCGTGCGGGCCACCTGGCTGCGCCGGGTGGCTACCCAAATGCTAAGCACCCCACCGGCAGTGAAGAGCACAGCAGCGGCGATGATCAGCGGCAGCGGAGGCCGCTTCAGCAGCAGCTTGTTGGGCAATACCATAGGGTCAACACCAGGGGCTGAGGCCAATTTGCCCTGCCACTTTAGCAAAGAACTTCGGCAACGAACCAAGCATTCCTTCGTCGTCTATTCCTGGGCCGTCTATATCCTTCACCGTCCGAGAAAGGAGGCAGAGGCAGAGGGGAGCCTAGCGAAAGCGGAAGTCATAACCGGCGTAGCGATCGCCCTCGTAGAGCACCACCAGCCAGGTTTGGGGGTCAAACTCCAGCGGGTAGGCTTCGCGGTCAGCGGGCTGCCCGGCCTCGGTCTTGCCCGGCGACATGACGCAGTAGGGCTGCTTCAGCAGCTTTTGCACAGTGGCCTTGGGTGCTTGCAAATCGGTGTCTAGGAGAGTTTTGAGCTGGTCACGCGATACCAAAGACTGGGTTTGCTCAAGCTTGACACAGGCAAATGGGCTGCTCTCTTGCACCTGGTCTTTGCCTAGGTTGGGGGCAATCAGCAGCGCCGCCAGAGCCACCACCGACCCTCCCGCCATCAACATCTGGCGAGGCTTGGCTTGGGAGTCACCAGCGGGAGCGTCATTGGGGCCGTGATTGGCGGTAGTGGGCCGGGGTCGGAGAGCCGCCCCTGGGTAGGGCTGGGGCGGCCCAGCCGGCACAGGAGCCGGGGCGGGCTGGGGCTGCTGGTAGTAGGATGAAACTGGATAGGGAGGACGTGGAGCCATGGCGTTGACCTTTGCTGTCTACCGTTCTAAATCTGTCGTTCTAAATCTGCCGTTCTGCATTTACCGTTCTGAATCAATCGAGAGCCTCCCGACACTGCTTGGTGAACGGGCCAACGCCCCCACATCCATCCATGGCGGAGATGGGCGGAGATGGGCAGAGAGCAGGCAAAATTACTGAGTACAACTATAGTACATAAATACTATTTGGCAAGGTGATCGGCCCAGGATTTTTTGTTACAAGAGCCGCCGCTGTTCCTGAATCCTGGCGGTCAAGGCTGTTTCCCCACGCTATGAATAAAACCGTTGTCTGGTTTTGGCGCGATCTGCGGCTCTCTGACCCCGCTGGACTGTCTTTGTCCGACCTTGACCCCGAGCAGGCCGCAGCTCTGCGCACCTAGTTTGTGGCCCACGTCAATTGCCTATGGGGTGTCGAGCTTACCGCCGACGAAGGGGGTGTTCCACTGGGTCCAGTTTTCTTTGTTGAAGGGCGATCGCCAGCGCTTGATCAAGTTTTGCTCTAGGGCCTGGCGGGCCTTGCGATCGCACTCTGCGTGGGGCCAAAAGCCAATGTTCACCGCCACGGTCAACCCGTGGGTGCGGTGGGCCTCAATATAGCTGAGAATGTAGCGCTTGCAGTCGTGGACGCCCTTCCACCGCTGGTTTGACTTGACAGTTTCGCCCACGTAGAGCAGCAGATCGGCGGTGTGATCGACCACAAAGTAGAGGGCGGGCACGCCAGACTCGTGGAATTGGCCACGCCAGAACTCGGCATTTTGGGGCGGCAGGGTGAAAGGGTCAAGGGTCTCGGCGGGAGAAGTCTCAGCGATGGCGAACAGCGTGCCCTGGGCTGCCGCTGGAGCTGATCGCACCGTGGCCTGAAACTGGGCCACCCGCCCCTTCCAGCCCTGAAGCTCGTCGGCCAGCATAGCTGACCCCGCTGGGCGGTTGTAGGCCCACGACAGATCCGCCGCCCGCAGGTCGGCGTCGGTGAGCAGCGAGGGTTGATAGTCAGCGGCCATAGAGCTATCCCTAGCGGTCATGGCTTCTGATGATAGTGCATAACTCTAGGGATAGCGTTTCAAGGGCTTCTGTCTACAGCCGCTCTTTCAGCGCTTCTGGCCCCACATCTTCCAGGCTGTAGCCTTCGGGGTAAGTCCGCAGGGGCTGATCGACGAAGAAATCTGGCCCGGTGCGCGGCGGCAGACGGCGCAAAAACCGGCTGCGGGCTTTGAGCACAGCTTGGGCCAGCTGCTGCACCGCCACCGGAGTCGGCTGCCATCCTAAGGCCTTCAGCAGCGGCGGGTCGAGCAGACAGGGCAGGCCCCAATCGACCACCGGGCGAGTCGGGGCCGGAAACCACGACAGCAGCATGTATCGGGTGGCGTCGGCCACTCGCTGGTTGCTGGGGGCATAGGTAAAGTGCTCGGCCTCAAACTCGCAGTTGAATTGGTCAAAGGCCGCGTAGGTGGGGGGAATGTCTTGGATGCCCATGCGATCGCCGATCGCCCGCCAAAAATAGTAAAGCGCCAGCCGCTCTGGCTCGCAGAAAGGCCGCCAGCCAAAGCGATCGCACCAGCGAATCGGCTCATAGATAAAGGTCGAGAGCACGTAGAGAAAGTCGCGGTTGCCGATGGCGTAGTGGTTATGAATCGCATTCATCCGCTGCAAAAAGGCCGCGCCGCGAGGGCTGTCGTAGCCGTGCTTGAGCACCTCTGACACCACAATGCCGGTGTCGTCGTAGCGCTTTTGGGCGTGGTGGCGAAACTCCCCGGTGCGATCGAGCAGCCCCGACACGCTGGGGATGCAGAAGGTACGCAGCAGCGCCACCTCTAGGGCACGGGTGACATCCCACGGGAACTCGTAGCCTGCCAGCAGGTGACAGATCTGCTGGTGGTCGCGCTCTGGGTCGAGGCTTTGAATGCGGCGCAGGGTAGCGTAGCGATCCATGAAGGGTGGGGAAGTAGGGGGTGGGTGGGGTTAGTATTCGATGCCAGGCTGGGCTTTGACCCCCTGCTCGCGGAAGGGGTGCTTCACCAGGGTCATCTCGGTGACGAGGTCGGCCTGCTCAATCAGTTCCGGGGGGGCACCGCGCCCGGTGAGAATTACGTGGGTCATTTCAGGTTTTTCAGCTAATCCCGCCAGCACTTGATCCACTGTGAGAAAGCCGTGCTTGAGGGCGATATTCACCTCGTCGAGCAGGATGGTTTTGTACTCGGGGTCGCGGATGTAGCTGAGGGCAGTTTCCCAGGCGGCTTGGGCGGTTTGGGTGTCGCGATCGCGATCTTGCGTGTCCCAAGTAAAGCCTTCGCCCATGGCGTGGAAGCTGAGCTGGTCGCCAAACCGCTCCATCACCGCTTTCTCCGCCGGTTCCCACGCGCCTTTGATAAATTGCACAATGGCGACCTTGTAGCCGTGGCCGATGGAGCGCAGCACCATGCCCAGGGCGGCGGTGGTTTTGCCCTTGCCGTTGCCGGTGTTGATAATCACCAGACCCTTCTCAACATTGCGATCGGCGATGCGCTGCTGCTGCACCTCCTGGCGGCGCTGCATTTTGCGGCGATACTGTTCTTCAGAAAGGCCAGTTCCCTCGGCTTCCTGGTTGAGTGTGGCGGCGGCGGCATCAAGGCGATCGGTGGGTTGAGTCATAGGGCGACAGGTTAGTAGACAGGGTTGTAGAAAGGGCGAAGACGTGGCCCGGCGGAGGTTTAGGGGGTGGGCGATCGCTGCTCTGCCTATATTAAAGGGTTTGCACCACCTCTAGGCGCAAACCCAGAGCGCCAACACCCCCAGCAGATGCTAATATAGTTGAGCCTAAGGGCATGTAGCTCAGTGGATAGAGCACTAGATTCCGGTTCTAGGGGTCGCAGGTTCGAATCCTGCCATGCTCGTTGTAGTAAACCTCATCTTTCAAGCCTAAGCTTTTACTAGTTTGGGTAAAGCTTGCCGACCCCGGTAAACCATATCGACCCCGCCCTTCATGCTGAGGGTGATGCCGCGCCGCTGGGGCTCTACGGGGCGATCGCTGGCCAGGGCCAGGTCGCACTCTTGCAGCAGCGTTGCCAGCACAATCGTCATCTCGTACATGGCCAGGGCCGCTCCGACGCAGCGGCGCGCCCCGGCCCCAAAGGGCATAAATTCAAACGGGCCATACTGGCGGTCTAAAAACCGCTGGGGGCGAAACTGGTCGGGGGCGGGGTAGAGGTCGGGCCGACGGTGCAGGAGATAGATCGCCCCCACCAGCACATCGCCAGGGTTGTAGTCGTAGCCCTGGAGGGTGATCGACTGCTCGACTCGGCGCGGAAAGGTCAGCATGCCCACGGGGAAAATGCGCAGGGTCTCGTTGCACACGGCGCTGAGGTAGGGCAGCCGGGTGAGGGCAACGGGGTCGGCGGAGCCGGCGGTCTCCAGCTCTTGCCGCAGTTGTGCGCCAACTTCGGGCAGGTGGTGTACCCAGTACAGGCTCCAGGCGATGGCGGTGGCGGTGGTTTCGTGGCCGGCCACCAGCAGCGTCATCAGCTCATCCCGCAGTTCTTGGTCGCTCAGGCCCTGGCCCTCGGCGTCGCGGGCCGCCAGCAGCAGCGAGAGAATGTCGGTGCGCTCGGGGTCGGGGTTAGCCCGACGGGCTTGAATTTCGCTAAAAATCAGGTCGTCAATTTGCTGTGCCAGCGCTTTGAGCCGATGGCCAGGGCTCCAAGCGCCCCAGTCGCGGCGCAGCAGGGGCAAAAAAATCAGGGCCGACCCCAGCGGGCCGCTCGACAGGTCGAGCCGCTGGGCCAGCAGTTTGCCCAGGCGCTGACAGCGCTCTCCCTGGCGGAGACCAAACACCGCCTGCAATATAATCTGCATTGAGATCCGCTGAGTCAGTTCTCTCGCTTTGAAGGCCTGCCCTGGGGCCAGATCGGCGATCGCCCCGCGGGTGATGGTGCGAATCAACTCACCGTAGACCTTGAGCCGCTCACCGTGAAACGGGGGCATCACTAACTGCCGCCGCTGGCGATGCTGGGCACCACTCAGCAGCATGAGCGAGTTGTGGCCCAGCAAGTTGGTCAAAATTTTGTTGTATTCCCCCGGCGCGCTGAGCTCGTGCCCGTCGTGGGTGAGCACGTATTTCAGATCGTCAGGATGGCTGAGAAAAATCCAGTCCATCAGAGTGCCGCGCGCTAGAAAGCGATCGCCCATCTGGCGGTAGTGGGTTTCCATAAAAGCCAGGGGATCAAAAATCCAGTTGTAAAACTGAACCAAAGCGGGAGCTTGAGCCTTGGGAATAGCAGGCATAAGAAATCACCTTAGGAGAAGACGCATCTAAACCTGGTCAAGGTCAACCATCAATCGTGCCGCACCGCTGACCTTAAAAGTAGCCTACGCGCTCTCCCCTGAGCAGCCAAGTACAACCCAAACATTCTGTGAAAATACACGGTAATAATAGACGGCAGTGACTGAGCCAATATTAAGTCAGTGCATACTAAGTCAGTGCAATTGAGTCATTGCAGAGGAGAGGCATGATGAAACAGCTGAAAATGTTGGGTTTAGTGCTGGGGTCGGCAGTCCTGATCATGGGGCGATCGCCCGCCCTGGCCCAGAGTTCAGATCTTCTGATTGCCGCTGAGGCTACCGCCGCCGCTGCTCCGGCCCTAGAAACCACCCGCTACGCTGATTTATTTTCCATTGCCTTTCCGGTGGGGTGGCAAGTCCGCGAGCAGACTAACGCCCCCCAGCTCGTAGCCAACAGCATCGGGGCCAACGCTAGTCTGCCCGCCATGCGCACCGAGGTCACCTGGCAAGAAGCGCCGCCGAGGGAAGTGGTCAGCCAGTCGCTAGGAACCATTCAGGCCTTGGGCTACACCGTCATTCGTTACGATGCGGCCAACATCGACGGGGTCACTGCCGTCCGCCTGTGGGTGGGCGAAATTCCTGACGACTTGCCCAACGCGTTTATCACCTACGTGGGCTACCCCACCGCCACCGCCACCATTACCAGCTACTACGGCGACACCGCCGACAACCTCGATTCGGTGCTGATGGCGATTCACCAGTCGTTTGGGCGATCGCAGGTAGACAACTCGGCCCCTGACGAGAATTGAGGGATGGATGATTTTGGGGGTGTCGGGTATCGGGTGTCGGGTGTCGGGGGGGACGGTGAGCGGTTAACGGTGTACGGTGAGCGGCTACCGGGGTTGGGTAGAACGATGAGATCTGCCCTCAGTACTCTGCAGCATGGGTCGACCAGCTGTTCCTGAAACCTGACACCCAATACCTAACACCTTTTCAGCACCGACCAACCGTTCCTAAAACCTGACACCCAATACATGACACCCTCAGCCAGGGTTGTCATGTTTCCGCCAGCCAGTACCAGCCCCCGTGTACCTTGAATCCTGAAACCCCGATCACAATGCTTAACACCGAGGAGCCGCGCTAACCCGTACCCTATCTTTGGGGTGCGCTGCCCTACGCCGCTAGCCAAACGGGTTCTATGCAAATTGATTTTCACCACGGGGTCACCTACGTGTGCGCCCGCCTGGCTGGCTTTGAGCACCTAGAGGCCAGCATCGTGGCCCATAGTGCCCAGTACGTCGATGATTCGACCCAGGCGGGGCTGATTCGTTTCAACAACGGCGCCATGTTTGACCGCATGAGCTCGGCCCACAAAATGCTCGACTACCGCAACTTTAGAGAGCTGGCCAACTACAAGGTGTGGATACCGTTTCACTTTTTGCCGGGCAATGGCGGGCTGCCCGCCGGGCAAGACCCCCCCGGCACCTTTATCGAAAAGCTGATCTGCCGACCCAACAGCCCCATCGCCCAAACCATGGTGCAAGAATGCATTGAGCAGCGCTACCGCAGCTACGGTCTGCATCGTCTGGGCATAACTATGCATGTGTTTGCTGACACATGGGCGCACCAGGGGTTTGCCGGGGTCAGCCACGAGATCAATGGCGCTCGGGACCTAGTCGATGGCGACGGCAAACCTGACCAAAGCCTGATGAATCGCCTGAAGGGCTTTTTTATTGGCGGGGCGCTGCCCCTGGGCCATGGCACGGTGCTCAGCAACCCCGATCGCCCCTACCTGCGCTGGGGCTACACCAATGGCCGGGGCGAAAAAATTAGCCGCGATAACCCCAGAGACTTTTTAGCCGCCGCCGACGAAATGTGTCGGGCCATGCAGCGGTACATCAAGGGCGACCCGGCTGCCCCAGTGACCGGCCTACCCGAGGCTGACAAGGCCAAAATTGCGGCGCTGTTTGAAACCACCCTGGGGGAGGCTCCCCGCCGCCACCGCCAGTGGATCGCTCACATCACCCAGGGCGACTTTAGCTTTGGCCCCGCTGAGGTGAGCTATGTTGCCAACGGCCTCGGGTCTTGGAAGCAAAAGGCTTTGGGGTTGATGGGCGAGGGCGATGGTCAAAGACCGGCCTCGGGCCATCGCAAAGACTTGCGCCTAGCCTCCTACTCTCCAGGATTTCTGACCAGCAACTGGAAGTTCTTTCACGATGCCCTGCGGGCACATCATTTTTACGTTGTCCACGACTTGCTGCCCCAGTACGGGATTTGTGTGGCGTAGGGGAGTGGATGGGTGAAGGGGTGAAGAGGTGAAGGGTGGATGAGTGAGTGGGTGAGTAGGTGAGTGGGTGGGTGGATGGCGAGTTTTCTGGCGGAAAGGGGCCTAAAATAGGGGGGCGGGCTATGCTAGGCCCTGCTTTATAACGCCTATCGGTAAGAATTTTCTGTGGTTTCCCCCGTTATTCCCCGCCCCGCTCTCGATATCTCACCGCCGCCGTCGCCGCGCCCTAAAACGGCAGATTTGCAGCAGGGGTGGCGGCAAAGTCTGCGCTCGCTACCGCGCCCTAAGCATCCCCAGATGTGGGGACTGGGTTTGGGGAGTTTGACCCTGGGGTTAGTCAACGGTGCCCTAGTGATCTCTGCGGGCATAGGTTTGGTGGCCTATCAGCAGCTCTTAGCGCTTTCGCCCCGCCAGCGAAAGGGGCTGATGCAGCGCCTTCAGCAGGGGCTGCCGCTGCCCGCCACCCCTCAGCAGCAGGCGTTGATGTTGGGTTTGGTGGCGGGGGCCAGCACCTACACCTTTACGGCTCTGTGGCACAGCACCCATTCGCTGCTGATGGCGGGGCTGCTCACCGGGCAGGGGGCGCTGGCGCTCTATGCCCTGGGGGCGCTGCTACGATCGCCCAATAGCACAACCCGGAGCGCAAACCGCAGCGATGACCTGTGGGATGCTGCCCCTGTGGCTCAAGTGGAGCACAACCTGGCGTTGCTGAGCCACCCTGACCCACTGAAACGGCTGGTGGCGGTGCGGCGGCTGGTGCGCTTGGCCCAAACCGATGCCGAGTATCTGGTGGGGGTGTCGGTGCGATCGCACCTGCTCGACTGCTTTGCGATCCGGCTGGGGCAAGAGAGTGATGTGATCGTGCGATCAGCCCTTGAAGAAGGGCAGAGCTTACTGCGATCGGCCAACCCTCTGCCGCCCAGTGGGGCAGCTGCCTTTGCTATAGACCTTGGGGCCGATGCTGCCGAGTTGAACAAGCTTGCAGTAGAGACACAAGTTGTCCCAGCACCAGACCTTTTAGGCTCCCTAAATCCTTCAGAATTGGGGTATTTAGAAGCATCTCATAAGCAGGACAGCTTACATCAGATCCCAGAATCCTTTACAGGGGCATCTACAGCGGAGCTAACTCGTTGGTCTTCGCCTGTCTCCAAGCAACGACGCGCCGTGGTCGAATACGAGGAATACCTAGACATTTAACTCCTAGAAACCTAAGCTATGGATCGCTTAATTCCCGGAAATCTGCGCTATGGATCGCTTCACGGTTGAGGTTATTTCTCAAACCCCAAACCCTCAACAGACCATGTACGCTGCCATGCACCAAGACTACGCTGAGGGCTTTGTGGCGCATGATCGCGAAGCCTGGCCCAGCGAAGAGCGCTGCGGCGAAATCTTAGTCACCAGTCTGCTCAAGGGCGGACGTGGCCACTACGGCCCCCTTGAGCACCCGCAGATTGTGTTTAATGTGGGCTGGTTTCCCCACAGCACCATGCAGCAGATCCGCACTCATCGGGTCGGCGTTTCGTTCGATGTACAGTGCCTAGCGGGCGAGACTGAGGTAACGTTCGTTCACGCCTCCGGTGGTCTAAAAAAGATCAAAATCGCTGAGCTATACGATTTGTGGACTAACGGCGAGAAGGCTATCCGAGAGCGCAAAATTCGCGGACGCAACGGTGAACCACCTGGCACCTATCGCCGCGACTGCAAAACTCGTCTGAAGAAAAGGCGTCTGCGAGTTCTCAACGAGGACACAGGTAATTTTGAGATTGGCCACTTGCACGATGTCATGTGCAGCGGCTTGCAGCCGGTTTATCGCCTCACCCTGGCCGATGGTAAAACCCTCGACTGCACAACCAACCATCGCCTCTACACTGCCCAAGGGTGGCAACGCATGGGAGATGCCCTTGGTTTGGTTGCCGATACCGATCATCAGGTGCTGGCTGTTACCAAAACCTGCGAACTGATGACCAATGGCGTTGTGCGCCCCGATGCCCTCTATAGTCAGGAATCGTGGTTAAAAGCCCAGGTCAACCAGGGTTTAACGGCGCAACAAATTGCTGAGGTGGGTGATTGTTCTGCCGAGGTTATTCGCCACTGGGCTAAACAGTTTCAGCTCAGGTTGCCCTCAGGACGGCGCCGTGGGTTCAAAACTATTGTTGGCAATGGCCTTTATCGCGACAAAGCTTGGCTTCAGGCTCAGCTCGCCAAAGGGCTTTATGTTGACGATATAGCTGCCCTGGCAGGATGCTCCATCGAGTCGGTTAAAAAGTGGGTATATGCCCATGGGCTAGAGCTCAACAAACGCTCATCTGGCCCTGAAAATCCCTGGAATAAGGGCATTAAGGGCTATAAGCTGGCTCTGTCAAAAGAAAGTCTAGAGCAGCGCCGCATCAACGCCAAGACATTCACAAAACGTGGATCTGACTCTAACTTTTGGAAGGGCGGCACCTCCACTGAGCGAGAGCTGATTGGAGCTTGGACCCGCCAGATTGCCCCCAAGGTGCATGCCAAGTTTAAGTACGTTTGCCAGTGCTGTGGTGAGTCTGGCGGCAGCCTCCATGCCCACCATCTAGTGCCAGTTTTTGCAGACGAGTCACTGGCTTACGAATTTGAGAACCTTGTCTCTGTCTGCCAGCCCTGCCACGAGCATCTACACCAAAACCATTTAGAGGCTGAGTTTGCTACAAACTTCCAGCCCATTCTAGAACCCAAGCTTTGGGCTGCTAAACCAACGCCACCAGGACGTAAACTCAAAGCCCATCCTGTTGAAGTGGTTTCGGTTGAATACCTGGGTATGCAAACTACCTATGACCTGGAGGTGGAAGGCCCATGGCACAACTTTGTTGCCAACGGAGTGGTTGTCCATAACTCCTTTCGTTATACCGGGCAGCGCATCATTGACGTGGTAGAAGGCAAACGCGAGGTCGAAGAGGTTTTCTACCTGCGGCCTTTGGGCGACTACAGTGATCGCCAGGGCAAGAAGTACGAATACACCGTCGAAGCCCGCCAGCAGGATCTTGACTGGTGTATGGAAGCTTGCCGTCGCTATAAGACCCGCATTGATCAGGGCTTTGCCGAAGAGCACGCCCGAGGGCTGATACCCTTTGACATTCGCCAGCACTGGGTGATGTCGGCCAATGTGCGATCGGTTATGCACCTGCTCGACCTGCGCTGGAAGGCCGACGCCCAACTCGAAGCCCAGAAGATGTGCGAAGAAATTTGGCCCCACTTTGCCGTCTGGGTACCGGCGATCGCCGCCTGGTACGAAGACAACCGCCTCAAAAAAGCCCGCCTAGCCCCCTAGTTCACACCATAACCTAGCCCAGGCTAGCAGCGGCCAACTCCGGCAGCCCAGCCGAGACAATTGGGGCCGGGGTGAATAGGTCAGATTCGTCAAACGGCTCTAACCCATTCGACCCGCTGGTGCTGCCCCCAGGTGAGAAATCATCGGCAGCCAAGATAGACGCTGGAGCTTCGGCAAACTGCACCCGCAGGCGATCGCCCGACGAAGTCGCGTAGTAATCGCTGAGCGTAATTGATCGCTCGGCCCCCAGATCGAGCAGGAGGTCGTTATCGCGCTGGCGCTGGGCCACATTGGCGGGCGAAAACGCCCTTAGATTTAGCAGATCACGACTATTGGCCCCAACAATGACATCGTTACCGGTGGGGGCAAACAGGTCATAACCGCCAAATACGTTGACTGCCCCATTGGCAATAATCAAATCATCGCTCGACGAATTAATCACATTTTCTATGGTGGTGTCGAGGCTGAGCCAGGTGCCCCGGCTGGCCAACCCAGTCATGCTGTCAAAGTCAGATCGAGTCGAAATGCTGCCGCCGGGCCGCAGGTCCATGCGATAGCCCGACTCGCTAAACGGCATCTCTGAGAAAACGAGCTGGTCTACCCCACCGCTGTCGGCCAGAGTAAGGCGCTGAGCGGCTGCACCGCCGACGGTGCTACCGCTGATGCTATATTCATGGGCCTGGGTAAATCTATAGACCGTATTGTCAGCATTAAAGGCTTTAGAGCCATACATCGACTGCAACGCCGCAATGTCTAACGGCATTAGCGTGGATGGGGCAAACCCGTCAAAGTTGTAGCTCATCACCGTATTGCCCAGGTTGTCTAAGTTTGTGGGCAGGTAAGGCCCCGCTGCCCCACCGCCGCCCGCGTTGTAGTTACCGGGGTGCTTTAGCCCCAGGGCATGGCCAAGTTCGTGAATCAGGGTGGTATAGCCATGGCTGCCGGGGCCAGAGGCAAAATTGTTGTAGGGGTCTAGGGCTGGGTCGAGGTAGCGATCGCTCAAATGCACATCACTCCCGATGCTAAAAACACTCGTGGCATCGGGGTAGTAGGCGTAGGCATATCCCCCGCCCCCGCCCAGGTCAGAAAACATCAGCCGCATCTGGCCAAAATTGCCCGGCGACTCCGCCACTTCGGTAAAGGTGAGGTTGATCAGCGGCTCGATGTAGCTCTTCAAGATGGTGCGCACGCTGGTCTTAATTGGGTCGCTCAGCTCAGACACCCGCTCGTTGTTGGAGCCGTTGTAGGTCGGGGCCGTGAAGCTGTTGACAAAGCTAAAGGTGATGTTGGTGCCGGCGTCGAGGCGATAGCCGCTCAGCAACGCCTCAATGCCGCTCTCGCTAGAAAATTGAGCCGTGCTCTCGACCGGCGAAAAGCTATCAGCCGCAGACTGACACTGGCGACAGGCACAGGCCCGCAGGTGGGTGGCATCCCCCCAGCCGGTCAGCCGATCACTCACCCCGCTGAAGTCATTCTCAGCGCTCGGTGAATCAGAGAACTTGATCGTTTTCGAGAAGAGACTTAAATTCTGGTCAACGATTGGGCCAAGAGCCTGCCATCGGGGCGCAAGACTTAGCTCAGCTAGCCCGCCCGCCCGCCCTAATTGCTCAAGGGCAGCATCCACGGCGAAGCCCAGCGACTTGGTCATAGTGGCCGAACTGGCGGCGGCCCCGGCAAAGCTCTCTAAAATAGCGACGAATGGAGCGGTGTCGCCCGTCAACCCGTCAAACTCGGGCACAAGCTCCGCCCCCAAAACTCCCCAGTCCGCAGACCCCAGCGGGTTAGTCCCCATAGGTGACTCCTCTCAGGCGTAAAACATCTCGACGCAAGGCCCAGAGCCACCGTCAAAGGGAGAGCACCTGAGACGCGATCGCCCTTGCACCCCACGCTGCGATCACAATCAGCAGAGAGCAGGTGACGCGATCGCCACAGTGCGCCTAAACCCCAAAAAACAGGCCCTTAGAGCGACAGTATGAGGTGATTTTCGTTTCTTCTATAGCCTATCTGCGTCGCCAGCCCCTGGAGAGATCTGGCCACAGCTATACAGAAACATCACCATTGCGTAGAAAACACCTACAGACACCATACCGCAGAACCGCCCTGGCATGGGGAGCCGCTATCGCAGCAAAAAAGGGGGAGACATCACTGCCTCCCCCTTTTTATTACTGAAATTTTTGAGATCTTAAGCAACTAGTAGTGGGTGGCAGAAATAGAGCAACCCTTGCTGGGGGGTGTCAGGTACTGGGTGTCAGGGGGCAGGAACAGTTGACTGACTTATGCCGCCGAGAACTAGGAGATCAGAAACAGGTTTCTGCGGGGTTATCTGGCCCATACACAAACTGTCTTAGCGACCCGGCTTCTAGGCCCCATTAGCGGTACCGGAAGTTGCGGTAGACCAGTCGCGAGTCGAGGTCGCGCGCCCGCAGGAAGTTCACTACGGCGCTGGCATCGTTGCGATCGGTACATTCCGCCGCATTGATAAATCGGCCCTGGGGCGCATTTTCAAAGCGAGGGTTGATGACACAGGTGAGTCCCCCTATGCCCTGGCTACTGCCACTAGGTAGGACTTGACGCGTCCGCTGAAGCTCACTGTCACCACCAAACACAGCGGCCACAAAGGGGGCTAGACCTGCGCCATCGTCGGGTACGATGCCACCGGGGCCGAAGCAGGCGGGGCGATCAGCCTGGGGAATGTTGGTCACGAGAGGGGCAGACGTGATCCTGGGTTCTGAGACCAGTACCCCACCGTTAGCGGCAATCACCTCCAGTACTGCCTGACCATCACCGCTGACTCGAACGAAGTAGTTGGCCGTTGCGCCAGTAAGATTTGAACTGCTGAAGTAGTTGACCCAGCACCGGTAGGGGTTAACTTCGGTAGCTTCTGCGATCGCCCGCTGGCCATTCACCAACGTCTGCCCAGAGGTCTTGCTAAAGACGTTCATTTTGGTCACGCCGTTGTCGTTGAATACTCGTACCGAGTGGTTTTGAGTTTCAAAGCCCACGAACGTACTGCTGAGCAGGTCGTCCTGTCGGGGGTTGGTTCCGGGGTTGGCTCCGGGGTTGGCTCCGGGGATGAAAAAATCTCGAACGCTGGTGCTGTTTTGGCTAAGCAAGACGGAACTGTTAGAAGCGTCAACAATTTCGAGGCGGGCCTGATTGTTACTTAGGTTGCCGCTTGCCCGATAAACAACTCTGCGGCCTGCACGCGAGCCAAAGCTGTCATAGCTTACCCAACTGTCACTAATAATTGAGCCGCGAGGGGTGACGGGCACATTAAGTTGCTCAGACTGCCGAGTATCTCGGTTGTAGACATTCATCCTCAGGAACTGAGCGTTCCTGGGGTGTACGCTAACGGTAAAAGTTGGGGTTTCAAAATAAAGGATGGCATTGCCCGAGGTATTGGGTTCCTGGGCTACGAGCGTACCCACACCAACCTCAGAGATGCCAGAGACCAGGGTTGCAGGCTGCGTGGCACTGTACCCCGGCACCATTAAACCTGTGACTAGAAAAACTGAGACAAAAGATAGCGAAAGCGTCTTTAACAGCCGCTTTGACCAGCGGCTAAGGGGAAGGTTAGGCCAGGCTGGTTTCATGGAAATTGCTCCCTATACTCCTCACTCGAGAAACCCGTCAGGCGACTAATTCGGGAACGTAGGGGATAGAACCCCGGTTTCTCTGCAAATATGGCTGTAATTTTACCTAACTTTCCACGAAGCGCTCTTTTTTTTTGCGCTCAGCCCGGTTTTTAGCGGACAAATATCCCCATGGCCCAGGCTGGGGACGGTTGTCTGGCTTTGTCTGGAGCATTAAGGCCTATGCAGCCATTGGGATCAGCATGGCCTAGGGGTGGTCCAGGCCGGGCCTTGGCCCCTCGGCTGATTTTTCGCTCAGCCCCTGCAAAAACTGCTGGGCCTCGGGCGACAGATCGATGGGCAGACGCCCCGTGCGAATGTGCAGATCGCGCTGGGGAAAGGGTACCTCGACGCCATGGTGGCGCAGGCTGGCCTCAATGGCAAAGTAGAGGTCGCTTTTGATCACCAGCTGGCGGCTGGGCTGGGCAATCCACACCAGCAGCTGAAAGTCAAGGGCACTGTCGCCAAAACCCAGAAAAAAAACCTGAGGGGCCGGGGTCGAGAGAATTTCTTGGTTTTTGTCAGAGGCTTCGAGCAGGGCGATTTTGACCTGCTGAGGGTCGGCGCTGTAGGCCACCCCCACCGGCAGTCGAATGCGCGAGACTGGGTTGCCGTGGCTCCAGTTGGTGACCTCTGAGTCTAAAAAGTGGGAGTTTGGCACAATGATCGACACGTGGTCGAGGGTGCGAATTTCGGTGCTGCGCGAACCAATGCGGGCCACGGTGCCCTTGACTTGGCCAAAATCTACAAAGTCGCCCACCTGCACCGGGCGCTCGAAAACCAGTACCAGGCCGCTGACAAAGTCTTTCACCAAGCCCTGGAGACCAAGACCAACGCCAATACCCAGACCGCTGGCGATCAGGGCGATCGAGCTGAGGTCAATGCCCCACAGCTGAAGCACCACTACGGTGCCCAGCAAAATTAGGGTGTATTTGGAGAGCACGGCGATCGCCTCTTGGGCCGCTATGCTAATCCCTGTGACCCGTAGTACTCGAGCCCGCAGCAGGTTGGTCACGGCACTGGCCACAATCACCAGCCCCAGCAGGGTCGCGCCCACCACCAGCAGGTCGAGCAGCGAGTACGAACGACTGCCCAGCAGCAAATTGCGGGCAAAGATGCCATCTCGCAAGCCGCGCACCACCTGGTAGCTGCCCCGCCGTGTGAGCGGAAACAGATCGGCGACGTAAGATAGGGCCACCAGCCACAGCAATACCCGCGCCAAAAACAGCGTCAGGCGAAAGAACAGGGTGAGGTTCTCAGCGCCGTCATCGTCGTCATCTGACCAAAAGGTGAGGCGATTGATTAACGGCTTGAGCCAGTGGTGCCATGTCCAGCCAGCCAGCCAGTGCAGGGCCAGCGCGATCGCCAACGCTATCCCAGCCTCAATCGCAGCGCGGGTCAAAAAGCCGCTCTGACGTTCTTTCCTCGCCTGGGTGAGTGTCGCCGCAATCGTGCCCACCCAGCGATCTGCTTGCCCCTGAATGCTGTCAGCACCGCCCACCTGCACATCGGCACTGGTCACGGTCATGATGTAGCGATCGCCCGCCAAAATCACCGGATTGCCGTTCTGCGCGTCGCCACTGTCCTCGTCTGCACCGCGAAATTCGTACTGTACCGCCACTGGTTCGGCACTCCCAAGCAGCGGCATCAAGTTAGTTTCAATGGCCAAGGCTCGCTCTACGGCGGTAAGGTCGCCCGCCCCAGGCACGTCAAACAAAAATAGGCCATCGAGAAACACTGGCTCGGCCTCGAGCACCTGGGCCAGACTTGGCAATGCCCCCAGGCCATGCAGCGCCAGCGCCAGCAATAGACCCAAGATCAGGCGGGTGAGCCAATGGATAGGGTTTCCTTTTGCTGACATGGGGCCTCGGGCGCTGGTCGGGACGTTGATACCGACACCAGCATAGCGCTCAGGGGAGTGGGGGGTGGAGAGTGGATGGGTGGGTGGGCGGGTGCTTCTGGCGCAGTGGGGCTGGCGATGTTCAAATACCCGGTTTACGACTGCGATTACCTGATAGATGGCTTATAGCGAGGCCATGAACCCAACCCGTGCCGAGGGGAAAATTCAAATGGCACTTAGCCTGCTTTATTCATAACGCTAAGGCAATGTCCATCATTCCCGTAAAAACGGGAATCTACACGAAGCAACCTACTCCCGACTGAATTCTCGCCTACGCGGGAATAACAGGGAAACTATTTTCCAGAAGTCGCCTTAGCGGTTGTCGGGGGCGATCGCCTCAGAGCTAGGCGGCAGGGCCTTATTTAGCGCCTTGCGGGCAATGCGGGTGACGTAGAGGGTCACGGCCACGGTGGCGATCAGCCCCACAATGCGAATCATCCACTGCACCGTGGCGGCCTCGGAGGGCTGGCTGCTGTCGGCCCCCAAGGTGGCCAGGTTGCCCACCAGCGACCCCAGGTAGACGTACATAATGGTGCCGGGCAGCATGCCCACCGAGCCAATCACGTAGTCTTTGAGGGAAATTTGGCTCAGCCCGAGAGCATAGTTGAGCAGGTTGAAGGGAAACACTGGCGACAGACGCAGCAAAAAGATAATCTTGCGGCCATACTGGGCGATCGCATCGTCAATCGCCTCAAATCTGAGGTTATTGGCGATTTTGCGGG
Organism: Phormidesmidales cyanobacterium; assembly: GCA_038256265.1. GTDB lineage: Bacteria > Cyanobacteriota > Cyanobacteriia > Phormidesmidales > Phormidesmidaceae > Nodosilinea. The sequence continues at coordinate 22,389 of JBBSKN010000003.1, forward strand.
CTACCCAGCCCCGCAACCCGTAGCGACCCACCAAAAATGCCGCCGTGGCCCCCAGCATGGCCCCTATAAATACCAGGGCCGAGCCTTTCACCACGCCAAACACAACCCCTGCGCCGAGAGTGACCACCGACGCGGGCACAAAGGCCACAGTAATTACGATGTAGAACAGGATGAAGGCTAGGGGGGCGATCGCGCCCAAGCCGTCAATCCAGGCCAGAGCATTCACCAGCTGGGCTTGCAGCGACCCAAAGAACGAGAGGTCGCCGCCATTGCCTTGGGCCATCGCCGGAGTGATCGGGGCACCCAGCACAGCAATAACTAACCAAAACATAAAGCGAAGCATTTTGGCCGACACCGGGCGCGGTTTTGGTCTGCAATACATAATTTTAGCCGCGATCAAAGGGGGTGGAGCAACCAAACGGCGAACTGACAAATTCGTCCATTGGTTCTATTCAACCGCCGCTGTCTGAGACTGCCCTGAGAATGCCGTAAGACCTAACGCAGCGGCGTATCAGCCCGTTCTCAGAATCGGCTGCTAGAGTCGAGATCAAGCTGGGGTTGCATTGTCCCACGCTGATCTTATAGGCGCATTCCTAATAGCGTATTTTTAGCTCCAACCGATCACCCGGCAACGGCTTGCAGCCATCGTCCCCGGTGGTGGGTGCTGCCCCCTACCTATCTACCCATCCACGCCCCTATCCACCCACTTCAAAAACCCATGAACGCCCGCATTCTGCTCGTAGAAGATGAAGAAAAACTGGCTAAGTTTGTGCAGCTCGAGCTGTCCTACGAAGGCTACGAGGTCAGCGTGGCCCACGACGGTCTCTCGGGGCTGATGGCCGCCCGCGATCAAACCCCCGATCTGATCATTCTCGACTGGATGATGCCGGGGCTGAGCGGGGTTGAGGTTTGCCGCCGCCTGCGCCAGACCGGCACCGCCACCCCGGTGATTTTGCTGACGGCTAAAGACGAAGTCAGCGATCGCGTCGAAGGTCTCGACGCCGGGGCCGATGACTACGTGGTCAAACCCTTTAGCATCGAAGAGCTGCTGGCCCGCGTGCGCGCCCATCTGCGCCGCAGCGAACCCCAAGATGCGGAAATACTAGTCTTTGGCGACCTCACCCTTGATCGCCGCAGCCGCGAAGTGCGCCGAGGCCAGCGCCCCATTGAGCTGACCGCCAAGGAGTTTGACCTGCTTGACTATCTAATGACTAATCCCCGTCAGGTGCTCACTCGCGATCAAATCCTCGAACAGGTCTGGGGCTACGACTTTATGGGCGACTCCAACATCATTGAGGTCTACGTGCGCTACCTGCGCCTCAAGCTCGAAGTCGAGGGCGAGAGTCGCCTGATTCAGACCATGCGCGGCGTCGGCTACGTGCTGCGAGATTAGAGAAAATGGTTTTTGGGGTCTACCTGACACCCAACACCCAATACCCTATTCCAGCCCACAAAAAAGGCCCAACGACTGCTGGGCCTGAGAATGTGAGTCAGGTGAGAACCATATTGCAACAATGCGCATAAAGGGTTCATTTTTATCATGGCCCCTGGGGCGATCACTGTAGTTAATCACCGGTTAAGTTGAGCTGAGCCTTAGCTAAGCAGAGATTTAATTTGCCCTGGTGGCTGACACGCCTGAATGGGTAGCGTATTGTGGCCTGAGCTTAGTTGGGTCAAGACATCAATCAGTGCCTGTAGTCCTGGTCTAGGCCTCAAAATTTCCTTCAATCGGTTCAGAGGGAAGCACTTCGCGGGTCGAGCGCTCTAGCATATTGGCCCGACGATGCTGACGCTGCTGGCGATTGCGGGCCTGTAGCTGACGAGCCTGCTCTTGGGTGGAACTCATGGTGAATCTCCAAATTTCTGTATACATAGCTACCGAATACATTAATGGTATCTTTCTTTTTGCTGGCAGAGGTTAAGGTTTACCTGCGCTGACAATAATCTTTGAGAAAATCTATCTAGGGCGATCGCCTAGCGACTAGGGTCTATGCCACAAGCCGCCAGCCATGGGCCTAGGGAAACCGCTGCGCCTGGTAGGATGAGGCCAATCGAGGACTGCCTGCAATGCTGAAGCGATCACTGAAAATCTCCCGCGTCATGCTATCGGTGTACTACGCCTACATGGTCGAATACCGAGCTGAGCTGGTGTTTTGGGTGCTGTCGGGCACCTTCCCGTTGATTCTCATGGGGCTGTGGGTCGAGGCAGCCCAGGGCGAACAATTTAACCTCAACCCCACGGAGCTGGTGCAGTATTTTTTGGCGGTGTTTTTGGTGCGCCAGTTCACCGTGGTCTGGGTGATCTGGGAGTTTGAGCGCGAGGTGGTGGAGGGCAAGCTGTCGCCCTACCTGTTGCAGCCCATCGACCCGGCCTGGCGACACTTTTTTAGCCACGTGGCCGAACGTTTCGCCCGACTGCCCTTTGCTTTTTTGCTGGTGGGGTTGTTTTTGCTACTCTACCCCTACGCCGCCTGGCGGCCCCGCCTCGACAATCTGTTCCTGGGGCTGCTGGCGATCGCAATGGCCTTTTGCCTGCGCTTTCTCATGCAGTACACCTTTGCCCTGGCCGCCTTTTGGACGGAGCGGGCCAGTGCCCTAGAGCAGTTCTGGTTTTTGCTTTATACGTTCCTGTCGGGCATGATCGCGCCGATAGCCCTGTTCCCCGACGCTGTGAGGGCGGTGGTGCTGTGGACGCCCTTTCCCTACTTAATCTATTTTCCGGCCAGTTTGCTGATCAACCGGCCCGAAAACGTGGTTCAAGGGTTTGCGGCGATGATTTTCTGGTCGACGTTGTTTTGGGGGCTCAATCGCTGGCTGTGGCGGCAGGGGCTAAAGCAATACTCGGGCATGGGGGCCTAATGGAGCGCTATCTAAAGGTATTAGGGCTGTTTTGGGGAACGGCGATCTCCGCCGAGTTAGAGTATCGCCTCAACTTTTTGGTCACTGCGCTGATCAGCCTGGGGGGGCTGGCGGGTAGTCTGTTTGGCCTGTTTCTCTTTTACCGCACTGGCTACGAGTTTGAGGGCTGGAGTTGGGAGGCGGCGCTGCTGGTGCTGGGGCTGTTTACCGTGCTGCAAGGGTTCTCGGCCACGGTGCTGATCCCCAACCTCAACAAAATTGTCAATCAGGTGCAGCAGGGCACCCTCGACTTTGTGCTGCTGAAGCCGATCAGCTCGCAGTTTTGGCTCTCGACTCGGGTAATCTCGCCCTGGGGCCTGCCCGATGTGGTGTTTGGTGTCGCGATGATTGGCTACGGCGGCAGCCGCCTGGGCCTGGGGATCGCCGACTACGCCCTGGCCTTGGTGCCGCTGGTTTTGGGAGCGATCAGCCTCTACAGCCTGTGGTTTATGCTGGGGGCCACCAGTATTTGGTTTGTCAAAATCTACAACGTTACCGAAGTGCTGCGGGGGCTGCTAGAGGCGGGGCGGTTCCCCATTGCGGCCTACCCAGCAGCCTATCGGGTATTTTTTACCTTTGTGGTACCAGTGGCGTTTTTGACCACGGTGCCCGCCCAGACCATGCTGGGCCAGGGCGGGCAGGGCTGGCTGTTGGCCTCTGCCCTGCTGGCGGTGACGTTGCTGCTGGCGGCCAATCGGTTTTGGCAGTTTGCCCTCCGCTTTTACACCAGCGCATCAAGCTAATACCAAAATGGTTATGCAATCACCTCTTTGAAACTGGAGCGCTGGCTGAGGGTAGCCCACCAGGCGTTGAGCTTGGGGGTGTCGGCGGTGGAGGCATCCATTTCTGGCGTCTTTGACAGGTAGAGCATCACCGGCAGCAGGTAAAAGTCGGCCAGGGTGATGGCGTCGCCCAGCAGGTAGGGGGTGCCGGGGGCGATCGCCTCAATCGCGCCTAGGGCAGTCTTGACCTTGGGTACGGCAGCGGCGCAGGCCGCTGCGTCGGGCTGGCCGCCCTGGCTAGGCACAATCAACCGCTGAATGGTGATAGTGCCAACGGCTGGGCCGTAGAGATAGCTGTCGACGATCGCCATGACTTGGCGCATGCGGGCCTGCCCCAGGGCATCGGCGGGGGTGAAGCGGCGATCGCCCACCACTGTGTCGAGATATTCCACAATGGCGCAGGTTTCGTAGAGGGCCACGCCGTCTATCTCTAGGGTGGGCACTTTGCCAAAGGGGTTTTTGGCCAGGTAGTCAGAGCTGCGATCACTAAAGATATCGATCTCGTTGAGGTCATAGGGAGTGTTGGTCTCGGCTAAAACCATGCGCACGGTGCGCACGTAGGTGCTGAGGGTGGGGCCGTAGAGGGTAAATTGCGTCATCTTCACTTGCGAATAGGTCAAGGAGCCATGATCGGCTTCCTATAAACTACCCCGAGATATGGGCGTTAACCCGCCCCACCCGACGAACCTTAGGAACCATTGCACCTACCCTAGCAATCGCCGTAGCCAACCCAGGGCGCGGTTTGGTTCGCCGTGGTAGCGAGCACTTTCGGCCACATACAGTGCTTGCAGCTGAATCGGGCGGTAGTGCGATCTCCCCTGATTAAGGGCAATCCACCGCCGATAAAACTCTAGCTGGTCGCCGGTTAAGAGCAGGGTAGGCTCGCGCCGCTGACGCTCCCAGGCCAGAGCCTTGACCAGCAGATGAGTGTGGGTGCGGTGGTAGTCGGCGTCACAGCCCAGAGTATGCAGCAGTTGGAGATCGCCCCTAGCCTGGCCCAGGGCAGGCGAAGCCGATTGCAGGTGAATCATTTTTAGGGTTTGCAGCGGCTCTGGCAGGTGCTCGGGGGGCACGGTCTCGGCCAGCAGCGGCACAATCCGCTTGTTCATACTCAGGGCAAACAACAGCCCCTGCAGGCAGCCGGCATCGGCCAGCGATCTAGGCGACAGCACCAGCACATAGTTATCGCAGGCCTCTGTAGCGCGCGAGATCACAACTTCAGGATCCGCTACATTGGCAGGCCATGGATAGGGGCGCTGCCAGTAGGAAATATTGGACTGGGTGAGCAGCTGGCGAAGGGCGCGTACGGTCGCCGCTGCACAAGCGCAATTTTCCGGATCGAGATTGGGCTCATCGGCGGCGGCGTAGGCCAAAAAGACCTGAGCCACCAGGTCGGTAGGGCGCTGGTGGTGACCAGAAATATCTAAATAATTCAAAACTTGCACCCACGGTTGTAGCGCACTCAAACCCTTTGCCCAGGCCTATTTACCCGTTATGCACCCAGGTTAATTAGTCTAGGCCTTAGCCCCAAAGCCTCGCGCCATCAGAGTACCCACTTGTTAGGGGCAAGCCAACTATCGCCCAACAAAGGTGTTTGCAGACGTAGTCAAGACTATTGAGGCGGCAGTTCTCGGGGTAGGCTCAGAACTCAAGACAAGCAGCTATCATGCTGGCCGCCCAGCCGGGGCCAGGGTGGTCAGCGCCACCAGTATCTCCTAAAAGCCAGGGCGATCGCCTACCATGCTAGCCGTACGCGCATCTGGTGCCGCTGTAGTTTTCGCAGGGGTTTAGATAGATTGCTAAGAATTCTGCAAAACCGGAGGTTCAGGGATGGTGTCTAGCGCCTCTTTTTCCTTGTCGAGGCGGCGCTTGCGAGCGTAGAGCTGAATCGTCGCCGCCATGACCACCACTAGCCCCGCCACCAGCCAGGTGGTGGCCCCGGTGGGGAAGTTGTTTTTGAAAATCACCAGCATGACGATCACCACCAACAGCAGGGTTGGGGCCTCATTTAGCGCCCGCAGCTGTTTACCCGACCACTGGCACTCGCCCTGGTGCAGCTGCCGCATCAGCCGCGCACAGAAGAAATGGTAGCCCAGCAGCAGCGCCACAAAGCCCAACTTGATATGCATCCAGCCCTCTTGGAGGTATTCGGGCATCTGCACCAGCAGGGCGATCGCCATCGCCACCGTCACCACCATACCCGGAGTGGTAATGATGCCGTAAAGGCGCTTTTCCATGATGGTGTACTGGTTCTGCAAAATGGTGCGGGCCGGCTCTGGCTCGGCCTTGGCCTCCACATGATAGATAAACAGGCGCACCAAGTAAAACAACCCAGCAAACCACACCACGACGCCAACAATGTGAAACGCCTTAAACCAGTAATAGGCCATAGTCATCCCCTAAACCCAGCGAGAGCAGCCCTCGCCCAGATGTTGACAAACATTAAGTACACTCTCCATTCTCTTGCAGTCCTCGCACCGTGGGAATGTGCTGCGACGGTTCTTAACGTTGGGCTTGATGCTGGCCACGATCTCACATCGGCAATCAGGGGCTAAGGTCGCTTAGGTGGGGCGCTTAGGAATGATTATGCTCATTCTTGGCTCATCCTTAGCTTGTCCTCAGAGGTGATAAATAATGAAAAGCTCCTCAGAACATTGTCCTGAGGAGCTTTCAAGTTTAACCTAACTAGCCCAACCTAGCCAAAGCGGCTTGATGTCGAAGCGATTAGGAAGGCCGCGTAGGTGAGGATGTAACCAACAGTGAAGTGAGCTAGACCTACCACTCGACCCTGAATGATCGACATGGCAACGGGCTTGTCCTTCCAACGAACCAGGTTCGCTAGGGGAGTGCGCTCGTGGGCCCAGACCAGAGTTTCGATCAACTCTTGCCAGTAGCCGCGCCAAGAGATCAAGAACATGAAGCCGGTAGCCCAGACCAGGTGCCCAAAGAGGAACATCCAGGCCCAGACGGCTAGGTTGTTCATGCCGTAAGGGTTGTAGCCGTTGATTAGCTGAGAGCTGTTGAGCCACAGGTAATCGCGCAGCCAGCCCATCAGATAGTTAGACGACTCATTGAACTGAGCCACGTTACCAGACCAGATGCTGAGATGCTTCCAGTGCCAGTAAAAGGTCACCCAACCAATGGTGTTTAACATCCAGAACATCGCCAGGTAGAACGAGTCCCACGCAGAGATGTCGCAGGTGCCGCCACGGCCGGGGCCGTCGCAGGGGAAGCTGTAGCCGAAGTCTTTTTTGTCGGGCATCAGCTTCGATCCACGCGCATCCAGGGCACCCTTGACCAAGATCAGGGTGGTGGTGTGCAGACCCAGGGCGATCGCATGGTGAACCAAGAAGTCGCCAGGGCCAATGGTTAGAAACAGCGAGTTGCTGTTGCTGTTGATGGCCTCAAACCAGCCAGGTAGCCAAACGGCGTTGGCGGTTTGGGTAATGCTGTCGGGGTTCGACAGCAGTGTGTCAAAGCCGTAGAGCAGCTTACCCGAGCAGGCTTGCACCCACTGGGCAAACACAGGCTCCACCAAGATCTGCTTCTCGGGAGTACCAAAGGCCACAACCACGTCGTTGTGCACGTACAGACCCAGGGTATGGAAGCCCAGGAACAGAGACACCCAGCTCAGGTGCGAGATGATCGCTTCCTTGTGTTGCAGAACGCGGTCGAGGACGTTGTTCTTGTTAGCCGCAGGGTCGTAGTCGCGGATCAGGAAGATCGCGCCGTGGGCAAAGGCCCCCACCATGATGAACCCAGCAATGTACTGGTGGTGGGTGTAAAGCGCCGCTTGGGTGGTGTAATCCTTCGCGATAAAGGCGTAGGAGGGCAGCGCGTACATGTGCTGCGCCACCAGGGAGGTAACCACACCTAAAGAAGCCAGGGCGAGGGCTAGCTGGAAGTGAAGGGAGTTGTTCAAGGTGTCGTAAAGACCCTTGTGACCTTCACCCAGACCGCCACCGGGGGGCTTGTGAGCATTCAAGATTTCCTTGATGCTGTGGCCGATGCCGAAGTTGGTGCGGTACATGTGACCGGCGATGATGAAGATCACCGCGATCGCCAGGTGGTGGTGGGCAATATCCGTCAGCCACAGGGCTTCGGTTTGGGGATGAAACCCACCCAAGAAGGTGAGAATTGCCGTCCCAGACCCGGTAGCCGTACCAAAGATATGGCTAGAGGTATCGGGGTTTTGGGCGTAGACTCCCCAGTTACCGGTAAAGAAGGGCATCAAGCCTTCGGGGTGGGGCTTCACAGAGAGGAAATTGTCCCAACCCACATGGACGCCGCGAGCTTCGGGAATAGCTACGTGTACCAGGTGCCCGGTCCAGGCCAGAGAGCTGACGCCAAACAGACCAGCCAGGTGGTGGTTGAGGCGAGACTCGGCATTTTTGAACCAGGACAAGCTGGGGCGAAACTTGGGCTGAAGGTGCAGCCAGCCTGCGAACAGGAAGACGGCCGACAGAATCAGCAGGAACACCGCGCCAGCGTACAGTTCGCTGTTGGTGCGCATGCCGATGGTGTACCACCAGTGATACACGCCTGAGAAGGCGATATTCACCGGGGTCGAAGACCCGGCCTGGGAGAAGGCATCTACCGCAGGCTGGCCAAAGTGTGGATCCCAAATCGCGTGGGCGATCGGTTTGACGTTGAGCGGATCTTTAATCCACTGTTCGAAGTTGCCTTGCCAGGCGACGTGAAACAGGTTGCCCGAAGTCCACAGAAAGATGATTGCCAGGTGGCCGAAGTGGGAGGCGAAGATCTTTTGGTAAAGATTCTCCTCCGTCATGCCGTCGTGGCTTTCAAAGTCGTGGGCGGTGGCAATCCCGTACCAGATCCGCCTTGTGGTCGGATCTTGGGCCAAGTCCTGGCTAAATTTTGGAAATTTAGTTGCCATGAATCAAAAAGGATTCTAGTACGACATCTGAGTCATGAGCGCGGTATGTAGGGGCGCAGGGCCTGCGCCCCTAGGAGATTCCATGACGAGAAACCTAGCCCACCGCGATAATTCGAGCCAGGAAGAAGGCCCAGGTAGTGGCAATACCCCCAAGGAGGTAGTGGGCCACACCCACAGCCCGACCCTGAGTGATGCTCAGAGCGCGAGGCTGAATAGCGGGAGCCACCTTCAGCTTGCTGTGAGCCCAGACAATAGACTCAATTAGCTCCTGCCAGTAGCCGCGACCACTGAACAAGAACATCAGGCTAAAGGCCCAAACAAAGTGGGCACCCAAGAACAGCAGGCCGTAGGCCGACAGGGCCGAGCCATAGGAACTGATCACCTGAGAGGCTTGCGCCCACAGGAAGTCACGCAGCCAGCCGTTGATGGTGATCGCACTTTGGGCAAAGTTGCCGCCAGTGATGTGAGACACCGTTCCATCGGGACTAACCGTGCCCCAAATGTCAGACTGCATCTTCCAGCTGAAGTGGAAAATTACAATCGAGATGGAGTTGTACATCCAGAACAGACCCAGGAACACGTGATCCCAACCAGAAACCTGGCAGGTGCCGCCCCGACCGGGACCGTCGCAGGGGAACCGGAAGCCCAGGTCGCCTTTGTCGGGAACTAGCCGAGAACTGCGGGCGAATAAGACACCCTTGAGCAGAATCAGCGCGGTCACGTGGATGGTGAAGGCGTGGATATGGTGCACCATGAAGTCGGCGGTGCCGAGGGTCATGGGCATCATCGCCACCTTGCCAGCTACAGCAACGACATCGCCACCGAAGACGGGGCTGACGCTGGCCATCGCATTAGGAGCGGTAGCCCCTGCTGCTGCTGCGTGGAACCCTTGCACCCATTGGGCAAAGACCGGCTGCAGGTTGATGGCAGTGTCAGAGAACATATCCTGAGGACGGCCCAGGGCACGCATGGTGTCGTTGTGGATGTACAGACCAAAGCTATGGAAGCCCAGGAAAATACAGACCCAGTTAAGGTGAGAAATAATCGCGTCGCGAGATCGCAGCATGCGGTCGAGAACGTTATCGACATTCACCGCCGGATCGTAGTCACGCACCATAAAGATGGAAGCGTGGGCACCAGCCCCCACGATCAAGAAGCCGCCAATCCACATGTGGTGGGTAAACAGCGACAGCTGGGTGGGGTAATCCGTCGCCATGTACGGATAAGGAGGCATGGCGTACATGTGCTGCGCCACGATGATGGTGATCGAACCCAGGATGGCCAGGTTAACCGCCAGCTGAGCGTGCCAGGAGGTGGTTAGGTTCTCGTACATGCCATCGTGGCCCTTGCCACCAAACAGCAGTGGGTCGCCCTTGTGACCTTCCAGAATTTCCTTCATGCTGTGGCCAATGCCCCAGTTGGTGCGGTACATGTGGCCCGCAACAATAAAGAGAACGGCTAGCGCCAGGTGGTGGTGGGCCGTGTCAGACAGCCAGAGGCCACCGGTCACGGGGTTGATACCGCCCTTAAAGGTGAGGAAGTCGGCGTACACGCCCCAGTTCAGGGTAAAGAAGGGCTTCAGACCCTCAGCAAAGCTGGGGTACAGGTCAGCCATCAGGCTTTTATTCAGGATGAACTCGTGGGGCAGGGGAATATCCTGCGGGGCCACGCCGGCATCCAGCATTTTGTTGACGGGTAGCGCCACGTGGATCTGGTGACCAGCCCAGCTGAGGCAGCCCAGACCGAGCAGGCCCGCCAGGTGGTGGTTCATCATCGATTCCACGTTTTGGAACCACTCCAGCTTGGGAGCGGCCTTGTGGTAGTGGAACCAGCCCGCAAACAGCATCAGGCCAGCCATGACCAACGCCCCAATGGCGGTGACGTAGAGCTGAAAACCATTGGTGATGCCAGCGGCCCGCCAGAGCTGGAACAGCCCGGAGGTAATTTGAATGCCCTGGAAACCGCCACCCACATCGGCATTCAGGATTTCTTGACCGAAGATCGGCCAGACCACCTGAGCGCTGGGCTTGATGCCCGTGGGGTTGGTCATCCAGGCTTCGAAGTTGGAAAACTTAGCGCCATGGAAATACATGCCGCTGAGCCAGATAAAGACGACGGCTAAGTGACCGAAGTGCGCACTAAAGATCTTGCGCGAAATGTCCTCTAAATCACTGGTATGACTATCGAAATCGTGAGCGTCGGCGTGAAGGTTCCAAATCCAAGTGGTGGTTTTGGGTCCCTTAGCCAAAGTGCGATCGAAGTGACCTGGCTTGCCCCACTTCTCGAACGAAGTAGGTACTGGATCCCGGTCAACGATGACTTTAGCCTTCGCCTCCCGCTCGCGCGGGGTAGTTGTCATGGAGACTCTCCTCTCTCTAGACAAAGCAATACAAGAATCAATCGCCTCGGTTAGCAATGTACCTGTAGTCACCGTTGCCCACAGGCACAACCGATACTAAGGCGTTGATTGCTCTTGAGCATTATAGTCTCGCGATTTGACGCTTTTTAGTCGAGGTTTACAATAATTCAATCTGCGAAAGTCCTTGATCCATCAGGCTTCCAGAATTGCTCTACTGGAAGAATTGATCGACAAATCGCCGTTCTTTTAACAAAACTCAATAAACAACCGGGTTAACATCTCCAAAATGTCCAATAGGCACTATTTTTATTAATTAATGTTAATTGTTGCCGATCAATGCTTGATCTTTGGCGGGTTTGCAAAGGCTCGATGTTTCCGAAATGGGTCGCCTTAGCGGTGTAGATCCGCCTATGAGCATTCAGGAAGCAGCGACTATGACCGGATTTACCGCAACCCGATTTGCCGTGACCCGATTTATTCACGCCAGCGCCACCTGGCCTGTCTACCCGTTCTTAGCCCGGCTTGAAGGTCGGGGTTCGGGGCGATAGCGGTATTGATCTCTATATATGTGCGGCTAGATACTGCGATCGCTCTTCACCCCAAAGCCACATTCCATCACCCCGAGGCCCTAAAGCCAAACGGCCCTACAGGCAGAAAAGCCCCTCTAAGCGTGGGTCAGTCCAGCACATTGCCTTAAACTGTAGAGGTCAATTACCACAGCATTAGCAGCCATGATTTTTCCTGGGGCACCGGTTACAGTCGTGAATATCAACGATACCTACTATGGGTTTCAGGGCCTAGTGCAGCGCATTACCGACGGTAAGGTAGCGGTGCTGTTTGAAGGGGGCAACTGGGATAAACTGATCACCTTTGAGATGTCAGAGCTGGAACCAGTCACCACCGGCAAGCGGCGCTAGGTTGGATCATGCGTTTACCCCTTCCCCAGGCCGTGGCCCTGGCGCGCCAGCCCAACCACATTGCCGAGGTGATTGAGACCGCCACCACCGAGTTTTTGGCCCAGTGCCTAGAGCCTGAGGCCCTGGCGTTTTCGGCAATGCCGCCCTTTGGCAGCTGGGTCACCGCGCTGGATGAAGAGTCGGGCAATACGGTCTATGGGGTGGTGTACCACGCCACCACTAGCCCCATTGACTCGGTGCATCGGGCGAGGGCGCTGGGTCTGTCGCTCGAAGACCTGCGCCAGCAGCAGCCGCAGATTTTTGCCATGCTCAAAACTGAGTTTAGCGCCGCCATTGTGGGGTTTCGCGCCCCAGATCTGGCCGGGCAGCCCCTGGGGCCGCTGTTTCAGCACCTGCCGCCGCGCCCGCCCCAGGTGCACCAGGCGGTGTACGGCTGTTCTGCAGAGGCAGTGATTGAGTTTACTGAGCAGCTCGATTTTTTGAGAACGCTGTTGGGAATGGGTAATGCTCCGGTCGATAGCCTGGTGGCGGCGGTGCTGCGCCAGGGGTACCAGCTCCGCAAGCTTGATCGCCCCTGGCTGGTCAACGCGGGGCGCACCCTGAGCGTGTTTCTCAAAGATGACTATGATCGCCTGCGCATCATCCTCAGCCAGGTACATGCTTAGAAGGTTTACGGTGCAGGGTTTACGGTGCAGGGGCGGGCTTTGAACTGTAAACCTGAAGTCGTAAACCTACACTCCATTCTTCAACTACCTCTGGTCTTCAACTACCTCTGGCGATATGACCCAAACCTTTGACTGGATTGTGGTGGGCAATGGCCTGGTGGGCGCGGCGGTGAGCTATGAGCTGGCCCAGTGCGGCCTCTCGGTACTGCTGATTGATCGGGCCTTAGAGCCGGGCAACGCCACCCGCTACAGCTACGGCGGCATTCCCTACTGGTCGGGCAGCACCGAGCTAACCCGGCAGCTCTGCCAGGAGGGCATCGCTAAGCATCGTCAGCTCAGCGAAGAGCTGGGGAGTGATACTCAGTTTCGAGAGCTAGATCTCGTGCTCACGCTGGCGGCGGATGGGGATCCCCAGTCGGCGGCAGAACCCTACGGGAAATATGCGATGCCCCCGCAATTTGTTTCGGCGGCGGCGGCGGTTGAGCTAGAGCCATTGCTGAATGGGGAGGCGATCGCTGGGGCCTTTACTGTGCGCCACGGCCATGTGTCTCCGGTAACGTTGGTCAACGCCTACAACCAGGCTTTTCAGCGGCTGGGCGGCACCCGCATCATCGCCTCCGTGGTGGATGTAGTGCGCATCAAAGACAAGGTTACGGGGGTGCTGACGGACGAGCAGGCCTACCCCGCGAAGCAGGTGCTGGTGGCCGCCGGGGCCTTTAGTCGGGCGCTGCTGCACCGGGCCAAAATTGTCGTGCCGCTTTACTACAGCCACGCTGAGCTGATCGAGACGCCGCCCTTAGATCTCAAGCTTCGCGCCCTGATTATGCCTGCCCAGACCCAGCGCTTTGACCTAGAGGCCCAGGCCAGCCAGCCCGACACCGACCCCCAGTGGGATCAGTTGGGCCACGAGATCACGCCCCCCATTCTCGACAGCGGTGCCATTCAGTTTTTAGACGGCCATGTGTGTATGGGCCAGATCAGTCGCACGCTGACGGACTTAGAGGCAAGCTTGGATGGGCCAGAGAGCGATCGCGCTATGCGAGCCGCCATAGCCCCTCAAATTCCAGCCCTGGCCCAGGTGCCGGGCACCTGGCGACGCTGCCGGGTCAGCTTTAGCCGCGACGGGCTGCCGCTGGTGGGCCAGGTGCCCGGTGTAGAGGGGCTATATATAATGGCCGGGTTCAGCGCTCCGTTTGTGTACCTGCCCCCAGTGGCCCAGCGCTTTGCCCAGGCGGTGGCGGGCGATGCTGACCCAGTGCTCGACGCTATGAGCCTGAAACGTTTTGCCGAATGAAGCCTAAGTAGGAAAGCGCCATTAAATATAAAACCTTCGTAGGCTGGGCAAAGCAACGCGTGCCCATCTCCCTGACGATGGGCACGGCCTTTGAGGCCTTTGCCCATCCTACGTTTAATGACAACTACCTACTTATTTAAGTCCAGCACTGGAGCTCTGCCTGCGGAGAAACTACAGATCTGGATCTGGACTTGGTATGGCCCTAAAAATCGGGGAACTCGCCGATAAACTTGACCTCTGGCTGGAGTCGTATTGCCCAGCTTTGCTCAACTTCGTCCTGCACGTGGTGAATCAGGCGGCGAATATCGGTGGCGGTGGCACCGCCCAGATTGACAATAAAGTTGGCGTGGCGCTCGGAGACCTGGGCATCGCCCAGGCGGTAGCCCTTCAGCCCGGTTTTCTCAATCAGCGTACCCGCCGTGTAGGGATAGGGGTTGCGAAAGACGCTGCCGCAGTTGGGCCGTTCGTAGGGCTGGGTGGCCCGCCGCTGGTTGAGGCCCGCCAGGGTATCGGCCACGACCACCGCAGGATCGTGGCCCGGTTCGAGTTGAAAGGTGGCCTCTAGCACCACCTGCGCCCCCCCTTGCAGGGCCGACGTGCGGTACTGAAACTGGAGATCGGCGGGGGTTAGTCTCAGCGGCGTCAGGTCGGAGGCAAGCATGGTAGTAGAAACCAGCACATCCGCTGCGCAGCCACCATGGGCCCCGGCATTCATCACTACCGCTCCGCCGACGGTGCCCGGAATACCGACGGCCCACTCTAGGCCCCGGTAGCCAAGCTTTGCCGCCTTCCATGCCAGGGTCGGCAGTGGTTCTCCGGCCGCTGCGGTGACCCGCCCACTGTCGTCAAACTCGGTGCTGCGCCAGCGGCGGGTGCAGATCACTAGGCCGGGAATGCCGCGATCGCTGATCAGTAAGTTTGACCCCGCCCCCAGGGGGGTAATCGGCAGATCGGCGGCGATCGCCCAGGTCAGCAGCGACTCCAGCTCGCTCTGGTGGCGGGGCATCGCCAGCCATTCAGCCGGGCCGCCCACTCGAAAAGTGGTCAGCGGCTGTAGCGCCCCCTGCGGTTTGAGGCAAACCAGGTCAGGGGCAATCCCCAGGGTTTGGTTCATGGTGCCAAAGCTCAACAATCGTTTCCCCTGTTAGCCAAGTCCGGTTGCCCGCTGGCTAACAGGCCTCTTGCAGCGAGGGAGCCTCAGCCTCAGCATAGTGAGCCATCACCTGGGGAATGATTTGATTGAGGTTGCCCGCCCCCATAAACATCACCAGGTCTCCGGGCCGCAGGCTGTTGGCCAAAGCTGCGTGAATATCATCTAGGGTGTGACCATAGACCACTCGAGGATGCGAGCCCGCCACCACTTCAGCCAGCTGACGACCCGAGACCCCAAAAGTATTCTGCTCGCCAGCACTGTAGATATCGGCCATGATCACCTGATCGGCATCGCCAAAGGCCTCGGTGAAATCATTGAGCAGCGCTGCCGTGCGGCTAAACCGGTGGGGCTGAAACACCGCCACCACCCGGCGGGCCTCATAGCCAATGCGGCCGTCGGCCAGCAGGGTTTGATCGGCTTTGATCCGCGCCGCCGAGAGGGTGGCGCGAATTTCGCTGGGGTGGTGGGCATAGTCGTCAAAAAACTGAATGCCGCTGTAGCTACCTCGGTGCTCAAACCGGCGACGAGCACCGCAAAACTGCTCTAGGCTATCGGCAATGTCGTCAAAGGCCACGCCCAGATGCCGACCCACGGCCACGGCCGCCAGGGCATTGCTGAGGTTATGGCAGCCCAGCACCCGCAGATGCAGCCGCCCCAGGGGCTGGCCCAGTTCCCACACCAACGCCGAGGTGCCCTCCGCGCCAAACTTGATGTCGGTGACGTGGTACGCGGCATCGGTGTCGGGGGTCAAGCTGTAGGTAATATCGGGGGTGAGGCTGGCGCGCACGACCTCACAGTCGGCGCTGGCCACCAGCAGCCCACACTGGCTCTGAAAGGTTTGAAAGGTAGCCACCACCTGCTCTAGATCGCGGTAGTGGTCGGTGTGGTCTAGCTCAATGTTGGTCACGACGCCAATGGTCGCCGACAGCTTTGCCAGGGTGCCGTCTGACTCGTCCGCCTCGGCCACCAGGTAAGGGCCGTCACCCAGGCGAGCATTGCCGCCCCAGGTGGAGACCTCACCGCCCACCACAATGGTGGGGTCTAGGTTGGCCTGCATCAGCAGCTGGCCGATCATGCTGCTGGTGGTGGTTTTGCCGTGGGTGCCCGCCACCGCAATGCTGCTGTACTCGCGGATCAGGGCCGCCAGCAGGTCAGAGCGGTGCAAAATGGGGCAGCCCAGCTCTAGGGCAGCTTGGTATTCGGGGTTGCGGGTGTCAATGGCAGTGGAACAAATGACTTGGAGGGTTGCGTCTGGGGCAATAGCGGCGGCGATCGCAGGCTCTACCGCCAAGCTAGATCCAGCCATAGACGGCACGGTAGCCAAGGCTGGCTGCTGGGGCTTGAGAAAGTGGCTCAGGTTAGCGGCCTCTTGATGCCAGAAGATATGCGCTCCAGCTTCTTGCAGGCGACGGGTGATGTGGGTTAAGCGGAGATCAGAACCAGATACCGGTAGGTTGCGCTTAGTCAAAATGTAGGCCAGGGCCGACATGCCAATGCCGCCTATGCCAATGAAATGAAAGGGCCTGCCGGTAAAATCTACAGAAATCGGCATCGTTACACTCCTTAGAACACCACACCACACCAAGTGTCAGGCGTAATCATAGCAAGAATTGCCGAATTGGCCTAAACATCGGCCTTAGCCTACCCTAGTAGCGATCAAGCACCTTTGAGAGACCAATACAGCCATGGACTGGATCGGCGGTTGATCCCCAGCCGTAGTGCCTAGGAAGCGGCTATGGCTGGGTTTGGCCTCTTTCTGAGGAAACCCCTGATGGACAAATGCCTGCGGCTGTCAGCTTGGCCAGGTTGAGTCTTTAGAAGAGCAATTAAGGCCGCATACCAATTTTCTATGCAAACCAAATTGATAAAGTAGAAATGCTTATATTAGCTCTCCGCTTCAAGCCCTGAGGCTGGCTGTGGCAGCGGCTTAGGGGCAGCCAAGCATAGACTCTCGACTCTGCTTTCTGAGGATGAATAGACTCAGTTCAATGGCCAGCCCCTATAAAGAGGATCATGCTTTGCGATATTATGGTTTCGTCTAAGAATAGATACCTAGTCGACTACAACAGAGGGTTAAACGCAGTGGTTAGAGTAGCAATTAATGGTTTTGGCCGCATTGGTCGTAATTTTTTACGCTGCTGGTTGACGCGTCAGAACAGTCAACTTGAAGTGGTAGCTATTAACGATACGTCTGATCCTAAGACTAACTCGCACCTGCTGAAGTACGACTCGATGCTGGGTCGTCTAGATGCTGATGTCAGCGCCGGGGAAGACACGCTGATTGTGAACGGCAAGACCATCAAGTGCTATTCCGACCGCAACCCCAACAACCTGCCCTGGGCCGCCTGGGACATTGACCTGGTGATTGAGTCTACCGGGGTGTTTGTCAGTGAAGAGGGCGCGTCTCGGCACATTGAGGCGGGCGCTAAAAAAGTGCTGATCACTGCGCCGGGTAAGGGCGGCGGCATTGGCACCTACGTCATGGGTGTCAACCACGAAGACTATACCCACGACCGGCACAACGTGGTCAGCAACGCCAGCTGCACCACCAACTGTCTGGCCCCGGTGGTAAAGGTGCTGAACGATCACTTTGGCATTATCAAAGGCACCATGACCACTACCCACAGCTACACCGGTGACCAGCGCCTGCTCGACGCCAGCCACCGCGACCTGCGTCGCGCTCGCGCTGCGGCGTTAAACATTGTGCCTACCACTACGGGGGCTGCCGCTGCCGTAGCCCTGGTGATTCCTGAAATGGCGGGCAAACTCAACGGTATTGCCCTACGGGTGCCTACCCCCAACGTGTCGGTCGTTGACCTAGTGGTGCAGGTCGAGAAGCCGGCGATCGCAGATCAGATTAACCAGGTATTCAAAGCTGCCGCCGAAGGCTCCATGAAGGGCATTTTGGGCTACAGCGATCTGCCCCTGGTTTCCATCGACTACCGCAAGACCGACGAGTCGTCTATCGTTGACTCTAGCCTGACCATGGTGATGGGCGGCGACATGGTGAAAGTGGTGTCTTGGTACGACAACGAGTGGGGCTACAGCCAGCGGGTGGTTGACCTAGCCGAAATGGTTGCAGCTAACTGGAAGTAGCGGTATCGGCAGGTTGTCTCCTGGCCTTAATGCTAAAGAAACGCCACTCTCATTGATGAGGGTGGCGTTTCTTTTTCTATGCTCTCTAACGTTAACGGTTCCACTAGCCGACAGAGCAGCTGTCTTGGTCGCAGGTAACTTTAGAGGCCACCGCACTCTCGGGCACCACGGTAAACCCGCCTACGCTAACGCCAGCAATGCCGTATTGGTCGCGCAGCACCTGATTAAAACTAGCGATGATCTCGGGCAGCTGCTCTTGTAGCACCGACCGCACGCGATCGGCCTCGGGGGGTGGGTTGCCAACGGTTTCCACAGCCATAGACTTAAGCCAGTAAAGTACCTATTAATTGTAGGGTGATTGATGGCCTTGACCAACTCCGCTTTGCTTCACGGCTTTACACAAGGACAGTTATAGAAGCCATTCTCCCATGGCGACGCTGGGATTCTGTCGCAGGATCGCCTGGTCAGACTTCGTGGACGAAGGGATTCGCGTCGAAATAAGGTACCAGGCAGGGTGGACGCTCTAGGCTAGATTCCACGAACCTACCAGACATCAGGGCCATACCAAGGAGGATGAATCAGAAAATTACTCATTTAATGTCTACATTCCCACGTACTCTTGGAGAGACTTGACTTGGAGGGGGTGCTGTTGCAGGGAGCCGATCGCAGCCGTAGTCGCCTTTGCCCCAGCAATCGTTGTAATGATCGGCACCTTGTAGGATAGGGCCGTGCGGCGAATCGAGCGATCATCCTCGATCGCAGTACTACCCGCCGGAGTATTGATAATCAGCTGAATCTCGCCGTTTTTGATGGCGTCTTCGATGTTGGGGCGGCCTTCGTGTACCTTGAGCACAAGGCCCACCTCTAGACCTTCGTCCATCAAAGATTTGCGGGTGCCGCTGGTGGCGATCAGCTTCAGGCCTAGGTTCGCCAGTTCTTTAGCCACAGGGATGACAGCGGCTTTATCGCGATCGTTCATAGAAAGAAATACGGTGCCCGAGAGCGGCAGTTTTTGGTTGGCCCCCAGCACCGCTTTGGCGAAGGCTTTACCGAAGTCGGCGTCGATGCCCATGACTTCGCCAGTGGAGCGCATTTCAGGGCCGAGCAGGGCGTCGGTGCCAGCAAACTTGTCGAAGGGCAGCACGGCTTCTTTAACGGAGACGTGGTGGGGAATCACTTCTTCGGTAAAGCCCAGCTCCGCCAGGGTTTTGCCCGACATCACCCGCACCGCCAGCTTGGCCAGCGGGTGACCGATCGCCTTCGACACAAAGGGCACCGTCCGCGAGGCGCGGGGGTTGGCCTCGATGATGTAGACCTCGTCGCCCTTGACGGCAAACTGAATGTTCATCAGGCCGATCACCTTGAGGCGCTTGGCCAGCTTGATCGTCCAGTCGCGGATGGTGGCGAGGGCGGCGGGGGGCAGGGTCATGGTGGGCAGGGAGCAGGCCGAGTCGCCGGAGTGGATGCCCGCCTGCTCGATGTGCTCCATAATGCCGCCGATGACGACCTGGCCGGTGTGATCGGCGATCGCATCCACATCCACCTCGATCGCATTTTCCAGAAACTTGTCGATCAAGATTGGGTGGTCGGGCTCCACATGCACCGCGTAGGTCATGTAGCGCTCCAGATCGGTGTCGGAGTAGACGATCTCCATGGCGCGGCCACCGAGCACGTAGCTGGGGCGCACCACCACGGGGTAGTCGATCTGCTGGGCCACCTTGAGGGCGTCTTGGTAGCTGCGGGCCATGCCGTTGGGGGGCTGCTTGATGTCTAGCTCGCGCAGAATCGCCTCGAAGCGTTCGCGGTCTTCGGCGGTGTCGATGGAGTCGGGGGAGGTGCCCCAGATGCGGGTGATGGGGTGGTGGGGTGGTGGGGTGGATGGGTCGGTGGGTAGGGGCGCAGCATGCTGCGCCCCTACGGGGGGTTCGAGATTAGAGAGATATTCTTGGAGGGGAACGGCCAGCTTCAGCGGGGTTTGGCCACCGAACTGGATGATGATGCCGACGGGGTTTTCGGCTTCGATGATGTTGAGTACGTCTTCTTTGGTCAGCGGCTCAAAGTAGAGGCGATCGCTGGTGTCGTAGTCGGTAGACACCGTTTCGGGGTTGGAGTTGACCATGATGGTCTCGTAGCCGTCGTCGCGCAGGGCGAAGGAGGCGTGGCAGCAGCAGTAGTCAAACTCAATGCCCTGGCCAATACGGTTGGGGCCGCCGCCTAAAATCATCACCTTGGGGCGATCGCTGGGCAGCACCTCGGTTTCGTCTTCGTAGGTGGAGTAGTAGTAGGGGGTAAAGGCCTCAAACTCGGCGGCGCAGGTGTCAACGGTTTTGTACACCGGAATCACGCCCAGCGATTTTCGGTAGGCGCGCACGGTGTCTTCGTGGGTGCCGGTGGCGTAGGCGATCTGGCGATCGCTAAAACCCTGGCGCTTGACCGCCCGCATCTGGTCGTAGCTGAGATCGCTCAGCTGCGTGCGCTTGAGAAACTTTTCGGTTTTGAGCAGGCCGCAGAGCTGGTTGAGAAACCAGGGGTCGATGGCGGTGAGGTCGTAGATGTCGTTGACCGACAGGCCCAGCTGCATGGCGTGGCGCAGGTCAAAGATGCGGTCGGGGTTGGGGGTACGCAGCTTGGGGCGAATCTCGTTGAGGCTGGGCAGTTTTTCAGCGTGATCGCAGCCCCAGCCTGCCCGCCCGGTTTCTAAAGAACGCAGCGCTTTTTGAAACGACTCCTGAAACGTGCGCCCGATCGCCATGGCCTCGCCCACCGACTTCATCTGGGTGGTCAGGGTGTTGGAGGTGCCAGGGAATTTTTCAAAGGCAAACCGGGGTATTTTGGTCACCACGTAGTCGATGGTGGGCTCAAAGCTGGCCGGAGTTTTTTTGGTGATGTCGTTGGAGATTTCGTTGAGGGTGTAGCCCACCGCCAGCTTGGCGGCAAACTTGGCGATCGGAAAGCCCGTCGCCTTGGAGGCCAGGGCCGAGCTGCGCGACACCCGAGGGTTCATTTCAATCACGATAAAGTCGCCGTTGTCGGGGTTGACCGCAAACTGAATGTTTGAGCCACCCGTCTCTACGCCGATCTCGCGGATGATTTTGACCGAGGCATCGCGCAGGCGCTGGTACTCTTTGTCGGTCAGGGTTTGGGCCGGGGCCACGGTGATCGAGTCGCCCGTGTGCACCCCCATGGGGTCGAGGTTCTCAATCGAGCAGATGATCACCACGTTGTCGGCCAGGTCGCGCATTACCTCCAGTTCGTACTCCTTCCAGCCCAGCAGCGACTGCTCGACGAGAATCTGCGACACCGGGCTGGCGTCGAGGCCCGAGCGGGCAATCAGCTCAAATTCTTCCTGGTTGTAGGCGATGCCGCCGCCAGTGCCGCCCATGGTATAGGCGGGGCGAATGATCAGCGGAAAGGTGCCGATCTGCTGGGCAATTTCCTTAGCCTCATCCATGGTTTCAGCTAACCCCGAGGGGCACACGGGCACCTCAATGCGGGCCATGGCTTCTTTAAATAGCTTGCGGTCTTCGGCCATTTCAATGGCTTCGAGCTTGGCCCCGATCAGCTCGACCCCGTAGCGCTCCAGCACGCCGGTCTTAGCCAAGGTCACCGCCAGATTCAGCGCCGTTTGGCCACCCATGGTGGGCAGACAGACATCGGGGCGCTCGCGCTCGATCACCCGCTCGACGATTTCGGGGGTCAGCGGCTCGATATAGGTGCGGTTGGCGGTCTCCGGGTCGGTCATGATGGTGGCCGGGTTGGAGTTGATTAGCACCACTTCGTAGCCCTCTTCCCGCAGGGCTTTGCACGCCTGGGTACCGGAGTAGTCAAACTCGCAGGCTTGGCCAATGACAATCGGGCCAGAGCCGATTAGCAGAATCTTTTTGATGTCATTGCGGCGGGGCATAGGCTGCAGGGGTGCTTACGAAAAATCCAAACTATTCTAAGGGGTATTCGCCAGATCCGATTGTCCAGATTGAGGCCATACCGCAGGATGGGCCACCGCTGAGGGGCAATGTCAGTGTTTGGTGAACTTAAGCAAAATTCTGGAAGTGAGGCAGGGCAAATGCCATTTGCCCCTACAGGTTGGCCGTTTTTCAAGTCAGGGCTAGAGGATCCAAATTTGACATTAACTTACCCATTGCCATCCGCCGACGGCCCGCACACCCGCGCCGCCCGCACCGTACCCAGCTTCCCCAGGGCCGCCAGATACGTTTCTAGCTCGCCAAACTCGGCGGGGTTGAGGCTGTAGTAGATCCAGCGACCGTCTTGGCGGGCGGAGATCAGCCCGGCTTCGCGCAGGGTTTTGAGGTGAAACGAGAGCTTGGACTGGGCGATCTCCATGCGATCGCGCAAATCACACACGCACATCTCTTGCGATCGCAGCAGCTCGATCACCTCCAGCCGCAGCGGGTCAGACAGCGCCTTAAACTTGGCGATAGTTGCAGCGGCAGCGATGGCGGGTTGGGTTTGAAGTCCTGGCGACATTGACTTGGGTTTCTAGGTAACTTGGGTTTCACAATGGCTAGCTTCCAGCGTAGCAGAGCTGACTAGAACTGCTATGCCAGGGGCAAACCCCGGCTTCCCCTCAACCCCCGCCAGGGCTGAGACGATACACTGACGAAGCTCTGGCCAAGGAATAGTGTTGCCGGTGAACCACGAACGAGACTCGCTGCCGCCCCCTGCTCAGCCCAGCCGCTTGATGGCGGCCTCGCCGATCTACTACGGCTGGGTTGTGCTGGCCGCTGGCACCCTGGGCCAGCTGATGACCACTCCCGGCCAAACCATTGGCGTGTCGGTCTTTTTAGACAAAATCATCGCCGACCTGGGCCTGTCGCGATCGCTGGTGTCGCTGCTCTATCTATTAGGCACCCTCAGCGGGTCGCTGATTTTGCCCTTTGTCGGCCGCTTTATCGACCGCCGGGGGCCACGGGTGGCGGTGGGGGCGATCGCCGCCCTCTTTGCCCTCGCCTGCATCGGCATGAGCCAGGTGCAGGGGGTGATTACTCTGGGTCTGGGGTTTGTCGCCATTCGCGGGCTGGGCCAGGGGGCGCTATCTCTGGTCAGCATCAACGCCATCAACCTGTGGTTTGTGCAGCGGCGGGGGCTGGCCCTCAGCCTGTCGGGCATCGGCTTTGCCGTCGGCATTGGGGCTTTTCCGCTGCTGATCGAGCGGCTGATCGCCGCCTTTAGCTGGCGCTGGACCTACGCTGCCCTGGGGGGCCTGGTTGCCGTCACCATTTTGCCCATCGGGCTGCTAGTCTTTCGCGACTCGCCTGAGCGCTACGGCCTCAGGCCCGACGGCCACAGCCAAGCGACTACTGAAATCCCCATAGCAGAACCCAGCTACACCCTGGCTCAGGCGCGGCGCACCTTTACCTTTTGGCTGTTTGCTGCCGGCAACTTTTGCGTCTCGGCCCTGGGCACCGGGCTGCTGTTTCACCACTACTCGATCATGGCCGACTCGGGGGTTGATCGCACCGTGGCGGCGCTGGTATTTGTGCCCTACGGCCTGGTGACTGCCGGGGCCAACATTGCCAGTGGCCTGCTGCTTGATCGGATCTCGCCCCGGTTTTTGCTCTGCGCCATGCTGGGCCTGCTCTGTGGGGCGCTGCTGCTGGCAGTGCGGGTCAACAGCCCCGAGCTAATGTTGGCCTACGGGGTGCTGCTAGGTCTCATGCAGGGCACCAACGGGGTGCTGCAAGCGGGGGTCTACGCCTACTACTTTGGGCGATCGCATCTAGGCAGCATCAGCGGCTTTGCCACGACGCTGATGGTCGCTGGCACGGCCTTTGGGCCACTGCTGTTTGCCCTGGGCTTTGAGCAGTTTGGCCGCTACGCTCCCACTCTTACCCTGGCGCTGCTGGCCCCGCTGGCTGTAGGGATTGTGGCCCTGTGGTCTGAGCTGCGATCAAGATAGATGGGTGCTACACGGCTCAAGCTAATGGTCAGTGCAGCGGCGGAGGTAGACTGAAAGTACTGAAGGTATCGATTAGGCTAAGTTGACCTATGGCTCTTGCGATCAACCAGCTCATTCAACAAAAGCCGCTCATCGTTGACGAGTTCCTTACCCAGTACGGTGGTGATAACCGCTACGAACTGATTGATGGAGAGGTGTTCGACTTGGAGCCAACCGGTCAGCATGAAGAAGTCGCCGCCTTCATCACCACAAAAATCTGTGTCCAGATTGAGGGAACAGGCTTACCTTGGTTTGTGCTTCAACGAGGACTATTGCGCCCTGCTAATGCTGGTATGACAGCCTTTCGACCTGATGTTGCAGTGGTCGATCAAGATGAATTGATTAAAGAACCGTTTTGGTCTAACCAGTCGATTCTAACCCTAGGCACTTCAATCAAATTTGTGGCAGAAGTTGTGAGTAGCAACTGGCAAAATGATTATGCTCGCAAGGTCGAAGACTACGCGGCTTTTGGGATCCCGGAATATTGGATTGCAGACTACGCGGGATTGGGGGGTACTCGACATATCGGGAAGCCCAAACAGCCCACCCTTTCTATCTGTACGCTAGTAGATGGAGAGTATGAAATTCAGCAGCTTCGAGGCAGTGAGATGATCGTCTCTCCAACCTTCCCAGAGTTGAGACTAACGACTGAACAAGTTTTGAGAGCTAATAGGTAACGATGTGTCCCTAATACCTACAAAACCAAACCCTTTCCCCTAGCTATACCAGCTCAGCGTCTGCGTTTTCACCGGGTTCACAAATGGACGATCTTCAGCCCTAGATAGGGCAAATTCTCGCTTCAGCTGGTAGTACCATCGCACTGGCGTGTCGGCATCTTTAATAAAAATTTCGGCCCTAGAAGACGGCCACGGGTACTCTGGCGCTTTGATCACCGCCCGGTCTTGATTTAAGAACTGGTGGGCCAGCAGCGAAAACAGGGGCCTAACCAGCGGTAGCCAGGCAAAAGTGGAGTAGAGCAGGTTTGTCACCTCGGTGGTGGTCTCCGTCACGGGCGTCACCATCGTCACATTGCACACCATGTGCTTAGGTGACGTGATCCGCTCTACCCGAATGCCGGGCAGGTAAAACGAAATTTCTACCTGGGGTGCTTTGCCCAGCAGCCGGTAGAAAAAGTTGCCGTCTAGCAGTCGGTGCTGGCGCATGGTAAAGCCGTAGGGGCTGGGGTCAAAGGTTTTAACCTCTTCGGTCAGCTCTCGCTGCGACGACCACCACCACGAGTCGTGCACAAAGGGGATATGGGCCGGGTCAACCAGCAGCACCACCGCCGGGTCTACTCCACAGGCGAAGGGCAGCTGGGTGATCATTTGATAGTCGCGATCGTTGCCGCCCCACACTTTGGGGATATCAATCTTGGGCGCGGCCTGCGATCGCGGATCTGAGGTGGCATAAAACCAAATATTGCCGTCGGCCTCCTGCACCGGGTAAGACCGAACGCAGAAATTCTCTAGGTACTGCGCTGGGCAATTCTTCAGCGAGGGAATGGCTGTGCAGCGACCTGCCGGGTCAAACCGCCAGCCGTGGTAGCCACAGCTGACCTCTCGGCCGTCAAATTTCCCTCGATCTAGCGGCACTGAGCGGTGGGGGCAGCGGTTTTCTACGGCAAACACCTCCCCCGCCGTGGTGCGGCCAAACAACATCGGCTCATTTAAGAAAGTTTTGGCCATGGTTTGCCCCGGATTGAGGGCTTTACTCGGCAAGCCGTAGTACCAAATGTCGCGCAAAAAATCTGTTTTATAATCCATGTTTTAATGATGATCGTCATCCAGCATCGATTCTCGAACCGCGAAGATCGAGCGCCAATTGATCTGGAAAAAATCAGTTTCTGAAATTTGTTTTTAGAGTGGCTCAAATCTGCCAAGCTGTGGTGCTACAGGCACTCAGGTATTGCTTGGAGAAAGTCCGTTGAGAATATCCCACTGAGATCATCAATCCGATCTATTTTTTATGGCGGAGACATGAGGCTGCGGTGATCAGCTTTAAGCCTAGCTGAGTCCAGCGATAGATGGCGATCGCCCATGGGTGAGTCTGGATGCTTTTACAAAAGAGAACCTGGCACGGGATTTTGACCCTCCTTAACATACCTCAACCTAGGTAACTATCTGTTATCTATATTATTGCGGGCGGGCGGGCGGCCATCCGGTGGCGATCGCCAGGCCGCTGCCTCAAGTTGGCGCAGCCGCCCCGCATCCGTTGAAGCCGGGTGATATGATAAGGCGCGTTTTATCCTTTCGGTTCGCTCCCTTGACCCAGGCATTTTCTTTTAGCTGCGATGCTCGCTGTAGCCATACCCAGGCGCGGGCAGGCACCTTCACCACCCCCCACGGCCCCGTGCACACCCCCCGGTTTATGCCCGTGGGCACCCTGGCCAACGTCAAAACCGTCACCCCCGCCCAGCTGGCCACCACCGGGGCGCAGATGGTGCTGTCAAACACCTACCACCTGCACCTGCAACCGGGGGAAGACATTGTCGCCGAGGCGGGCGGCCTGCACCGCTTCATGGGCTGGGATGGCCCCATGCTGACGGACTCTGGCGGCTTTCAGGTGTTTAGCCTGAGTAAAATGCGCACCATCACCGAAGACGGCGTCACCTTCAAATCGCCCAAGGATGGCCGGATCATCAACATTCGCCCCGAAACCTCGATTCAGATCCAAAACGATCTGGGGGCCGATGTGATCATGGCCTTTGACGAGTGCCCCCCCTACCCGTGCAGCCGCGAGGCGGTCAAAGCCTCAACCGATCGCACCTGGCGCTGGCTGTTGCGCTGTGTGGAGGCCCACAAACGACCCGATCAGGCGTTGTTTGGCATTGTGCAGGGGGGCGTTTACCCCGACCTGCGTGCCGAGGCGGCGCAGCAGTTGGCCACGCTCGATCTGCCGGGCTATGCGATCGGCGGCGTCAGCGTAGGGGAGCCGCCAGCGCTGATTGAAACTATCGTCAAAGCCACCGCCCCCTGCCTGCCCGAGCACAAGCCCTGCTACCTGATGGGGGTGGGCACCTATCGGGAGATGGCGCAGGCGATCGCCGCCGGGGTCGACCTGTTTGACTGCGTGATTCCTACCCGGCTGGCGCGGCACGGGGCGGCGCTGGTGGCGGGCGAACGCTGGAACCTGAAAAATAAACAATTCCGCCGCGACTACACCCCCATTGATGCCGCCTGCCCCTGCTACACCTGCCAAAACTTCACCCGCGCCTACCTCTGCCACCTGATCCATTCCAAGGAGATGCTGGCCTTTACGCTGATCTCGATCCACAACATCACTGAACTGGTGCGGTTTACCCAGCGGATCCGGGAGGCAATTTTGGGCGATCGCTTCACCGACGAGTTTGGCCACTGGCTCGCACCAAACCCGGCGGCAACCCCAGTAGACGACCCCTCGCCATGATAAAATGCGAAGAAAATTTACCCATTCTCAGATTCCAGCTCGGGCACTCAGCCCATGGCTCCACTGGCCTCTGAGTCTGGTTTCAGCTGTGTCATGAGAGGATAATCATTAAATGGAAGTCGCAATGCTGCTGGCTAATTTGCCCGAGGCCTACTCCCTGTTCGACCCCCTGGTGGATGTGCTGCCTATCATCCCTGTGTTTTTTCTGCTGCTGGCCTTTGTATGGCAGGCCTCTGTCGGTTTTAAGTAAGCCTTTCTGAGTTCTAAGCTGCTAGGCCTTGAGGTTCTACTAGTAGACTGTCAAACTAACGATGATAGGTCAGTGGGGTATACGGTTCACGGTTGTAGGTTCAAGGTAGGCCGCGAACCCTATGCCCCAACCCTGAGTGGATGACGGCGTTTCGATTTTTCAACTTTAAAGATCAAATCAACGGTTTTGGAACCGTTCCTGATCGGCGTTGATATACTAAACCAGCCTTTCTTGCGCCATCGTCCTTAGCCACAATGGTCAAAAAAACCAGCCTGATTCAGAGTTTTAGCTTTTCCGTGAAATCCGTAGAGTCAGGTAAATCTCTAGAGACAGGGTTAGAGCTAAAGGCTGTCCACGCGGCGGTTCAGGTGTTGCGCAGTACTATTTCGGCCCTGAGCAACCTAGATCAAACTCCTTTTTCTTTTTTTTATGGGGCGCAGCGAGACAGCGAAAATTCGGCCGAGACCAGCGCTCCTGGGGGTACAACCTACACTGGCCTCCAGTTTGAGGCTCCCCTTGATCGGTTCAGCGTGGTGTTGCGGTGCGTGGGCGACTGGCTTGATCGCACAAAACGCAAAAATCGATTTGAGCTGACGATTCCTGAGGTTTATACCGTTGTGCTTGAGACCGACCAGGCTAAGTCGCTGGCCCAGCTGCTGCCGCTAGGAGAAGCACTGCTGCCGCCCCAGGAAATCTATTTGATCAAGGCTCAGGCCTACATCGACACTTTCGGCGATTTTACCCCGGCGGCTCGGGCCAACTTGGCGATCATACGCCACCGGGTGGGGCTGTCTCCGGAGGTGGCTAACGACCTCAATGCCCAGGCCATGGGGCCGTTTAAGACCCTGACGGAGAAATACCAGCACTTTCGCAAAGAGCTGCTGGTGTGCAAACGAGAGAGCGACCTAGACGGCGACTTTTGGCAGGTTATGCAAGATAAGGCCGCCACTATGAGCCTGCCTGAGGCCGATGCCGAGTTTCTCAAGGCCGAGCGGCTTCACGTCCTACGTGCTGAGGCTGAGCAGGATCGGCAGCAGGCCGAGGCCATAGCAGCAGCCGACCGATGGCAGCAGCGACAGCAGCAGCAGCGACTGGCCGACTACCGCCAAACCTTTATTGATGTGGTTGTGGGCAACCTGATCCCGCAACGTTCTGCTCCCGATGCGGCGGCCTTTCGCCAGGGCATGATGGCGCACCTGTCGGCCACTGAGTTTAACCGGGGCCGCCTGACCCAGGCGCGGGAGTTTTATCAGCTCAGCCAGCCCGAGGTCGAGGTTTTGGAGCGGTCGGTTTTAGATGAGCTGTATTTGCTATCTGGCTTACTATAGGGGTCAAAACCATGGGCTATGGCCCAGCGCTGGGTGGGTCTGTGAGGTGTTGGCTTGACGCAGAAGGTGAGATGTTTAATCAAAGTGGTCGACCCTCAGCTCAAGAGCGATGAGGTGGTCACCGAGGTGCGCTATTTAATTGAAGACCTACGCGACCTAGACGACATGAGTCAGGTTCGGTTTGAGCCCTGGCCGGAAATTAGAGATGTGGCTGAAATCCTGGTCGGCATTCGGTTTGAGGTTGAGGCCGAGCGGCTGGGATCGATTTTGCGGCGGCTGCGCGACCGCCTCTACTACAATCCCATTCCCACCTGGTTTCTCTTTCAGATTTCAGACATCCAGCTGCAAATTGAAACCCACGAGGCGGGCGACCTCACGGGTCTAATGGCGGCAGCCCAGAACGGGCTGCTGTTTTCCCCCGTGAGCGACTACCTGGCCGAGGCCGAAACCTACAGCCGCACCCAGGGCGAGCTATCGCCCACCGAGTTGGACAACCTGAGTCTGCTGCGCCAGCGGCTGGGCCTCTCGGCGGAGACGGCTGAGAAGCTTAACGCCAGAGCCGCTGGGCCTTACCCAACCCAGGCCGAGAAGCAGCGCCACTTTGACGAAACCGTCCGGGCCGAGTTGAGCCGACTGCGATCGCACGACGACGGCCAGCCCATTGCCCCCAAAGAGATCTGGCCCCTGCTGCAAGAGCTAGCCGAAAATTTGGGCTTGCCCACCCTCGAAGCCGAAGCTGTTTACCAGCAGCATTGGCAGCGCTACCGCGACGACATCAGACTAAAAGCCGAGCAGCAGGCGCTCAAAGCCGCCGAAGCCGCTCGCCTGGCTGCCGAGGCCCAGGCCGAGGGCGATCGCCAGCAGCAGGCTCGCCTGGCCCAAGAGCAGCGCGACCTCTACAAAGCGCTGTGCCACCAGGCCCTGGCCAAGGGCCTCTACCCTTCCGAGTTTGACCAGGGCCGCCTCGACCAGGCGCGGCGGCTGCGGGATATATCCATTGAGGAGGCGATCGCCATTGAAACAGCGGTGCGCGACGAGGTGTACGGCGGCGTAGCCTCTGCGGTTGGGGTTGACTACACCCGGCTGCGCGACCTGCTGCACCAGCAGGATTGGCAAGCCGCCGATCTCGAGACCGAAGCCGTCATTCTCGAAGCCCTCAACCTAGATATGCAGCCCGTCACCGCCGCCACAGTGCAGCGCCTGTCGACGGTTGATCTGACCACCATCGACGGCCTGTGGAGCCGCTACAGTAAGGGACGGTTTGGGTTTAAGGCGCAGCAGCAGGTGTACCGCAGTCAGCAGCAAATTCAGCAAGACGATCACCTGCGGGGGGTTGGCTTTCAGCAGATGGTAGCCTGGCGCGATCAGTCTTCCATCTGGTCTCGCGGATTTAGGCCTTACTACGACCTCGACTTTAGCCTCGAAGCCCCCTCTGGGCACCTGCCCACCTGGCGCTGGTGCTGTCCCAGTCTCAGCCATCGCTACGACCTCAGTGCTGAAGTGATAGAAGCCGTCATGGCCCATCTCAATACCTGCATGCCCCTAGAGGCCGTGTCGATACCGACCTTTGACCAAACCCTAGTCGTCGGGGGGGTGGCCAGTGCTAGTTAACACCCCCCGCAGCGAACTCGACGACAATCTCACCGATCTCGCCCTGCTGCTCCACGACGAAGAGTGGGAGACAGCAGATCGCCTCACCGCCCTGCTGCTGCTCACAGCGGTCGAGCAGAGTTTTCATGCCAGCGAGGCCCCGCGCCACCCCCAGCTGACCCCCGAGACCTTGGCGGGCATTCCCTGCCAGCTGCTCCAAGCCATCGACGATTGCTGGCAGGGGGCCAGCGCCGGGCACTTTGGCTTCTCTACCCAGCTGCAAATTTATCAAGACATTTTGAGTTCAGTCGCCTTTGACCCCGCGCTGCACAACTGGTCTACTCCCCACCCGTTCTTTGAAGACGTGGGCTGGCTGATGCTGTTTCCCCTCAGGCCCCTGGGGTTTCTCAGGTTTTACAACTGGCTAGAGTTTGACCTCGAAGCTCCCCGAGGCCACCTGCCCGCCCTGTGGTACTGGCAAATTTCAGGACTTGCCTCCCTGCGCATGGGCGGGTTTTTCACTGGCCAGGGGGCAGGCTTCGGCGATCTGGCCCGCCTCGACGCCATGATGCTGCGGCTGAGCCGCTGTGGCCAGTTGGGCGGGTGAGTGCAACGTTTAAATTCGAACGTTGCACTCACTCACTCACCAACAGCCCCCAAGGAACCCGCTCGTCAGCGGCTAGCAGGCTGGCGATTTCGCGCGCCCCATAGAGGTTGATATGGCTGGGGTCGGCAAACAGGTGCGATCGCCAGCGCCAGTCTTCTAACATGTCAACCAGCGTGAGGGTGCCCCGGTTGGCCCAGCCCTGCAAGAACTGCTGAAATTGCCGCTCATAGCCCAGACGCACGCCGTCTAAGTAGTCATTGCTGAGGGGCAGGTTGACAAACACCAGGGGAATGTTTTGGCTGCGCAGAAACTGGACGGTGGCCTCAAAGGAAACCGTCTGCACCCCCGTCAGGCGAAAGGGGCGATAGGCGCTGTCGTACTGGCCCCGCACCCTCGGAAAGCTGCGGTAGTACACCGCCGGGTTGAACTGGTCATTGACGGCCAAAAAGCCCTGGGAGTTGATGGCACTCAGGGGTACGGTGCCATAGGCCGCGTTGAGGGTCGTCTCACCGTCAGGATCTTCAGGCCCAGGGCTGTCTGGTTCAGGGTTATCTGAGGCGGGTGCTGCCTGGTCTACTGGGTCGGGGGGTTGCAGGGTCAGGGCGGCTCCATCGCGCACGGCGGCATAGCCGGGCGACTCCAAAATTTCGGCAAAGGTGCGGTCAAACCGCCCGCTGTTAAAGGCGCGGGAGCCTTCGGCCCAGACGATCAGCCGAGGGTGCAAGTCGGGGGCCAAGAGCTGCCGGGTAATAAAGCTCACCACCTGGGCCGTCGCGCCATTTACGCTCAGGTTATAGACCCGCAGGCCGGGGTAGCCCTGCACCGCCAGCGCCTGCTGGAGCACCTGGGGGTCGATCCCCTGGATGGCGCGAGAACTGCCCAAAATCAGCACATCGGGTGGCCCGAGGGCCGCCACGTAGGCCCGGTAGAGGCTGACCTGCTCATCAAGCACATCGCTGCCCAGGGCCGGAAACGCCCTGGCTAATCCCTGTTGGTTAGCCTTTTGCTGAGCCAGGGCCAGGTTTCGCTGATATTCTCGGACTTTGCGCTGGCTAAAGATCTGGCGAGGGTCGGCGGCAGGAATGTCTTGCAGCCGAACCACAGCACGTCCCCAGGCACCGGCCACCTGGTTCCACTGGGCGGCGGTGGTGGCGGCGGCGGTGAGCTGGGTCGCCCGGTTGGCGGCACCAACGGCCTCGTACCAGGGGTCAGCCGGGGGCAGGCCGGGGTCGGGCGACGCGGCGGCGACCTCAGCATTGCTGCCGAGATTGATTGCGGCTGGCCGAGGGTCGGGGGGAACCGACAGTCTGGGGCGGCTGATGCAGCAGGTCAACACCACGCTCAGCAGCAGGGATGCCGCTAGCCCAGTCCGAGAGGTGAGTGGGTTAGTCATAGTCATGGGAATGCACAGTAGCGGGTTACGCGCCAAACAAAGCCCTCTAGTTCCTATTGCATCTCTAACGGGGGATTTTCATTCTCAAAGGACTCTGTAATAGTGTTGCTGTATTCAGCATTAATGAGGTAGCTGGTGGTACCCCTAAAAGATTACAACCCCGGTCAGCGCACCCCCTACGTGACCTACGGGCTGATTGTGCTGAATGTAGTTTTATTTATCTACGAACTCAGCCTGTCTCCCTCTGCACTGACGCCTTTTTTCCAGGCCTGGGCGGTGGTGCCTGAAGAATTTTCTACCAGTTTAAGCACTGGGGTGTCTGTTCCCAATGCCGAAGAATGGCTGACCCTGGTGACGGGTCAATTTCTCCACGGCGGTTTCTTGCACCTGGCGGGCAACATGCTCTACCTATGGATCTTTGGCAACAACGTCGAAGACCAAATGGGCCACAGCCGGTTCCTGGTGTTTTATCTGCTGTGCGGGGTGCTGGCCAACCTGGCCCAGTGGTTCTTTGCCATGGGGTCAGAGATTCCATCGCTGGGAGCTAGTGGGGCGATCGCCGGGGTAATGGGAGCCTATATATTCCGCTTTCCCCAGGTGCGCATTCTTACCTTAGTGCCCCTGGGGCCATTCCCCCTGCCGCTGCGAATCCCTGCCATCTTTTATTTGGGCATTTGGTTTGTGCAGCAGGCGTTTTACGGCGTCGCCAGCCTCAGTGCCCCCACCATGATCGGCATGGAGAGCGGCGGCATCGCCTACTGGGCCCACGCCGGGGGCTTTGCCATTGGGGCACTGGTAGGGCCGCTGTTTGGGCTATTTAGCCAGCCCGACCAGGTCACATTGGCGGCGGTTGAAAACCCGACGGTAGAGTGATGCGGATTTTCCCTAGATTGCTCAGCAGGCGTACCCGCTCTCGTCACCGCTCGGGGAGTAGGTCGGCGGAGTGGGTGGCTACGGTTAGATAAAACTGCGATCGCCCCGTCGGCAGCGCTGCAATCGCAGTGCTGCCGACTACGGTTTGGTACCAGTAGTCGACCAGGGCAAGAATGATCAAGTCAATGCAGCGTACGGCTTTAGGTTCACAGTCTGCCTAGGGCCTCACATTCCTTCGTCTACCCAACTCAGAAATCGCTAAAAATTTCAGCTATAGGCACGTTTAGATGGGCATGTCTGGACTTGCCACAGCCATGGGAAATTGTTACATTAGTTTACATATGCGCAACATTAGGCAATATTATTGCGTCTTTATTGCGTAGGTGACCTAAGGCTGGCGGCAAATACGCCAACCCAGGCAGGTTGGTTGCACAGGTTGGAGCGGCATCGGATGGTCAAAACAAACCCTATGGATTCGCAGTCCATCGTCATCACGATGGCGGAAGTATTGGATCGGTACGCCAGCGGCCGCCGCGACTTTAGCCGCCTAGACTTTCACGAGGCCTGGATGCCTGGCCTGGTTTTGCCCGGCATTGACCTGACTCAGGCCAACCTGGTGTCAGCTAACCTCAGCGATACCTGTCTGGCAGGAGCGCATCTGGGCGGCTGCAATCTGTGGCGAGCCACCCTGGCAGGGGCCAACCTAGTGGCGGTCAACCTGGCCCGCGCAGTGCTGATTCGCGCTGACCTCAGCCGCGCCGACCTCACCCAGGCCAGTCTGAGCTATGGCGATCTGCGCCTGGCCACCCTGCGCCAGGGCATTCTGCGCGGGGCCGACTTCCGCCACGCCAACCTAAGCTACACCGACCTGACCGAGGCCGATCTGACCGAGGCCGATCTGCGCGGAGCCAACCTGACCGGAGCCAATCTGCGCGGGGCCACCCTGATCGCCACCGACCTAGCAGGGGCCTGCCTCGACCGGGTTTGGCTCGACGGAGCCGAGCCGCCCCAGGCAGAGCTAGCCCCCTGCTAACTCAGGCCATCTTTACCCCTTCACTCCTTCACCCTCCTGCGCCAACAGCGCATCCCGCAAATGCCCCTGGTGCTGTGCTAGTCGCTGGGCGGCGGCGGCGATGTCAAGGTCGCCGAGGTGCATCATGAGAGCTAGCTTGACCTGCTGCTGGCTGCGGTCGAGCAGGTCAGCGGCGGCGATCCGGTCTAAATCAGTGAGGTCGCAGAGAATGCGCAGGGCGCGATCGCGCAATTTAGTATTGGTCACCGCCACATCGACCATGCGATTGCCGTAGACCTTGCCCAGGCACACCATCACCCCGGTAGAGAGAATATTTAGGGCCATTTTGGTGACGGTGCCCGCCTTCAGCCGGGTAGAACCGGCCAGCAGCTCTGGCCCCACCAACAGGCGAATGTCAATATCGGCCTCTATGGGTACCTGGTCGGCGGGCACACAGGCGATAAACACGGTGGTCGCGCCGCGATCGCGGGCGGCGGCGATCGCACCTCGCACGTAAGGCGTGGTGCCTCCAGCGGTAATGCCGACCACAATATCTTGCGGCTGCACGGCTCGCTGGGCGATCGCCGCTGCCCCATCTTCCGCCACATCTTCCAGCCCCTCAGAGCTTTTCACCAGGGCGTTGGCCCCGCCCGCAATGATGCCCTGCACCAGCTCTGTCGGGGTGCAAAAGGTGGGCGGACACTCTGCCGCGTCGAGCACGCCCAGGCGTCCGCTGGTGCCCGCCCCCACATAAAACAGTCGCCCCCCTTGGCGTAGCCCCTGGGCCGTCGCTTCGATAGCTAGGGCCAAGGGCTCGCGGGCGGCGGCGATCGCCGTTAGGGTGCGTTGGTCTTCTTGGTTAAACAGGTCAACCAGCTCTAGGGCGCTGAGCTGGTCGAGGGCAGCACTGCGAGGGTTGGCCTGCTCAGTGAGCAGGTGGCCCCGGTCGTGGGGTTCAGCGGCAGAGTTGGCAATCACAGGCGGTAAAAGCAGCAAACGGCGATAGAGACTAGAGACAATTTAGAGGAATTGCCCCCCGGATACAAACTAGGGGTTTCAGGTTTTGGGTTTTAGGTTTTGGGTTTTAGGTTTTGGGTTTTAGGTTTTGGGTTTTGGGTTTTGGGTTTTGGGTTTTGGGTATACGGTGCACGGTGCACGGTTTGCGACAGACCTTGAACCGTATACCTTGAACCGTATACCTTGAACCGTATACACCCGACACCCGACACCCGACACCCGACACCCGACACCCGACACCCACCCCCCCCACCTTCCCTATCTCACAAACTGAACCGCCCCTACATAGCGAACGGGTTTACCCTCCGAGGCCCGCACCGCTGCCACAATGCAGCTCACCATTTCCAGCAGGCCCAGAGGCACCACCAGCACAAAGCCCACCAGTATAAACATCAGCGCAATGGTAATCATCCAGGCAATCATCATTGTCAGCTGAAAGTTAAGCGCCGCCTTGGCCTGGTTTGCCAGAGCCGCAGCCCCCAAGCCGGGGTCTGCCCCGCCCCGCTTGGCGAGCAGCAGCACCAGGGGCAATACCACCCGCCAGGGCAGCAAGAACGATCCGCCCCAAAATATCGGCCAGCCCCCCAGCCATTGACCGCCCACCGCCAGGTAGCTCACCAGCGGCATCAGATGGGCCAGGGTCGCCAGGGTGGGGGCAGATAGAGTTATCTTCTGGGTTTCTGGGCTAATCGCACTGGGCTGACTGGCTCCGCTTAGATGCTGGGTCAGGGCAGGCTCGGCTAGGGTATATGCCCTGTTATTGCCCGCCTCAGGCCCAGACTTGGCAGGCTCGGCGGGTTCTTCCAGGCCAAAGCTCGCCTGCCAGTCGGCGGTAGGGTAGCTCACTGATCGCGCCGTCACCCGTACAGACTCGACCAGATAAGCTATCCCAAGACGCTGTAGCCCCCGCTGAATGTGCGCCACCATCGGAGATTGAGGAATCGCGGTATGGGCCTCGAGGGTGAGCTGAAGCTGGGCCCCCTGCCATTGCCCCTGGGCGACAATACCCTGGTCGGCCAGGGACTGACTGAGCAGGTGAGCAATGGCTTGAGGATCACCCTGGCGGGCGCGGTCTAACAAGACGGAGAGAGGGAGGGCGGAGAGAGGCAAAGACATAGGGCGTTAGACCTAGAGCAATTTCTCAAGCTGCTGCCGCATGCGGTCAATCTCAGCCTGGGAGGGGCTGTTGGTCTCTGGGGCACAGGTCTCTCGACTACGCGTCTCTGAGCTACGGGCACCTAAACCGTCTGGTGCCTGATCGGGGCTCCAGGTGGTTTGCTCTATGTTTTGCTCGGGGGGCATTGCCAGAGAACCCTCAGAGACTAGGCGGTGGCCGTAGCCCGCAGACTCGCAAAATTCTTCAATGTCTGCCTGATCCATGCACTCGACGGCGGCCCCAGGGAAATCCTGGGCTTCTAGCATGAGGGCGAAGCGGGTGGCATCGTCTTCGTGTTCAAACATCAGCACCACATCTTGCCCATCAACATTGAGGGTATGAATACCTTCATTTTCGGTGCGGGCGTTAAACAAAAGCACGTACACCATAGCCATATCTCACCAGCAGCTTTACCTATTTACTTTAGCGGGCTAGTGGGCAGGCCAGCGCTGTGCAAACAAAATTAGACTGTGCGAACAAAACTACTCTAGAGAACGTCTTCCTGCTTGTCTCCTCGGCATCGACATCTCCTGAACATCGGCTCTCGTTACATCGGCATCTGAGGATAATGAGACGACCGGAGGCGTCCCACTCGCCGCTAGATACTGAATTAAGGCGGCTTCTGGAAAACTTTCTCCCTGATGGTGGGCAGGGCCTACCCTACGATGGCTACAGTTGCCAGACAAAGCGGGGATCTTCTTTTGCAGAAACCTCCTGAGTTTCTGCAAAAGTTCCTTAAATTAAGTTCTTTGGGGGTGGTAGGCAGATGACGGGGAGTTCATTACTATTGGTGGGTGTTCTGCGGTGGCGTAAACGGGTATGACCCCTTCTCAAGAGCCAGAGCCTTCTGAAGAGCTAGAACCATCCCCAAAACTGGGACCTGGCCGCAGCCGGCGTTGGCTGGCGGCGGGCATGGTCGTGGGTACTGGGCTAGTGCTGAGCGGGGCTGTGGCCATCGGGGGCTGGGTCTGGAGCCGCCACCACCTCGCCCCCTGGCTGTCAGAGGAGCTGTCAGAAATTTTAAGTCGCCCGGTGGAGTTGGGGCCGGTGGAGCGAGTGGGGCTGTCTGGGGTGCGCCTGGGGCCGTCGACAATTCCCCCCACGCCGACAGATCCAGATACGCTATCGCTAGAGGCGGTGGAGGTGCGCTTTAGGCTGTTAGATCTGTGGCGACGGGAGCTGCCGATCAGCCTCACCCTGGAGCAAGGGGATCTCTACCTAGAGCAAGACCTAGAGCAAGACGCCGACAAACAGTGGTTTGACCTCGATATCAATTTGCCCGACCGCGATCCCGACCGCGATCCGTTTTTTGACGTTAGGGTTGACACCATCTATGTCACCGACGGGCAGCTCACCATGGTGCCCTACGTGGAGGAGGGTCTAGAGCCGATCCAGGTGGCGATCGCCGATCTCCAGGGGCAGCTCCAGTTCAGCAATGCTCTAGTTGAGGTGCCTGAAGATCCAAATTCTCCCTTAGAAACCCAGCAGCTTAACCTAGCCCTGAGCGGCAACTCCAGTCAGGGGGGCAGCATCAATCTCAAGGGTGCCATACTGCTGCCGCCACCCCAGCCCGTCCCCAGCGACAGCGCCGACGCCACCGAGGTGCCCGGCCCCGGTCTGCGGGCCAACATCAATCTGCGCACCCAGGCGGCCCAGGCCACTGACATCATGCCGCTGGTCGACTCCTTTTTCGCCGATCCGCTGCCGGTGCAATTTCCTACGGGCTTGGTGAGCGGCCAGGTTGACATTGAAAGCGGGCGGGGAGTGCCTGTCCGCATTGTGGGCACAGCGCGAGTCGACGAGGCCTCTCTGATCACCCGAGGGCTGCCAGAAGCCTTTGAAGAACTCCAGGGGGATATGCGGTTTAGGGGCCGGTCGATTGAGTTTGAAGGGGTCACTGCTCGCCTGGGCACGCTGCCGCTGGCGGCGGGCGGCACCCTAGATTTTGATGAGGGCTACGACATCAGTGGCCAGATCGCTCCCTTTACCGTGGCCCAAGCGGTTGAGCTGTTTGATACAACCCTGCCGGTGGCGACAACGGGCACCTTTTTAGCCGATATCACCATGACCGGGCCGTTAGATCGACCGGTTATAGCCAGCGACATAGTTTCCCAGAGCGCCGTCGTGATCGATCAGGTGCCCTTTGCGGACGTGCGGGGCAGCCTCACCCTCCAGGCCCCAAACTTAATCATCGATAGCTTTCAGGCCATTCCCCAGGATGGCGGATCGCTTGTCGGCAGTGGCCTGTTTAACTTCGATCAACCGAGGCAGCTGTCGCTGACCATGACCGGCGATCGCCTGCCGGGAACGGCCATTGGCCGCCTCTACGGTCTGCCCGAGGGCCTCGATGTCGGGCCAGTATTTGTCGATGCCGAGATCGCTGGCCCCGTGGGCCAGCTGGTGGGCGACGCCCGCTGGCGCGCGCCGATGGGCACCTATCCCGCCCAGGGCACCATTCGCCTGGCCGACAACGCCCTGCGCTTTACCGATACCTTTGTGCAGGTGGCCGGGGGCACGGTGGCAGGCCAGGGCATTCTCGCCAACCGCCAGTGGGACGCCGACCTGCGGGCCGAGGGGGTGCAGCTCAGCCAGCTGGGGGCCGGGGTCGATGGGGAGCTCAGCGGCGTCGCCCAGCTCTCGGGCAGCCTGCAAACCCCTGGGCTGGAGAATATTCAGGGCCAGGGCAATGGGGCGATCGCCCTAGCCGGGGGCACCGTGCTCACCCGTGTCAACTTGGTGGGGGGCCAGTGGAACGCCGACCTGCAGGGCCGCGACCTGCAATTGGCCGCCTTTGCCCCCGACCTCCAGGGCACAGCGGCGGGCAGCTTTCGCCTGACGGGCACTACCGACAACCTCACCCTGGCCGGAGTCAGGGGTCAGGGCCAGCTCTCGCTCTCTGATGGGCTGGCCACAGCGGCGGGCCGCGCCCCCCAGCTGGCCCTGGTGCGCGAACCGCTCACCGCCGACCTGGCCTGGAACGGGCAGTCGGTGCTGGTACAGCGGGCCAGCACCGCCGGCATCCAGGCCAGCGGCCTGATCACGCCCCAGCTCAGCGGGCCGGGGGCACCGGAGATCGCCAACCTCGACCTCAATCTCAATGTTGAAAATTACAGCCTGGCGGCCCTGCCGGTGCCTGAGGTGTTGCCCCTGGCGGGCAATGCCTTTTTTCAGGGGCGGCTGCGGGGTCGACCCGGTGCCCTGGCCCTCAGCGGCGATGCCTCACTGGTGGGGCTAAGCGCCGGCGAGCTGGCCTTTGCCTCACCCCTCAGCGGCCCGGTGACTTTTATCCAAGGCGGGGCGCTGGCGATCGATCTGACGGGTGGGGGCGATCGCGTCTATGTCGCCACCGCCCAGGGCGATCGCGACCTCGAGTTTGAGGTACGCGGCGGCGCGGCCACCGCCCAGGGCTTTACCCAGGGTGACGACCTCTACGCCACCGTCGAAAATCTGCCGATAGAAAACCTCCGGCTGCCCCAGGGGGGAGCCAACGGCATTGGCACCGTCAGCGGCCTAATTACCTCCGCCGAGATTGTCGCCAACCTGCGCCAGCCCACCCTGCGGGCCAGCTTTGATGTGCAAGACCCCGGCGTAGGCTACCTCCGCCTGCGCAGTGAAACTGAGATCGCCGCCATCGACCCCAACGCCCCCGAGTGGCCGATGGACGTCACCCGCTACAGCCGTCTGCGGGGCACCGTCACCTATGCCAACAACGTCGTGGGACTGGTGGGCGGGGTGCTAGAGTCGGCCTCAGGCCTCAGTCGCTACCTGGCCAGCGGCACCTACACCCTAGGCCCTACTCCCCAGATCAACGGCGAGCTGACCGTCGACAATGGCCAAATCAACGAGATCTTACAGACCCTGCTGATCTTTGAACGGGCCGATTTTCGCCTTAACCTGCTGCGACCACCCGACTGGTTTAGACCCGCTACCCCGGCCGA
Organism: Phormidesmidales cyanobacterium; assembly: GCA_038256265.1. Classification (GTDB taxonomy): domain Bacteria; phylum Cyanobacteriota; class Cyanobacteriia; order Phormidesmidales; family Phormidesmidaceae; genus Nodosilinea. Next base: position 62,975 of record JBBSKN010000003.1, read on the forward strand.
CCTGGCATCTTTAGAACAGGTCAGTCAGGTGGGCGATCGCAACGCTAGTCTGCTTGACCAGCTGCGCCGCCTGGCCGAAGTGCAGGAGCTACAAGACATGCTCGCGGCCCAGGCCGAAACCGCCCCTCTGCCGCCCCTCGAAGAATTTGTGGGGGGCATCTCGGGCACCGTCACCGCCAGCGGCGCGATTCCTGACGGCCTCGACGTCACCTTTGATCTCGCGGGGGCCGACTGGGTGTGGGGCCACCCCAACGGCAACAATGGAGCCACCTACCGCATCGACGAGTTTATTGCCCAGGGCAGCTACCAAGACAGCGTGCTACGGGTTGAACCGATCAGCCTCCGGTCAGATTTCTCCGGCTTCTCGGCCACCACCCAGCAGGGGGTCGCCCTGGCCACCCTCAACGGCGAGGTTAGCTTTAACCCCGACGACCCCGTAGAGCGCACCCTGCGGCTAGAGGTTAGCGACGTACCCGTGCAGGCCCTGCGCCAGCCCCTGCGGCTACCCGACAACTTCGACGGGTTGATCAACCTCGGGGCCAGTCTCACCGGCAGTTGAGCCGCCCCCCAGGTGCGCGGCCAGCTGGCGGTCAACGAAGCCACCATCAACCGCAACGCCATCGATCTGGCCACGGCTAACTTTGGCTACGACAGTGGTCGGTTGAGGTTGATCAGCCGCGTCGCCATTGACGACCAGGACGAAGATCCGCTGCGGCTGGTCGCCAGCATTCCCCTACAGCTGCCGGGCATCAATCAGCGACCCGAGACCGATGATGTTACCATTGCGCTGAGCATGCGAGACGAGGGCTTTGCCCTGATCAACCTGTTTACCCAGGCCATTGTCTGGGAGTCGGGCCAAGCCAATCTCGATCTGGCCGTAGATGGCCGCTGGCCCCTCGACCAGTCCCTTCAAGACGCCCTCACCACCCTCCAGGTCACTGGCAGTGCTGACTTTGACGGCGTCACCATCAGCGCCCGCAGTCTGACTGAGCCGCTCACCAATCTGCGAGGCCGCATTCAGGTGGTTGAAGCCTCCGGCGGCAGGGCCTCTGACTCGCTCTACACCAACGGGTTGGTGCTCGACGTGCAAAATCTCCAGGGTGACTTTAGCAACGGTCAGGTGATGGCGGGTGGCAATCTCACGCTGCTGCCTTCAGTGCAAGATCTGGCACCGGGGCTGTTTGACAACGGCAGCGCTGCCTTTTCTACTGAAGCGGCTGGCCCTCAACTGGGCGACAACCCCTTTGAGCTGAGCCTCGACAACATCGCCCTTGACTTGCGCAGCCCCGCTGGCACCTACCGGGGCCGGGTGGATGGCAATGTGGTGGTGGGCGGCAGCGTCTTTCTACTGCCGCCGCTGATCTACGGCGAGGTCAGGCTCTCCAATGGGCTGCTCACGCTGCCCGATGCCGAGACCGAGGGCGGTGCCCCAGCCAGCTTTGCCGCGACCCGAGAGCCCCGCATCTTCGACCCGATCCCCCCCGTGTTAGAAGATTTTCAGCTGGTGCTGGCCAACAATGTGCGGCTGGCCATTCCGGGCCTTGTCGATGTGCAGGCTGAAGGCAGCCTGGATCTGGTGGGTACCGTCCCCAACATCAAGCCCGACGGTCGGATCAATTTGCCCAACGGCCGCATCAGCCTGCTGACCACCGAGTTTCGCCTCACGGGCGACGAAAACTACGCCGAGTTTAGTGACCTTGACGACACCATCGACCCCTACTTGGTGGCCACTCTGTCGGCGGCGGTGCCCGACAGCGCCGCAGCGGGCAATACCTTAGCCGCCGCAAGCCCCTTTCCCCGCAACGAAATTGCCGTCTCTAGAATCGATCAGCTGGGGCTGACCCAGGCAGGGGTGCAAACCGTGCGCATTCGCGCCGTCGTCGACGGTCGGGCCAGCCGGGTAATCAACCTCCAGGGGGTTGAGCTATCGAGTACCCCCCCCCGCTCAGACGGCGAAATCGTCGCCCTAATTAGCGGTGGGTTCTTGACGGCCCTAGAGTCTACCCTGGGCAGCGTCTCTGGCGGCGGCGACAGCTTCCAGGGTCTGCTGGCCTTTGCAGGCACGGCGCTGTTAAATAACCTGCAAAATATTCTCGGGTCAGGCCTAGAGCGCACTGAGCTACGACTGTTCTCCGCATCGCCGCCGGGCCAGCAGGGGGGCGCTCTCGACATTGGGGGCGAGGTCGGGTTCAACTTCTCGCCCACAATCTCGGCGTCGGTGCAGAAAATTTTTACCAACGTGACCCCGGCGGTGTTTAGCGTGCGCTACCGCATTACCGACCAAATTACCGTGCGGGCCACCACCAGCTATGAGCAGTTTAATGAAAACACGGGCGCGGTTGTAGAATTCCGGTTTTAGAAGGGCTACTGCCCTACTCGCCCCGATCGCCCCTATCCCCTGTAAGGTTGAAGGGTGTGGTGACCCTCACCAATCTCTATCTTTTGTTTTTCGCAACTCTATGGATCCTAAGCTACCGTTACCATCCCCCGGAACTCAGCCGGTTGAGGAGGCCTCTGCTCAGGAAAAGGCGGCGGCGTCTCCTGAACAGGTGTCGGGCTGGGGGCGCTGGCGATCGCTTTGGACTGGTCAGTGGGGCAACCTGCGGGTGTTGGCGATCGCCCTCGTCATCGCCCTGACGGTGCGAGTATTGATCGCCGAACCCCGCTACATTCCCTCCAACTCCATGGACCCGACGCTGCACATTGGCGATCGCCTGCTGGTGGAAAAAATCAGCTACCGCTGGCAGCCGCCCCACCGGGGCGACATTGTGGTGTTTGCGCCGCCGCCCCAGCTCACCCGGCTGGGCTACGAACCTCGCCAGGCCTTTATTAAACGAGTCATCGGCGAACCCGGCCAAACGTTGCAGGTGAGCCAGGGCCAGGTTTTAGTCGATGGCACCCCCCTGCAAGAGCCCTACATTTTAGAACCCCCGGCCTACAGCCTAAATCCTGTCACCGTGCCTGCGGGGCAGGTGTTTGTTATGGGCGACAACCGCAACGACAGCAACGACTCCCACGTGTGGGGCGGGCTGCCCCAGCAAAACATTATTGGCCGGGCGCGGCTGCGGTTTTGGCCCCTTGATCGCCTGGGAATCGTTGAGTAGCGATCGCCCTCACCGCACCCCGGTGCCGTAGGCAATCACCTCCAGGGCAACGATTCCCTGGCCATTATTGCCGCCCAGCTCAGCGGTTTGAATACGGACATTCACTACCCGCTCAGCCCCCCAGGCCAGAGCCGCCTCTTCCATCCGCAGCAGCGCCTCGCGGCGGCCCCGCTCCAGCAGGGTTTCGTAGACGCCGATGCGCCCGCCCACCAGCTTCAGCAGCCCGGCAGCGAAGGTTTTGAAATAATCTGACGACACCACCACGCTGCCCACAAACAGCTCCGCCCCGGCAGCGTCGGGAATCGCCGCCTTGGCCCCGGCCACGCTGATGACCAGCCCCCCCAGGGTCTGCTCGCGCCGCTGCAAATCGCGAAAGTGCCGCTGCTCAGCCTGGGTGCCAAAAAAGAAGCCAATGGCCAGCAGCACCGCAAAAAAGATCCACTCCATGGCTAGCCCACCCGCACGGCGGTGCCGTAGACAAACAGCTCCGCCGCCCCCTGGGTCAGCGACGAGGTGGCAAAGCGCACGTTGACGATCGCATTGGCTCCTTTGCGCTGGGCCTCTTGCACCATGCGATCGGTCGCCTCCTGACGCGCCTCTTGCAGCAGCTCGGTATAGCCCTTGAGCTCGCCGCCGACCAGATTTTTTAGGCCAGCGGCAATGTCGCGGCCCAGGTGCTTGGCCCGCACCGAGCTGCCCTGCACCAGCCCCAGGTGCTGGGTGATGGTGCTGCCGGGAATGGTCTCAATGTTGGTCAGAATAATATTCGACGCCGAGGAACGCGGTTGCACAGTCATGGCAGACGGCCCAAAGCCGGAGAAAACAACCCCAAACCTAGCCTCTGGCCACTCCACCGTCGAGGGTTTCTAACGATTCGCCCACAATTGGTCTTAAACCGTCACACAAGGCTGTTATGCCAAATAGGTGTACTGACTGAGGCTGCGCTCGTAGTGCTGAATCAGCAGCTGCGACTCTTCGAGGGTGATTTGGTTGTCTTGCAGCGATCGCTCTGATCGCCTGCGAATATTCTCAATCATGTCTTCGGCGTCGTACTGCACGTAGCCCAGCACCTCGGTCATGGTATCGCCCTTCACCACCTGCTCCACCTGGTAGCCCTTAGGAGTCATGTGAATGTGGACAGCGTTGGTGTCGCCAAACAGGTTGTGCAGGTTGCCCATGATTTCCTGGTAGGCCCCGCCCAAAAACATGCCCAGGTAGTAGGGCTGGTCAGGTTTTAGCGGGTGCAACTCTAGCACATGCTTGACGTCACGCAGGTCAATAAACGTGGTGATTTTGCCGTCGCTGTCGCAGGTGAGGTCGGCCAGGGTGCCTCGGCAGCTGGGCTCTTCGTTGAGCCGGTGAATGGGCAAAATCGGAAACAGCTGCTCGATCGCCCAGGTATCCGGCATCGACTGAAACACCGACAGGTTGATGTAGTAGATCGAGGCCAGGCTCAAGTTGAGCTCTTCAATGTCTTCGGGCACGTAGTCAGCATCGCTGACCACCGACAGCGCTTTGCAGCAGCAGGCCCAAAATAGCCGCTCGGCCCGCGCCCGCGCCGACAGGCTCAGATAGCCAAAATTAAACAGGCTGATCGCTTCTTCTTTAAACTGCACCGCATCGTTGTACAGCTCCTGCACCGTGTTGGGGGTGAGGTTTTGGTGGATTTCGTACAGCTCGAGCAAGATCCTGTGGTCATCTTCGCTGGGCACTTCCACCGCTTCGTGGGTGGGGGCGTCACTGGTGCCCAGCACGTCAAAGACCAAAACCGACTGGTGGGAAACCAGTGCCCGGCCGCTCTCGCTCACCAGGGTGGGCACCGGCACCCCCTTCTGGCGGCAGGCCTCTTGCACCTCGGCCACCACGTCGTTAGCGTAGTTTTGGGTGCTGTAGTTTTTCGAGGCGTAGAAGGTGGTTTTGGAACCGTCGTAGTCCACCGCCAGGCCGCCGCCCACGTCGAGGTAGCCCATACTCGCCCCCAGCTCCGCCAGCTCTACATAGATGCGGCTGGCCTCCCGCAGGGCCTCTTTAACCACGCTGATGGCCGAAATCTGCGAGCCAATGTGAAAGTGCAGGAGCTGAAGACAGTCGAGCATCTCCGCCTCGCGCAGGCGATCCACCACGGCGAGAATTTCGGGCACGGTGAGGCCAAATTTGGCGCGATCGCCCGCCGAAATCCCCCAGCGCCCACTGCCCTTAGTGCTGAGCTTAGCCCGCACCCCCAGCACGGGGCGAATATTCAGCCGCTGGCTGGCCTCAATGGCAATCTCCAGCTCCTTCATTTGCTCGATGACGATGATTGGCTGCTGCCCCAAGCACTGGCCCAGCATGGCGGTCTCAATGTAGTCGCGATCTTTGTAGCCGTTGCAGATCAGCAGCGCCCCAGGCGTATCAAGGGTGGCCAGGGCGATCAGCAGCTCGGGCTTTGACCCGGCCTCTAGGCCAAACTGGTAGGGCCTGCCGTAGCGCACCACATCTTCTAACAACTGCCGCTGCTGGTTGCACTTGACCGGAAACACGCCCCGATAGACGCCGCTGTATTTGTAGCGGGCGATCGCCTTGGCAAAGCAGGCGTTGATCCGCTCAATCCGGTCTTCGAGAATATCCGAGAAGCGAATCAGCAGGGGCAGGTTGAGGTTGCGCTGCTTGATCGCCTCGACCAGATCGAGCAAATCGAGGGAGCCGCCGCGATCGCCCCTAGGCGACACGGTCAAATGCCCCTCGGCATTGATCGAAAAGTACGGCTCCCCCCAGCTGTGAATGCGGTACAGCTCTTCGCTGTCTTCAATAGACCAGGGAGCAGCGGCCTCGGGAGTTTGCAGCATAGTTTCTAGGGTGGCCCGGTGCAGGCGAGGGGACGACGACGGGGGCTGGGCCATGTTCATAGACGGGGGAGGCTCGCTGGGTAGAGGCATAGGTCAGCGGCCAGGGGGTCTGCCCGCAATGGGGTCTGCCGCCATGGGGCGCGACCAAAATTGTAACAAAGAGCCATGCCCGCATACCGGCCCCGACTTGAGCTACCCAGGCTTTAACTTGTCCCGACGCTCCTGCGTCGAGACACCTCCCTAGACGCTCCTGCGTCGTCTGAGCCTAGGGCGCAGGAGCGCCGGGGTGGCGTTTCCACGCAGAACATGGGGCAGAACATGGGAACGAGGGATTACAATACAAACCATCAGGAGGCTGCCGATGACAGCGGTAATCACCCCACCCCGAAATCAGATTATTTTGCCGGGAGTCAGCTGGGCGACTTACCAAGGGCTGGTGCGCGATCTAGAAGCGGCCCCCGGCCAGCGGCTGACCTACGACCAGGGAACCCTAGAAATTATGGTGCCGCTCCCTCCCCACGAAGGCTACAAAAAGCTCATGGGCCGCATGGTTGAGGTCACCACCGAAGAAACCGACACCGAAATTCGCAGTTTGGGGTCTACCACCTGGAGCCGGGAAGACCTGAGACAGGGCCTAGAGCCTGACCAGTGCTACTACATTCAGCATGAGCAGGCGGTTCGCGGCAAAGACGACATCGATCTGACCGTTGACCCGCCCCCGGATCTGGCGATTGAGATAGACAACACCAGCAGTTCGCTCAACCGCATGGCGGTCTATGCAGCGCTGGGGGTACCAGAGGTGTGGCGGTTCGATGGCGAAACGCCGACGATTTACGCTCTGGTGGAGGGTAGCTATCGGCCCCAGCGATCGTCTACGGTGCTGCCGCTGCTCAGTCAGGAGGATCTGCGGCGGTTTTTGCAGGAGAGCCAGACCGTGGGAGAAACCACCTGGGTGAAGGGCTTTCGCCAGTGGCTGCGGGCCAAGCTGGCGGCCCAGTAGAGCCTCCAGAATTAATTGACCTCGGGCACACAGCGATCTTCAACTTGTCCCGACGCTCCAGCGTCGAGACAACTCCCCAGACGCTCCTGCGTCGTCTGAGCCTGGGGCGCAAGAGCGCCGGGGTGGCGTTTCCACGCAGAGCATGGGAACGAGAGAAACTGGCGGCCCAATAGAGGCTCCAGGGTTAGTTGATCTCGGGCACATAGCTATTTTCGTAGCTCTCGATCAAGACGCCGATGACGTCCATCAGGGAGGCGAGAGGGTGGGTTTCGTCTTCGCCCACCTGGTCAATCAGGCGATCGAGTAGGTCTACCAGGTGGTTATAGTCTTGCTCTGTGTGCGACACAAAGATCGTGTCGGCCAGGGAAGACCAAGCGGTAATGGTGCGGTTTAAGTCTAGGGCCTGCATTATTCTTTCCACCTATTCTGCACTTGTCCCGACGCTCCTGCGTCGAGACAGCTCCCCAGACGCTCCTGCGTCGTCTGAGCCTGGGGCGCAGGAGCGCCAATGGGCGGCGTTTCCACGCAGAGCATGGGAACGAGGGAGTCGTTTTTTCAGCATAGCCCTGATCTTGAGTATCAATGTTTTCCAGGTGTAGGCCAGAATAGGAGGCAACCTGACCCTTGCGCCCAAGTTGCCCATGCTAAAGCAGATCGGACAGAGTATTGTGCGCTGGTCGCCCCTGGGCGGGAGTACTCTGGCTCTTGCCTCATTTTTAGTCCAGCAAGACTGGCTTGTGGCCATTGCCCTGTTTCCTGCTGCGGTGATCTCTGCGGTCTGGGCGGGCTACAGCAAAAACTTCATCGAGCGGTTGACGGCAATCTACAGCGAGAGGGCTGGCAACCATGCCAATGTTTTAGCTCGATGGCTCGATAGCCTGTTAGAAACGCTGCGATGGCAGTTTTCAGGTTTTGAGGACAACTATCTCAAGCTTCAGGCAAAGCCCTGCCAAGAGTACGACACAGAGGGGTTTCAGCCTGACGAAACCGCTATCCCTATGCTTGAAGAGGTTTTTGTGCCGCTGGAACTCAGTGGGTATGGTGCAGAACACGCCATTGCCCCTGGCAGGGCAGAGCCAGCGCCGGACGGGCTGCACATCTGGGATCTGCTGCGCCGTTCTCGCCGAGACCGCACGTTTAAGCAGATGGTCATTCAAGCTCAGGGCGGCTTTGGCAAGACCACGCTTATGCGCCACATTGCCCTCATGTATGGGGAAGGCAAGTACAGACGCTATAAAGCCCCTAAGCTGGTGCCGTTTCTGCTGTTTTTGCGCGACTGGCGAGACCTGGTAGATCAGCAAGCATTGCCGCCTCTGCCAGACTTGATTACCCAGCACTACCTGCCTACCCTGTCGGCCAGCACGCCCCTCAAGCCGCCGCCCCAGTGGGCCACAAACCTGCTCAAGCGCGGCGAGGCCCTGGTGATGTTTGACGGCTTTGACGAGTTAGCGGAAGGGCAGCGCCCCGCCGTGAGCCACTGGATCAGCCAGCAGATGCGGGAATACAGCGAGACTACGTTTATTTTGACCTCGCGCCCGGCGGGGTTTAAAGACTACCAAGCCAAGCCCCCTACGGCCCCGCTATTTGTCAAAAAGTTTAGCCCCAGCCAGCAGCAGCGCTTTGTTGAGCGCTGGTACCTGTGCCAAGAGCGCTGTGCCCGCAGCGACAAGCAACGCGACCAAGCCCAGGCTGCGGCCACTCGCAAGGCAAACAATCTGCTGGCTCAAATTGCTGACCCGCAACGGCCCGAGCTGCAAGAGATGGCCCAAAACCCGCTGCTGCTCAATATGCTGGCTACCTACCACAGGTTTGACCCTGGCATTGAGCTACCCCGCCGCCGCATTGAGCTGTATGGGGGCATCTGCAAGCTACAGCTCGATGATCGCCCTAGGGCGCGGGGCATTGTCATGCTGCTGCCCTACACCAAAAGCTCAAAAGTGCTGCAAGACCTGGCTCTGGCCATGGTCAAGACCAATCGCCCTACCCTGGCTGAGAACCAGGTACTGGGCTTCTTTGGCCAGCACCAAACTCTGCATCAAGAGCAGATTGACTCCGCTAATTTTCTCAAGCAAATGGTGCAGGTCAGCGAGTTGCTGGTCGAGCGCGAAAAAGGCTACTACGAATTTCCTCACCTGAGCTTTCAGGGGTATTTTGCCGCAGGCAAGCTAGATGCGGCAGGGGTAACGGGGCTAAATTTGTTGCTAAAGAATTGGTCAAACGCCTGGTGGAGAGAAACTATCTTGCTCTACACCGCCCAACGACCACCGGGGGAGCTAACCCAGGTGATTCGCCACGCTTGCGAACTCGGTAAAGAAGCGGCTCAGTTGGCCTACGACTGCCTGCGAGACTATCGCAATCCAGAAAAGCTGGATGCCTCGTTAGAGCGTGATCTAAAACATCTCACTGCCGACGTTAAAACTCTGCGCTATCAGCAGCTAGAGGAATTTCTGAAAAATGGCCAGTGGAAAGAGGCCGATGATGAAACCTATCGCCTCATGATCACTACTGTGGGCAAGGAAGTAGGACAGTATTTCGAGTCTGACGAACTGCTGAACTTCCCCTGTGAAGAGCTTTTAGCCATTGATGGGCTGTGGGTGAAGTATAGCCGGGGCAAGTTTGGCTTTAGCGTGCAAAAAGAAATTTATCTCTCAGTCGGTGGCATTGCCGATGGGCGATATCATAATGAGGCGTTTGAAAGATTTGGAGATGCAGTGGCCTGGCGCAGAAACGGATCTTGGAAATTTAAATTTATATATAACATTGCATCTCCCAAGGGACACCTCCCTTCTCCCAGGGGTGGTGGGGCGTGGGGGGGGGGGGTGGGTTCTCTTCTCTCGCATCGAGACTTGTAAACTGTAGCAGATAAGCGCTCCAGCCCGATCCAAAAGCATTATTTCAGACCCCCTCTACACGGAAAACTAGGTGTTTCGGCGATCCCTTACCTGGCACAGCGGTCAGGTCGAGTTTTCAAATCGGGCGCTGACAATATCTGGGCTTAGGCAGTTGGCCAGCACAAACTTTTTGGCCACTTCCCGGATTTCTTCCAAGGGTGCACTCCACTCTTCCCACAGGCTCTTTTGCCCAGGGGTAGGTTTGCGAGCTTTCATCTTTTGCCGCAGGGCCGCCAGTTTTTTGCTGCCCCAGTGGTTACGCTTCTCTGGTTTGGGCTTGGGCTGATAGCGCTGGCAAAACTTCCGGTAAGCCGCCGCACAGATCTCCAGCGTGGCCCCCAGGGCCAAAAACGCCGGGTGCCACTGGGTCAGCCCATCGGTGGTCAATCGGTCATAGCTGCCGTAGTTGCTGTAGTCATAAAAAAAGCCCTGCTGTATCCCCGCCGCCTTGGGGTTGGCGTGAATGTACCGCAGCGTATTCAGCGCCCGCCGATAGTCGGTATTTGGGAACCCGGTGCTGTGGTAGCGCTTTTCCCAAAAGTGCCCGGTGCGGTTGAGCATGCGGTTAAAACACATCGCCGTGTACCAGTTGAGCCAGTGCATAATCCGGGGTAGATCTTCCGGCTGGGCAGGCTCTAGCAAGTAGTGAACGTGGTTGCTCATGATGCACAAGGCATAGAGCTTAAAGCCATATTTCTCCTTGCACCGCTCAATGGCGTACAGCAAGATTTCGCGGCATTCGTCGCGAATCAGCCGAAACTCGCGGTTGTTGCAGCGAATGGTGACGTGATAACAATATCCTGAGACGAGCTGGCGCGGTGGGCGCGGCATGGCGACAGAATTACCCCACCCTCCATAACCGAGGAGGATAATCGGTGGTCGGTACTATTAGTATCTGTCTTTTTGGGGCCTACATCGAGCAGGGTTGCCGAGCACAGCAAGAACCTGCCCCCTTTCCCAAGGGGGGCTATATCGAGCAGGTTTACCGAGGGTAATCGGGGAGATCATAAACCTTGCATCGATCCCCCCAACCCCCCTTGAAAAGGGGGGCAATTGATTGACCTATGGGCAGCAAGAGCCTGCCCCTGGTCCCAAGGGGGTCTGCATCGAGGCAGACCCCCAGTTTTTTGAAAAAACCGGGGGTCTTGGAGGCAGGCAAGTTTTAACCCACTTTAGAGAAACACGATCGCAGGGCGGGTAGGGCACAGCCAGAAGACCTGGCCATGCCCCTGGAGTAAGGCCCCTAGAACCGAACCGGATAACCGTTGATGCTCTCAAAGGCAAACTCACCGACGGCCTCGCGGTAGGTGCGGCGGGTGTCGCGCAGCATGCTGATCGCCAGTCGCTCACCCAGCAGGTTGCCGCCCGTCTCGATGCCCGTGCCAGGGCGATCGCAACCTGCATTTGGCCCCGAGGTAGTGCCATCGGTGCGCCAGTGCATCCCCGCCCCATCGCGAAACAGTGTCACGTTGGCAATCAGCTTGTTCAGCTCACCGTGAATGGTGAGTTGTTCATCCTTGCGGTGGTAGTCGGCCAGCTTAGCGCCGCCATCTACCGGCACCTTGGGGTTGGGGAAGGGGCCATCGGCAAAGTAGGCCTTGGCAATGGTCGCCGATGCCGCCGCAAAGGCCGAGTGGCCACCGGGGTAGGCCGGGTGAGTGGGGCTGCCTTCGGGGAAGCCCATGGGCAGCAGCCAGTTGCCCTCGCGGTCGCCCCGGCTTTGGGCGATATTTTGCTGGCGGTTGTGCTCATAGATGCGATCGAGCACCTGGGTGTGCCGCCACACATCGGCCCCCTCGCCAAAGAAGTCGTTAAACTTCTCGTTGTCGCAGGGGTTCTCGCTATTGCCGCCCAAAACGCCACGGCGGAACAGTTCTAGCCGCTGGGCATAGACCTCGGGCCGCAGCCGACGGTGCACACACCACTTCTGGAACCAGGCGTGCTTCAGGGCATAGACCCCGGCCAGCCCGGTCTGGGCAGTGATATCTGGCCCGCCCAGGCTGCCAAAGCCCTCGGCGGTGGTGATGTCGCGGCCGTAGGGAACCGCCTCAGATAGTTCTGCCTTCTGCGCTAGCAGTTGAATGGTTGCCCACAGCCCCGCCTGGTGCGGAAAGTCAATATGCACCCACTGCCCGGCATCCCGCAGGGTGCTGATATAGCGACTGCCATCGACAATATCGGTGTTATTGGGGTCAATGTCGCCGTTGTTCACCCGGTTCCAGGTGTCGAGGTCGGTCATGTAGTCGAGGCCGGGGCGCGGGTAGCGCTGCTGCTGACGAATCGGCTGGTTGCCAAAGTTAAAGTCTTGCAGCAAAAACTGCGACACGTGGGGGCCGACGTTGCAGCCCGCGTAGGGGCCGCGAAACAGGGTTTGGGGGGTGCAGTCAAAGCCAAACTGGTCGCCAAAGCCCAGCGCATTGAGGTCATCGCAGGCCGCTTGAATCAGGCCGCTGTTGGCATATTGGTCAAAGCACACATCGCGGCAGAGGGCCATCCAGTAGCGCTCGACCATATCGATGGCGGTGCTGCGGCTGGCAAAGGCAGGAGCCGCCGCCATGCGAGACCCGTTAGAGTCGTTGCCGATCAGCTGAAAAGAGAACGCATTCAGCGGGTTGCCCAGCTTGCGCTTGCCGCCGCCCAGCTGCACCTGTTCCAGGGCTTCTTGGGTACCGACTTGCAGCGCATCCAGCAGCGATTGAAACGAGCTGGGGTCAACCAGGCCGTTGGCGTTGTGGGCCAACCCCTTAGAGAACGAGGCAAAGCCCGGAAACCCAATGTGCTTAAAGCGATCTTCGTCGCCGTTGATCGGGGGTGGTGTAACGCTAAAGTCGCTGGCGGCATCGTCCCGCGTTTGGTCACGCAGGGCTGCCGCCTCGGCGCGGCGAGCTTCATAGTCGCGCTGCTGCATATTGTTGTACTGACAATCAACCATGGGGGTGTTCCTCAGTGAATGGGCTGAATGGGCCAATGAATCGCCAGCCAGGGGCTGGATGGCCGTAACCTCTGGATCGGCGGCAGAAAGCGCCAGGGCCGTTGGCCCCTCAGGAGCGAGTTGCCGCTGCAAAAAGTTGACGATCGTCCTGAATTCCATAGGGCTATGGGGGAGTAAAGCAGAACCTGGGAGCCAGAGTTCTTGGACCGATAACGCACCGCTGGAGCAGTGGGTGAAACTCCACCTATCGCTAAGAGCCTTAGGGGCGTGGGGTTTCAGCCGTTGCAATAGCCCTAAGGTAAACGGGGCTAAGCGGCAAACCACAGTACCCCCACGGGTAATCTTTGCTCCGCAGGGTGGCCAACACCGTTCGTTATTGATTGAAAATTGAAAAAGCCTGTGGGGTCGTTAGCTGTCACCTCAGCCCCCAGCAAACCCGCCCCGCAAGCCAGGTGATAGGATAGAAAAGCACTTTTGATCGCTCTCAACCTCGTCTTTGACCCGCCCCAGGTGTGGACATCGCCCCTTGCCGAGCGGTCTCCCGTTACGATTGACTTAAGTGCAACCCCCTACGCTGACCTAGGCTGTCTGAATTCATGCTGAAGAACCTCCTCGGTGACCCCAACGCGCGCAAGCTCAAGAAATATCGCCCTGACGTGGTCGAGATCAATCTGCTGGAGGAAGAGATTCAGCAGCTCTCCGACGAGGCCCTGTCGGGTAAGACAACAGAGTTCAAACAGCGGCTAGAAAAGGGCGAATCGCTGGACGATCTGCTGCCCGAGGCCTTTGCCGTCGTCCGCGAAGCCTCGAAACGGGTGCTGGGCATGCGCCACTTCGACGTGCAGCTGATCGGGGCCATGGTGCTCCACGACGGCCAAATCGCCGAGATGAAGACCGGGGAAGGCAAAACCCTGGTTGCTACCCTGCCTTCTTACCTCAACGCGCTGTCGGGCAAGGGTGCCCACGTGGTCACCGTTAACGACTACCTGGCCCGCCGCGACGCCGAGTGGATGGGGCAAATTCACCGCTTTCTTGGCCTCAGCGTGGGCCTGATTCAGCAGGGCATGTCGCCCGCCGAGCGCCGCCACAACTATAGCTGCGACATCACCTACGGCACCAACAGCGAGTTTGGCTTTGACTATCTGCGCGACAACATGGCCACCGCCATGGAAGACGTGGTGCAGCGCCCCTTTAACTACTGCGTGATCGACGAAGTTGACTCCATTCTGGTGGATGAGGCCCGCACGCCGCTGATTATCTCAGGCCAGGTCGAGCGCCCCAGCGAGAAGTACACTCGCGCCTCTGAGGTGGCCCACGAGCTCGACGCCGATGAGCACTACGAAGTCGACGAAAAGGCCCGCAACGTGCTGCTCACCGACGAAGGCTTTATCAAGGCTGAAGAAGTGCTGGGCGTGCAAGATCTGTTTGACCCCAAAGACCCCTGGGCGCACTACATCTTTAACGCCATCAAGGGCAAAGAGCTGTTCACCAAAGACGTCAACTACATCGTTCGCAACGACGAAATTGTGATCGTAGACGAGTTTACCGGCCGGGTGATGCCCGGTCGCCGCTGGAGCGATGGTCTGCACCAGGCGATCGAGGCCAAAGAGCATGTGGAGATTCAGCCTGAGACCCAAACCCTGGCCAGCATTACCTACCAAAACTTCTTCTTGCTCTACCCCAAGCTGTCGGGCATGACCGGTACGGCAAAAACCGAGGAGGCAGAATTCGAGCGTATCTACAAGCTCGAAGTCACGATCATTCCTACCAACCGGCCCGCTGCCCGTCGCGACCTCTCCGATGTGGTCTATAAAAACGAAGAGGCCAAGTGGAAGGCCGTGGCCGAAGAGTGCGCCGAGATGCACGAGGGCGGTCGCCCGGTTCTCGTCGGCACCACCAGCGTCGAAAAGTCTGAGGTGCTCTCGGCCCTGCTGGGCGAGCGCGGCGTGCCCCATAACCTGCTCAACGCCAAGCCCGAAAACGTAGAGCGCGAGTCGGAGATCGTCGCCCAGGCGGGGCGCAGCGGCTCGGTCACCATTGCCACCAACATGGCCGGGCGCGGCACCGACATTATCTTGGGCGGTAACGCCGACTACATGGCCCGCCTCAAGGTGCGCGAGTACCTGATGCCCCGCATCGTCAAACCCGAAGACGAGGATGAGTTTGGCGTCACTGCGGTGCCCGGCACCAAGGGCCGCGCTCCGGCCCAGGGGTTTGCCCCCGGCAAGAAAGTCAAAACCTGGAAGTCGTCGCCGGATATTTTCCCCATTGAGCTGTCTGCGGCCACCCTCGACGAACTCAAGACCACCGTGGACTTTGCCGTGGTTACCTACGGTGATCGCAGCCTGAGCGAGCTACAGGCCGAAGACAAGCTGGCCGTCGCCGCCGAAAAAGCGCCCACCGATGACCCGGTGATTCAAAAGCTGCGGGATGTCTACAACCGCATTCGCCACGAGTACGAAGACTTTACCCACGCCGAGCACGACAAGGTGATCGAGCGAGGCGGCCTCCACGTAATTGGCACCGAGCGCCACGAGTCGCGCCGGGTTGACAACCAGCTGCGGGGCCGGGCCGGTCGCCAAGGCGACCCCGGCTCTACCAAGTTTTTCTTGAGCCTGCAAGACAACCTGCTGCGGATCTTTGGCGGCGATCGCGTCGCCGGTCTAATGAACGCCTTCCGCGTCGAAGAAGACATGCCGATCGAGTCGGGCATGCTGACGCGATCACTAGAGGGGGCGCAGAAGAAGGTCGAAACCTACTACTACGACATTCGCAAGCAGGTCTTCGAGTACGACGAGGTGATGAACAACCAGCGCCGCGCCATCTACGCCGAGCGCCGCCGAGTGCTCGAAGGCGACGCCCTCAAGGAAATGGTGATCGGCTACGCCGAGCAAACCATGGATGACATCGTCACTGCCTACATTAACCCCGAGCTGCCCCCCGAAGAGTGGAAACTGCCGGAGATGGTCGATAAGGTCAAAGAGTTTGTCTACCTGCTGGCCGACCTCACCCCCGATCAGCTCGAAGATCTCTCCGTGGGCGAAATTCGCACCTTCCTTCACGAGCAGGCCCGCATTGCCTACGACATCAAAGAGGCCCAGGTCGATCAGATCAAGCCGGGGCTGATGCGCGAAGCCGAGCGCTTCTTTATCCTCCAGCAGATCGACGGCCTCTGGCGCGACCACCTGCAGCAGATGGATGCCCTGCGGGAGACCGTGGGCCTGCGCGGCTACGGCCAAAAAGACCCCCTAATCGAGTACAAGAGCGAAGGCTATGAGGTCTTCCTCGATATGATGACGGGCATTCGCCGCAATGTGGTCTACACCCTGTTCCAGTTTCAGCCCCAGCCCCAGCCCCAGGTGAAGGCATCGCAGCAGGTGGGGTAGAGCGGAGAGGACGAGTGTGGATGGATGGGTTGGGTGGGCATTGCCCCCCTGCTAATGTGGCAATTTTCGATATCTTGCCCCACCAAAAACGCCATCCAGCCCGAATGGGCCGCCATTCTCCTAGCAAGCGCACTATTGTCGGTGTGGGAGCATTTGCTGAACCCTTCCATAGACCCACAAAAAGCCCCTGAGGGATGAACCCCAGGGGCTTGTTCAAATGACGACAGCTCTATCAACACAGCAGTGGCACAAGAAATGTGCCCTAGTAGGCCAGACCCATACTGCGGGTGGTTTCAGCACCCAGGTAGACCCGAATGCTGAGGAAGTCGGTGGGGCAGGCGGTTTCGCAGCGCTTGCAGCCGACACAGTCTTCGGTGCGGGGAGAGGAGGCAATTTGCCCGGCCTTGCAGCCATCCCAGGGCACCATCTCTAGCACGTCGGTAGGGCAGGCGCGCACGCACTGGGTGCAGCCAATACAGGTATCGTAAATTTTGACGGAATGGGACATTGAAACAAAACTCCAATGTGGTCACGACTGGGTTTGACAGCTTTAAGGAGGCCCCCAAAGGTAAGTCAAATCGGTCTTTACAGTAAGGGTTTCCTAATCTTTGACCAGTTTATAGCGAGAGATTTAGGCTCTCATCGCCACCCCCCATAAACCTTAACGGATCGTAATATGGGCGCGGGTTTCGACTCATAATTGGCCCTATTATAGGGATCCTCATAGTTCCTCTTCATCCTTTTGCGGCAACCGCTTGCTAGCTGACTAGCGGGCTGATCTACTCAGTCAATGCAGTCAACTTGCTTGAAAGCCAAGACGACCAAAGCATCGTCACCCTGAAACTATAGGCCTTTGAGATGGCTAAGTTCCGTCGTTATTTTTGCTTTGCTGATCGCCCGCAGTCAAGGTATCTTGGCTTCACTTGGTGTATACCCTAAAGTTTTCCGGGCGATTTTCCGGGCGATCGCCCCCCGCCCCCCAGAGTGCCATTAGGCTAATCAATAGCTTTGGCTGTTAGAGCCTGTCTCTTACCCCGCCACTGCCCCACTTCTACCGCTGCACCGCCATGGCCACCCACCTCTGGGACTTTCTCACCACCGATCTGCGCGATCGGGCAATCAACCCTGAGCGGGCCGCCGATGCCGCCGACGCGGTGCTGGGCCTGGCCGCCGGGCTGGCGACAGCAGGCTTCAACAGTCCAAAGCTGCCCCCACTGGTGCTTCAACTCGACTCGATGCTCGATGCAATCAACGCGCCTCTAGGCAAGCTGGTGGGGTCAACCCTGCCCCTGGCAGATCTCGGCACCGGGCTGCTGCTGTTTTATCGAGAGACCACTCAAAAAGAGCCGACCCAAGCCCAGGCGATCGCGCTGGTGAGCCAGGCGGCTTACCTAGAGAGCTTTCGCGAGCTGGTGAAGCGCAACCCTCGGCTGGGGCAGTTGCTCACCGACAACGACAGCACCCCTCGGGCCAGAAACATCACCCTAGAAGTCAAAGCCCTGGGCGTTTTTGAGCTGACCGACTCAGATGCCCAACTGGCCCAGGTTGCCTTTCATCAGTCAGCTCTGGCAGCGGCGTTTAACCGGGCGCTGAATGCTCGGCTAGAGCAGATGGGCATGCCCGCTACGCTGGCTAGGCGCTTAGTGGAGGTCGTCGCCAAGAACACGAATCGGCATATTAGAACTGCGATCGCCGCTGCCGACGACCAACTCAAACCCTGTTTTGACATCCCTCAAGCGTAGGGTTCCATTATCACCGCTGCCAGAAACCGGGTTTCTGCTTCGCATAGCCAAAGGGTCATCGCCACACCCCAGAAACCCGGTTTTTAGACCCCTACAACCCCAGGGCCAGCTTGACCGCCGCCTCAGCGTGGATGCGGGTGGTGGGAAACAGGGGCATGGTGACGTCACTCTGGCTGACCAGCAGCTCTAGCTCGGTGCAGCCCAGCACCACTCCCTCGGCCCCAGCCTCCACCAACTCTTGGCAGAGATTCAATAGCTGTTGCTGCGACTGGGGCTTGAGGTGGCCTTGACAGAGTTCTTCATAGATAATGTGGTGCACTGTCTCGCGACCAGGGACATTAGGGACGATCACATCCAGGCCGTGTTTGTCGCGCAGGCGATCGCAGTAAAACCCCTCCTCCATGGTGAACTTGGTGCCCAGCAGGCCCACCCGGTGCAACCCCTGGGCCTTAACCGCCTCGGCGGTGGCGTCGGCAATGTGCAGCAGCGGAATCGAAATGCGGGCCTCAACATCGTTGGCCAGGCGGTGCATGGTGTTGGCGCCCAGCAGCACCATGCTGGCCCCGGCCATTTGCAGCTGCTGGGCCGCCTCGACCAAGATTTCTAAAACGTCATCCCAGCGGTTTTCGTGCTGCATAGCGGCCATGTCGGCAAAATCGACCGAGAACAGGATGATTTTGGCGGAGTGCAGGCCCCCCAGGCGATCGCGGGTGGTCTGGTTGAGAATGCGGTAGTACTCCAGGGATGACTCCCAGCTCATGCCGCCAATCAGGCCAATGGTTTTCATCGGTTTAGTGTGTACAGAATGGGATGCGCGCGGGTGCGGCTGTGTCGAGGGTATACCACCTTTCCGGGGGGATGGGTTAAGGTTGCGTAAGTCTAAGGGTATCTACGGACAGGCTATTCCCAAATTCCGTCAGCCCCCTGGCCAGCCCACCGCTTCCTTCCTAGAATTACCCCCAGAATTAATTCCTAGAACTAACCCATGACTATTTCTTCTGACGCCGCCCCCTATGCCGCCCTCAGCGTTGAGGCCCTGGCCCAGCGCCTCGCCGAGGGCGGGGATGCCGTGCAGTTGCTCGACGTGCGCGAGCCTCAGGAAGTAGAGACCGCCAGCCTGGCTGGGTTTGAGAACCTGCCCCTGAGCGAGTTTGCCGCCTGGTCAGAGACCATTCACAGTCGGTTTGAGTGTGATCGCGAGACCATCGTGCTCTGCCACCACGGCATGCGGTCGGCCCAAATGTGTATATGGCTGGCCCAGCAGGGCTTTACCCAGCTCAAGAATGTGACCGGCGGCATCGATGCCTACTCGTTAGTGGTTGATCGGTCGGTGCCCCGCTACTAGGCTCGTTACGAGGGTTGGCTCTATGGTTACCAGTACCCTGCGATCGCTCATTCCTGGCCAGGCTCCGGCGGCGGCTGACCTCAAAGCCCTGGCCCAGGTGGTCGGTCGGCAGTTGGCGGCCCATCGGGCGGGGCTGCCCCTGGTGGCCCCGCGCCGCGAGATCCCTATGAACTACCGCGTGTGGGGCATGCAGTTTGGTCGCCAAGACAACCAGGTGCTGACTTCAGCCGGGGCGATCGCCGACCTGTTTCGCCGCGACGGCATTGACGGGCGGCTGCTGATTTTAGGCGAGGCGGGGGTCGGCAAAACCCACACCCTGCTGGCGGTGGGCGATCTGCTGCTGAAGCGGGGCGGGCCAGTGCCGGTGCTGGTTGACGTGTCGGCCTGGGCCGGAGAAACCCTGCGGGAGTGGCTGATTGCCGCCCTCTGGCAAGACTATCGGGTGGCCAAGGCCACGGCGATCGCCTGGGTAGACAACGCCCAGCTCACATTATTAATAGACGGCTTTGATCACCTCGACACCGCCCAAAAGCGGCGGTTTGTCGCCGCCCTAGAAACCCTGCTGCGCACCAACCCCAGCCAAACCGCCCTGTTCTGCTGCCGTCGCCAGGTGATCGAGGCGTCGGGGTTTACCTTTGACCAATTTAACGGCGGGGTACACATCATTCCCCTGGCGGCGCAGCAGGTTAAAGACTACGTGCTCGGCCAAAATCGCCCCGAGCTCTGGCCGGTGATCAAGGGCAGCAAGGTGCTACAGCAGATTGCCCGACTGCCCCTGTACCTGACCATGCTGGTGGCCATGCCCCACCTGGCGGTGCCCCCGGTACGCAGCCAGGCCGACCTAATGCAGCGCTACGTCGACGATCGCCTGGCCCAAGCCAAGGGCAACTCGGCTCGACACCGCGCCTCCCTGGGCTGGCTGGCCACCCAGCTAGAGCTGCGCCCCCGCCTGTTTTACCTCGACGACCTCCAGAGCAGCTGGCTTCCCGCGCCTCGCCAGCTGCTCTATCGACTGATGCTGGGGCTGGCCATTGCCCTGGTAATGGGCCTGGTAGGGGGCAACCTGCTGCTGGGGCTAGCCCTGGGGCTACTGGTCTCACAGATTGACCTAGAGAGTTTTGCCTACCTGCGGCTGGGGCTGGCGATCGCCCCCCTCAGTCGCCTCAGCACCCTGGTGTTCACCACGGGGCTGCTGGCTCTGGTGCTGGGCCTAGGCGTGGGCACGGTGGCGGCGCTGCTGCTGACCCCCTTAGGGCGAGGTATGGCGGCCTTTGGCTGGGGTGGGGCCGTGGGTGCCCTAGCCGGCTGGAGCGTGGGCTTGGTGCTGCTGCTGCGGGGCGGGCTAGCGGGGGTAGCCCAGGGCCGCCAAATCCCCAATCAAGATCTGGCCCTGGCGCTGCGTAATACGGTGCTGCTGGTGACGGTGCTGGGGGCGATCGCGCTGCTGCTGCTGGTCATGCCAGCGGTGGTCGCGGGGCAACCGCCCTTGGCCCTACTCCCCCTAAGTCGAGCCAGAATGCTGGTGGCGGGCCTGCTCAGCGCCTTACTGTGGCTCTCGTTTGGGCTACAGTACGGGATTGTGCGGGCCTTGCTTGGAGAGCGCAGCGGCCTGCCCTTGGCTGCTCGCCCCTGGCTCGATGCCATGGTGTCTACGGGGCTGCTGCGCCGCCTGGGGGGCGGCTACAGCTTCGGCCACGAAAGCCTGCGCCAGACCATAGCCGCAGGGCAGCAGCAGGGCACCCGTTAACCAATACATGCCTGGCTAAGCCAAATTTGATCCTCAGACCTCAGACCAACTTTGACCCTAGTGAAGAAGTGGCGAACGCGGCAGCGGCTTCCCGCTCGCGAAGCGTTCCGAAGGAAAGAGTAGGCCAGGGAGTGGATGGCTGGACAGTGAATGCCAGGGAGTGGATGGCCGGGGAGTGAATAGGTACGGTTGGGTAGGTGGCCTGTTTTGGCCCCGGCGGTTTAACCACCACCGCCCCAGCCCGGTACCCGTGGTTAAGGGCTAAACCATGGACGGGTCAACCCATTGGGATAAGCCATTGAGCGAAGCCATTGGGGCCGAAACACTCTATGATGGCGGCAATAACACTGTCCGTTGAACCGCTGTCGCCCATTGCCCATGCAGATTACCTACGATCCCAATCGCGATATCCTGCAAATTGCCTTCAACCAGCGCGAGGTCGATGAAACCGCCCGCGTTTCGCCCAACCTCATTCTCGACTACGACGAAGATGGGCTAATTGTGGGGCTAGAACTGCGCCACGCCTCTAAGCGGGTCGATAACCCCCTGTCGTTTACCTTTACCGTCGGCGACGCCGACATTGAGAAACCCCAGCCCTGAGCGATTTTGGTGAGTAGTTTGCCAGGCCAAAGGCGACCGGTAAGGGGGTATGCGGTTCAAGGTATACGGTTTAAGGCAGGCCGTGAACCGTACACCTTGAACCGTATGCCGTACACCCTGAACCCCCGGCTGTTAGAGCTTGTCGCCATCAGCTTGGTCAAGTATTTGTTCTATTATTCCTGCACCCTACTGGCCCGCACAAAAAAAGGGAGGCAATGCCTCCCCGGTGATCATGACTTACTTTTAAACCTCAACCGCTTGGGCTGAGAATACCTAGGCCTGGCCTGCTTCAATGGCAGGGGCTTCGGTGCCGCCAAGGCTGATCTTGACCACCTTGTTGCGGGCCTCGGCCACCTTGGGCAGGGTCAAGGTCAGCACGCCGTTGCTAAAGTCGGCCACCACCTGGTCGTTTTGCACCGCGTCGGGCAGGTTGACCATGCGCTGGAAGCTGCCGTAGCGGGTGTCGTCGTAGAGCACATTGGCCTCTGCTTCGGCTGGGGCTTCGGGAGCTGGGCGGGTGCCCGAGATCGACACCACATCGGCACTCACCTGCACGTCAAGGGCGGCGGCGGTCACACCCACCAGGTAAGCGGTGAGCACAAAATCATGGCCGTGATCGACCAGGCGAATAGCCGGTGCCCAGTCGGTCTTGGCCAGGGTCTCGGTGGTGAGGTCGCCAAAGGCATCGTTAATTTGGCGGCGAATGGCGTTGATTTCGGTGATTGGGTCTAGGTAACGACGAATAATCATAGGTTTCTAACCTCCTGGTATTTGCTTTTCCAAACATTCGAAGTGAGTTAGGTTAAGCGTTTGAGCTTTCGCTCTCTACAGTTACTATGGTGCGCCAGTCTACCCTCTTCCCCAAGTGGGAGGAACCCTACTGCGATGGCGCATTTCCCTCCCGTACTGCGGTGTGGGGTGAACCGAACCAGCGCGATCGCATGATGGATCGCCATGGCTAGGCCTGCGATTGCCAATGCAACTCGGTGACAGGCCAATGCATGTCAGTAATACGAAAACTTCGAGCGCGATCGCAAACAACTACCTGGTAGCTAAATCATGCGACCCACGGTACGGAGAGGGTGGGATTCGAACCCACGGTCCTTTTGGGACATCCGATTTCAAGTCGGACGCATTCGACCACTCTGCCACCTCTCCAAGATGGGGATACCCGTCGTCATTACAGGGTATGTAGTCTGTTATATCACCCCATTGGCCAGACTCAAAGGCGTTTGGGTCGCTCACGGTACCCAATATGGGCCTTGAAGGGTGTGCCAGACAATTCACAGGCACAAGGGGGATAAGGGAAAGACAGCCTCTTCGTCACAATGTTTCACATTAATCGCACTTGATTAATCACACTTGTCTTTGGAGCCACAACGCCACCTCTACGCAAGCCCAGCGGTTTGTCGGTGGTCATGAAGATGTCGGCCTACTACTAGAAAAGTTATGAGTCAATCTATGTTCTCGACTTGGCCTGTTGCTCTCAGCGCCCCCGAGCCCGCTATAAAACCTGAACAATTGACCAGCACTGAACTGGTAGCTCTGTGTCAGCAGCGGCTACGGCCCGAGCGCCTGATGTTTGCTGAGCTTTTGCGCCGCTACCAAAGTCATGTAGATAAGCTGCTCTACCATCTCGCCCCCGACTGGCCTGACCGGGCCGATTTGGCCCAAGAGGTCTGGATTCGGGTATATCGCAATATGCGTCGCTTAAACGACCCAGCTAAATTCAAGGGCTGGCTCGGGCGCATCACCACCAATCTCTTCTATGACGAACTGCGCCGGCGCAAGCGTAACCGGGCCACCCTTTCTTTAGATGCCCCCCTCAACCTCGAAGATGGCACCATCGATTGGGATGTGCCCGCCAATGCGCCCGGCCCCGTGGACGCCATGATGACCCAGGAGTTTTACGACCAGCTGCACCGGGCGATCGCCGATCTGCCTGAAGTCTTTCGCACCACCATCGTGCTAAGAGAGATTCAGGGCCTATCCTATGAAGAGATTGCCGATATGACCGAAGTGTCTCTCGGCACAGTCAAGTCACGCATTGCCCGCGCTAGACAACGGCTGCAGGCTGACCTTCAACCCTACCTAGGCCATTGATTCTGGGCGATTAGGCCATTGATCTATATATATCGATCAATCCCGGGCCAGTCGGTAAACATTAGGCTGGGTCGCACTTCCTAAAAGATCTATCTCGCGGAGTAGATTCAGACTCTGTGAATTACCATCGGGGGATTACCGATTTTAGGGTGTTGGCATTATGATCAGTAGCGGCAGTCGAAATACTGCGCCTAGATTTTTCCTAGGTAGGTCACTATCTGCCCTGATCGTTGTTTAGTTGCTCAATCCAGGTGTTGTTTCTGGTATGACTACCTCCTCTTACACGCCTAGCCAAGTTCAGTCGTTGCTCACCAAGCCGGTGCAAAACGATGGCAAAGCATTGCAGCCCGTTATGCCCTGCGGTCACGGCTTAGATGCCACTAAGCGTGATCGCTTTGAATTGCTGAGCGCCTATCTAGATGGTGAAGTAACCCCCGATGAGCGTCAGCAGGTACTGTCTTGGCTCAGAGATTGTGACGATACTCGCTCTCTTTACAATCGTCTACTAAGTCTGCGCCAGGGCATGCGCACCCAAGTTTGCCCACCGGCCTGTGACGCAGACGAGACTTTGGGCGGGGTGTTTCACCAGCTCAATCACCGCATTAGGTTAGTAACCATGGCCTGTGCCGGGGTGGCTGCCTTTAGCGTCATTCATCTCCTATCTGGGGGAACTGGGGCAGGCAGCGGAACCTGGCGCATGGCGACAGGTTCACAGCCCGAGGCTCTGCACATCGCTCTAGACCAGCCTGCGTTCCCTATTCCTGAAATATCGTCCGTGGTCGATGTTGGTGGCCCCATTGACCACGGTGGACTGCCGATTGATTCTGAGCTGTAGCCCTTTTCGGCCCCAGCGGTTGCTTTTACGAAAAAGCCCTATTGAGAAGCTGCTAGCAGCTTCTCAATAGGGCTTTTTAAGTTTTAAAGTCGGTAGCCTTAGTCTCGACCACCTGACAAGCTAAAACTTCTCGAGTTGGTCAAGGCGCAGCCAGATGTTAGGGATAGGCACTTTCCCAAACTTGACCAGCGCATAGTCTTCACTAGTTTCTAATATCTCGCCCTGGGTTTCAAACAGATAGGGCGGAAACCGGTTATCGCTGGCGGTTGCCTCCAGGCTGTTTTCTAGCTTTTCGCGGACGGCCCGCACCATGTCGCCCCGCTTTAGAGTTGCTGCCATAGGTCTATTCTCTATCCGTTTCTGCCTTACTCTACACGAACTATTGGTCAAATATTCCCTACCCGTCGACGGTCTCGTCCTTGGCCCAGGCATACATCTTTACTCACCTACTCTCTACTCACCTATCCTCCAGCCCCTAGCGCTGACACTGCGAACAATAGTGGGCCGAGCGCCCTGCTAGCTTGAGGCGGGTAATGGCAGTGGCACAAACCTTGCAGGGTAGGCCCTCGCGATCATAAACCCAGGCCACGCCGCCGTAGTTACCGTTGATACCGTAGATGTCGCGGTAGTCGCTAAAGGTAGTGCCCCCCGACTCGATACTGGTGGTCAGCACCTCGCGAATGGCGCTGTGCAAGTGCTGGAGCCGCTTGGAGTCCAGGCGATCGCACAGCGTTAGCGGCCTTACCCCGCTGACAAACAGGGCCTCGTCAGCGTAGATGTTGCCAAGGCCTGCTACCAGCCGCTGATCGAGTAGGGCATTTTTAATCGGTCGGCGGCTGAGGCCTAGGTGCTGGCGCAGGTAGGTCACCGAGAAAGCCTCATCGAAGGGTTCTGGCCCCAGAGCCTGTAGGCCCGTGACAATGATTTCCGGGGGCATCCCTGGGGGCACCCACCAAAGGCGGCCAAAGGTGCGCTGGTCAACGTAGCGCAGCTCGTAGTTATCGCTCAGCCAGAGCCGCACCCGACAGTGGGTCTGTACAGGAGTTTTGGGGTCGAGCCACAGCAGTTGGCCGGTCATGCGCAGATGCACCCCTAGGTAGCCCCCAGGGCTGCCGTCAGGCTGGGTAAGCTGGCCCAGCAAATATTTGCCCCGGCGGTGCCAGGCGCTTAGGGTAGCACCGGTTAACCCGGCTAAAAACTCATCTGCGGTGGGGTGGGCGATCGCCCGCGCCAGCAGCACCTGCCCCCCTTCTAATCGATGGCCCGGCGTTACTCGCTCGAGCCCCCGACGCACGGTTTCAACTTCAGGTAGTTCTGGCACGGTTTAGCCCTGGGTCTTAGCCCCCATCACGGTGTGTCTCTGAACTATAGCAACTCGTTGGGCGCTAAAGGCCAGGAAGCTCTACCCAAAGAAAATTAAGGCCCGTGCCAAAACACAGACCTTAAAAATTGGATGGGGTTTAGTGAATTAGAACCAGCCTCAGCCTCATGAGAACGCCTAGGAAACCGACGGCAGCTTCCGACTGAGCCAAGAATCTTCTCGGCGAGTCTAACCCTGGGCAGCAGCCGGCTTAGCAGCGGGCTTCTTAGCCTTAGGCGCTTCAACCTCTTGCAGTTCAGATAGGGCAAAGTTATTTGTGTTAATGCCCGCGTAATTGACCTTATCAAAGCGCACTACCGCAGGGTATTTGATGCCGCTCTGGTCAACGGTGGCAACGATGCCAACTTCGCGATACCAGTAAGACTCTTTGCGGAGAATACGAACTTTAGAACCACGTTGAACCATGAAAAATGCCTCTTGAAACTCAATATTAATTGGCAGCTTTCCCAGACCAAACCCTAGCTTAGGCTAATTGCACAAAACCACGGCAGGCTTGAATAGGGGGTCATTCCATGTTCATCAGATTACTACGAGAGCTTGGGCATCATGGCCCCAGCGGGTTTAAGTTTTATTGCGGACTCACAAACGGGATCCATATACTCCCAAAAATGCCTGATGAAGCAGTTGAATCGCTCTAGAACACCTCTTTCCCCAAAGCACAAGACCGCAAAATAAACAAAGTCAATTTTGTAGTCGTCATTTTGTTTACATTTCGAAACATACGGGAATAATATAGTTATCTTCCCATAAGAGACCTAATCTGCATGCTCTCTAACATCCAAGCCTTGGTACAAGCCACCGATGGCCGCTACGCCTCTGATGCAGAGCTGATGTTTTTCCAGAGCTACCTGTCTTCGGTCAGCACCCGACTGCGGGCGTACCAAAAGATTCAGGGGGCTGAGCAGCCAATCATGGCTCAGGTGATGGCTAAGCTCAAGGCCCAAAAGCCCGACACGTTTTTAATTGGTGGTCAAGACCTGACCGCTAAGTGGCAGCGCGACACCGTGCGGGTGCTGCGCTATAGCGCCGTGGCGCTGCTGCTTGACGACCCTGAGCGCTTTAAAGACAATCTGCTGACCTGGTTCCAAACCATTATGCGCGCCTTTGGTGCCCAGGAAAGCTGCAAACTTACCTACATAGCCATGCAAGAGGTGATTGCTCAACACCTCAATGCTGAAGAACTAAAACTGTTTTTGCCCATTCTAGAATTGAGCCGTGTCACCCTAGGTGAGTCTGTTTAGACTACTTCTAGGAGCCTCGACTTCTTTGTCGCATAAGGGTGGCGTAAGAAGGGTGTGACTGAGAGGATGGCTGCGTCTATCGCCCCAGCTACAGCGCTAAACTTTATTGTTCGGCAGACCCATCACGGTTTTCCGGGCAATTTGCTGCCACGGGTTAATTACTACGTTTTGTATCACCTGAAGGGGTGTCTGACCCGCCCTAACCCTGGAGTCCCGTTAATTGAGAGCTGAGGTGAGGGGTAAGCCCATCTGATATTCTCCTAGCTCTATGTTAATTCTGCACGGGCTTGGGCACATTCACATTACAGTTATCACTGAAGACAGTCTTACAAGGCTTGTTCAACCATGGTTATGACCACAGAAAACGCCCACCGTCTGCACAAAAAATTTCCTAAAAAGCATAACCACTATGCCCTGCGGGATTTCTTTCAGTTTAATGGCGACTACGGCACCATTACCGACTGGAACGACACCCGC